>CAUQYS010000003.1:0-196173 GCA_963522905.1 uncultured Candidatus Saccharibacteria bacterium | reverse complement strand
GTAAGCCTGAGTCTACTCGACTCGAGCACCTGTGTTGGTTTGCGGTACGGGCGGCATATACCACGCGTATGTCTACTTTTCTTGCCAGCGCCTTTTCCAGAATCGTCACCCAAAAGGGTAACTTTCACTCCCTTCGCGTTCCCGCGAGGTTGGACGGATAAACCATGAATCCGCTCCGGATATCTCGCCGTGAATAGCATACAAGTATATACCGGTTCAGGAATATTAACCTGATGTCCATCGCCTACGCTATGCGCCTCGGCTTAGGCCCGACTAACCCTGAGATGATTACCATGGCTCAGGAAACCTTGCTCTTACGGCCGAGAGGATTCTCACCTCTCTTATGGTTACTCATTCCAGCATTCTCACTTCCTACCGCTCCACAATACTTCACAATACTGCTTCACTGCTGATAGGAACGCTCCTCTACCACTGTATACAAAACATACAATCCATGTCTTCGGTATTACGTTTAGCCCCGTTACATTTTCCACGCAAGATCTCTTGACTAGTGAGCTGTTACGCACTCTTTAAATGAATGGCTGCTTCTAAGCCAACATCCTAGCTGTTTAAGAAATCTCACCTTGTTTCCCACTTAACGTAAATTTAGGGACCTTAGACGATGGTCTGGGCTGTTTCCCTTTTGAGCGACGAACTTAGCTCCGCCGTTCTAACTGCCATGATTCCACAGTCGGTATTCGTAGTTTGTTAAGGGTGGGTACCGTTGCCAGCCCCAGTCCTTTACAGAGCTCTACCCCCGACTGCTACTACATGACGCCAGTCCTAAAACTGTTTCGAGGAGAACCAGCTATCTCCGAGTTCGATTGGCATTTCACCGCTAACCACAAGTCATCCAAGCACTTTGCAGCGTACCCTGGTTCGGCCCTCCACGACGTGTTACCGTCGCTTCAGCCTGCTCATGGTTAGGTCACCCGGTTTCGGGTCTAATCCCGTGCACTCATTCGCCCTATTCAGGCTCGCTTTCACTGTGGCTCCGCCAATTGGCTTAACCTTGCGCACGAAATTAACTCGCTGGATCGTTCTACAAAAAGCACGCCGTCACCGGACAAGCCGGCTCCGACTCCTTGTAGGCACACAATTTCAGGATCTATTTCACTCCCCTCCCGGGGTTCTTTTCACCTTTCCATCACTGTACTAGTTCGCTATCGATCGTATATTATATTTAGCCTTGGCTGGTGGTCCAGCCGGATTCAATCAGGGTTTCTCGTGCCCCGACTTACTCGAAACACCATACATAAGGTCAGCGTTGTTTTCGCATACGCGGCTTTCACGCTCTTTGACCAAGTATTCAAACTTGTTCTGCTAACCACGCCGATTTTTTACCTTACCTACCGGTGATAGCCAGTAGTCGCAAACCAGATAGCTCGATTCAGAAGAATCAAGTGCTCTGGCTTGGTCATATGATATTTCACAACCCCTTCTAAGTATTCGTCTATCAACTTATTTGCCTAAATAAATAGGCAAAAACTTAAAAGGTTTGGGCTGTTGCGATTTCGCTCGCCACTACTTTCGCAATAGTTATTTACTCTCTTTTCCTCATCCTACTAAGATGTTTCAGTTCAGATGGTTCCCGCTCGCGTGCCTATGTATTCAGCACGTGGCAACATGACATGACTCATGCTAGGTTTCCCCATTCGGAAATCTCCGGATCACAGCTTGTTGACAGCTACCCGAAGCTTATCGCAGTCTTCCACGTCCTTCATCGGTAATATACGTCTAGGCATCCATTGTGTGCCCTTGAGTACCTTTTTATGCATTGACTTAACTAGCAATTGGTATAGACCAACTGATAGTGCCGTCAATCGTTATTTTCTTACATCACTAAATTGTTAAACTGCATGTGTCTTGTTGTAAGCACACACTTGCGAACACCATTGGTATGATGTTTGTCTGCCTGTGCTCAAACTCGCAACTTTGTCTATTCTACCACTTGGGCTACCCTGTGTAAAGTAGTTTTTCGTTGTAGTTTTGGCAATGATTATCGTACCCACTCCATCATTACCCTCTTGCCAGAGGTTCGTTGCCGAACATGCGCTCACTGGACTTAAGTTTACACGAATCATCGGCGTTTGGCAAGGCTTTTTTGAGCGATTTTTGCAGAAAATATTATTCTTGATGAGCGCTTGCTTGATTACACCTTGTGATCAGAGGTAGAGGTGTTGGCCGCGGCTTTTTTGCGGTGCAGTGCGGGGGGTTGTTGGTTGCAAGACACATTGCTGTTGCTCGCTACTATATTTCTCTTGGCGGTACTGAGCGCTCAATGAGCAGCTGTTTTTAGAGCAATAACTTGCGTAGCATATCTCGATTACTTCTTGTATCCTCCCCTACATCTCTCCCAATGGTCCAATAAAGCGCGGGTGCCTGCTAGTATACTTAGCTACTTTCAACTCTACGCTAGGAGCTCATATTTAGTGAATATTCAGCTCCTTATCATACCCCAGAGGAGAATACTGCACACAACAGCATACACACCAACAATATTACTCATAAAAAACACCCGCTCATACGATGAACGGGTGATCAACTGCAACTGAGAGTATGATATGCTCCAGGGTTCGTATACGGAGCTTGTGGTGGGCGCTGAGGGACTCGAACCCCCGACCCTCTCGGTGTAAACGAGATGCTCTAGCCAACTGAGCTAAGCGCCCGCATTTTGTGATGTCACACTTGCTTATCTGGTGGGCGATGGAGGACTTGAACCACCGACCTCGTCATTATCAGTGACGCGCTCTAACCAGCTGAGCTAATCGCCCCTACACCAACAAGCAAAAAAATTGGTGGAGTGGGATGGACGTAAGCCCATACCACCCCATGCGAATGGTGGAGATACAGGGACTCAAACCCTGGACCCCCTGCTTGCAAAGCAGGTGCTCTAATCAACTGAGCTATATCCCCGCGTTCGTTCACGAACTCTGTCGCTGAACCTGTTCCATATTAGCATAGATTTTTCGCCAGTACAAGAGTATACTAGATATTATGCAATATACATTTAGTTGGGGATCGTTCTTCATCGGTACGCTCATCTTGATCGTTGGTGGTTGCATTGTTGTGTGGCACCGCCAGCTGTCTGATATGTTTAGCGATGACATTGGCAGCTACAGCCGCTACCAGATGTGGGGGTTGATCGGCTGCGGGCTCGGTCTGCTTGTCATGACCAACCTGCATGATATGATCCTGCGAGCGTTTCTTGGGCTGTTCTTTCACTTTAGCTAGAGGAACCTCGCTTGAGAGGCAATGAGGAGTGCTGCGGCGCTCCTTTTTGGTTACTAGTGTCTTTTGCTCTACCCTATCGTCGAATAGTGTTTGTTTTTCTTGCGCTGTATAACCCATTCACAGCTGAGTACCAGCATTATGCTTATAGTGATCATTACGCATACAGCCTACCCACAAGCTAGTCTAGGACTCGCATAGCAGCAAGCAACAACTCAGGCGTCTAGAGTGCGATGCGAGAGTGATCAATCATAGCTGGCAGTCACCTTTGGTGATTGGTTAATGTTGTTAATACCACACCACCCACTTGGCCTGTGGTACATATAGTATTTCTTCTCACAAAAAATAGCCCAGCAATCTGGGCTATCTCTTAACAACTTAGTTGTGCAATCCTCATCTCGTCACTTTAGTGTAAGCTTTGTCTCACCCCGAAGGGTTACTGTAAATATGTAAGCTCAGCATATTTACGAGACCGACCTAGCTCTGATAGTGATTACTCAGCTATCAGGCATTCATACTCCCTAGAAAGGAGGTAATCCATCCGCACCTTCCGGTACGGATACCTTGTTACGACTTAACCCCAATCATGCCCCCCACCTTAGGCCGACGAATCGGACTTCGGGTGTTGGTCACTTTCATGGTTTGACGGGCGGTGTGTACAAGACCCGGGAACGTATTCACCGCAGCTTGCTGATCTGCGATTACTAGCGATTCCGACTTCATGGAGGCGAGTTTCAGCCTCCAATCCGAACTGAGACTAGCTTTGATGCGATTTGCTCCACCTTGCGGCTTCGCTGCGCATTGTACTAGCCATTGTATCGTGTTTCTAGCCCAGGACGTAAGGGCAATACTGACCTGACATCATCCCCTCCTTCCTCCCCGTTACCGGGGCAGTCCAACTAGAAAAATCCAACTAGTTGCAAGGGTTGCGCTCGTTGATGGACTTAACCAAACATCTCACGACACGAGCTGACGACGGCCATGCAGCACCTGTCACAGGGTTCCAAAAGGCACAGTCCACTTTCGCAGACCTTCCCTGGATGTCAAGCCCTGGTAAGGTTCTTCGTTTATCATCGAATTAAAGAACACGATCCACCGCTTGTGCGGGTCCCCGTCAATTCCTTTATGTTTTAGCCTTGCGGCCGTACTCCACAGGCGGGATACTTAACGCGTTAGCTTCGCTACTGAAGGGGTCGATACCTCCAACAGCTAGTATCCATCGTTTACGGCGTGGACTACCCGGGTATCTAATCCGGTTCGCTCCCCACGCTTTCGTGCCTTAGCGTCAGAAATGGTCTAGTCACCTGCCTACGCCATTGGTGTTCCTTCTTATATCTACGGATTTCACTCCTACACAAGAAATTCCAGTGACCTCTACCACTCTCGAGTTTGCCAGTTCGAATAATAGTCTGTATGGTTGAGCCACCAGGTTTCACTATTCGCTTAACAAACCGCCTACGCAACTCTTTACGCCCAGTCACTCCGGATAACGCTCGGATCCTACGTATGACCGCGGCTGCTGGCACGTAGTTAGCCGATCCTTATTCATAAGTTACCGTCATATTCCTCACTTATAAAAGCAGTTTACAACCCGAAGGCCTTCATCCTGCACGCGGCGTTGCTCCATCAGGCTTTCGCCCATTGTGGAAGATTCCTCACTGCTGCCTCCCGTAGGAGTCTGGGCCGTGTCTCAGTCCCAGTCTGGCTGATCATCCTCTCAGACCAGCTACGGATCGTCGGCTTGGTGAGCCTTTACCTCACCAACTACCTAATCCGACGCGGGCCACTCCCAAAGCGGATAAATCCTTTAATCCGAAGATCATATGCGGTATTAGCTACCCTTTCGGGCAGTTATCCCTCACTTTGGGGCATGTTCCCACGCGTTACTCAGCCGTCCGCCGCTCGCCGCCAAGTAGTAAACTACTCGCGCTGCCGCTCGACTTGCATGTGTTAGGCACGCCGCCAGCGTTCATCCTGAGCCAGGATCAAACTCTCCATAAAAAAGAAAAGATGTACTTTTCATAAAAGATGCTTCCCTACTGGGAAGCGTCTATAACTCAAAAATAGACTGACGATGATTATTGCACAACTAAATTGTTAAGATACAAAGCGTCTCGTTGTTGGCCCTTGTTTTTGTTCCCTCAACCAGACTGAAACCATCATAGCGTATTTTTTGCGGATGGTCAACACTTTTTTGCGATTATTTTGTCGCAAAAAACACAACTACGCCCACAAGCACGCCAAGCAGCGACCCAACGAAGATCTCGAGTGGTGTGTGCCCCTGTGCAGCTCGTGGTAATGTGACATCAACACCAGTCTTCTTGATGACCTGCTGGATGGCTATACCCTGCTCGCCTGACGAGCGCCGCACCTTGACAGCATCGTAGCAAATAATCAACACGAGTAGTGTCGTGACACCAACAAGCGGTGACTGCAGCCCCTGCTGCAGCACTAGCACCGTCCAGACAGACAACGATGTGGCGGCATGCGAGCTCGGCATGCCGCCAGAGATGAAGAGCTGATGGGTGAAGTCAAGCACCTTGCCTTTGGCGTGGGCAATTGCAAACTTAATGACATGAGCAATTGCCCAGCTGATAGCGATAGCCACAATATATGGCGAGAGGTACCATGGCATGATTATGTCTCCTTATCCTCGTCTTTTTCGCGCACAATGCCGATCGACGAGACAGTATCTCCCTCGGCAAGGCGCATCACTCGTACACCTTGAGTGGTGCGACCAAGCGTTGGGATATCTTGGAGCGCCACACGGATGGTTTGGCCGTTTTGGCTGATGAGGAGTGCCTCAGTGGCGTCAGGCTCGAGAGTCTGCACAGCGATAATCGGCCCAGTCTTGGCGGTGACAACCGCTGCTTTGATGCCAACCCCACCTCGTTTGTGGCAGGGGAAGTTGGCCGCTTTGGTAATCTTGCCGTAACCGTTTTGGCTAATGACGAGCAATTGCTGGTCGCTACTAGTAACGATGTCCATCCCCACCACCGTATCATCGGGGCGGAGGCGTACACCACGCACGCCACGAGCAACGCGGCCCATTGGTCGGCACTCTGTCTCGCTAAAGCGCACGGCTTGACCAGCTGATGTTGAGATTATTACATCATTGTCGCCATTGGTCTGCTTGATCCAGCGCAGCTCATCGCCATCGTCGAGTTTGATAGTAATGAGACCATTCGTACGGATGTTGGCGTAGTCTCGTAATGTTGTCTTTTTCACAGTTCCCTTGGTTGTCGCCATAAAGAGGTAGCCATCATCGCTCGCATCTTTCGCGTGGTTGATAATTGATGTAATTTTCTCTTCAGGCTGGAGCTGGAGCAAGTTGACAGCTGCAACACCCTTGGCTGCGAGGCTGGCAGCAGGCACTTCGTACGCCTTAAGGCGGAAGACTCGGCCCTTATTGGTAAAGAAGAGCAGCCAGTCATGGGTGTTGGCTGGAATGAGTTGGTCGATGCCATCTTCTTCCTTGGTAGACATGCCACGCTTGCCCTTGCCACCTCTGTTTTGGCGGCGGTATTCACTCACTAAGGTGCGCTTGATGTAATTCTCTGCTGTGAGAATAACAACGGTCTCTTCCTCAGGGATGAGCTCTTCGTCGCTGAATTTGCCGAGCTCATGGTCGATGATCTTGGTGCGGCGCTCGTCACCGTACTTTTCTTTCATCTCGAGCAGTTCCTCTTTGATGAGGCGCAGGATCTCATTCTCGTCAGCCAGGATAGCCTCAAGCTGCTTGATGAGCTCGTGCAGATAGCGCAGCTCGTCTTCAATCTCTTGGCGGTCAAGGCCGGTTAGCTTGCGCAGCTGCATAGCAAGAATTGCCTTACCCTGGATTTCACTCAGCGCAAAACGCTCCATCAACCCCTGCAAAGCATCGTTGTAATTCTTACTTGCCCGGATTAGCTTGACGACTTCATCGATGTTATCAAGTGCGATCTTGAGCCCTTCAAGAATATGCGCCCGTGCCTTCGCCTTCTTGAGCTCATACTCGGTGCGGCGGCGCACCACAATGCGCCGATGCGTGATAAACTCACCGAGAATATCATGCAAGCCAAGCACCCGTGGCTGGAGACGCATCGCGTTCTCGCTACTCGGCACAAGAGCCAGCATGTTGTAGTGGAAGTTAGTCTGCAGCGCGGTGAGCTTGTAGAGCTGGTTGAGCACCTTCTTGGGGTAGGCATCCTTTTTGAGGTCGATAACGACACGCACATTACCCCGAGCCGACTCATCGCGCAAGTCGCTGATAGAGGTGAGCTTCTTCTCGTGGACGAGGTCGGCAATCCTCTCAATCAGTGTTGCTTTATTAACACCATAAGGCATTTCTGTAATAACGATGCGGTAGCGCCCACGCTTCTTCGTTTCCTCGATGGCTGCCACGGCGCGCATCGTCACGCTACCGCGACCAGTGGCGTAGGCTTGGCGCATTGGCGTGCCACCGTAGACCACGGCACCAGTTGGAAAGTCTGGCCCTTTAATGTGCTGCATGAGGTCATCTAGTGTGGCATCAGGGTTGTTGATAAGCTCGACTGTTGCATCAACCACCTCACCAAGATTGTGGGTAGGGATGTTCGTTGCCATACCAACGGCAATACCAACCTGGCCGTTAAGTAGTAGATTAGGCAGCTTGGCCGGCAAGACGGTAGGCTCTTGGCGAGTAGCATCATAGGTGTCGCGGAATGGGACGGTTTCTTTATCAATATCAGCTAGGAGCGCCTCCGACACACGCGTCATCTTGGCCTCGGTGTAGCGCATTGCGGCAGGCGGGTCACCGTCCATTGAGCCAAAGTTCCCCTGCCCCTGCACCAGTGGGTAGCGCTCAACCCAGTCTTGAGCCATACGCACCATGGCATCGTAGATAGAGCTATCGCCGTGTGGGTGGTATTTACCCATCACCTCACCAACGATCTGAGCACTCTTGATCGTCTTGGATGTTGGGCCAATGCCCATCTTGTCCATCACATAGACGATGCGGCGGTGGACGGGCTTCATGCCATCACGCACATCAGGCAACGCGCGGTCAACGATGACCGACATCGAGTAGCGCAGGAAGTTATCCTCCATCACGTCCTCGACGGTGCGTACCTCCACACTGCGCGAGTGGCTCTGGTCGGGCACGGTAGCTGGGGTGGTTGGTTGGTTATCTTCTGGCTGCATTGTATGTTCCTCGTTCATAGATTAGATATCAAGCTCCTCTAGGCTGACCTTCGCAGCGTTGGCCTGGATGAAGTTCTTGCGGACGCTTACTTCGTTGCCCATTAGCTTAGTAAAGATTGCATCGGCACGCTCAGCATCCTCCAACTGGACTTGCACGAGCACGCGGTGCTCGGGGTTCATCGTCGTCTCCCACAGCTGGTCGGCATCCATCTCACCCAGACCCTTGTAACGCTGCAGGGCGGACTCACTCAGGCCAGCTTGTTTGATGCGGGGCTCGCTTGGGTCTATCTCTACCCCACGAGCCTTGCGCGCTGCAATCTGCTCGTCGTAGTAGGCCTCGAGAGCTTCTTCGTTGTAAATATATTCTTGCTTGTTGCCCGAGAGACGGAGCTTAAACAGAGGTGGCTTGGCCAAATAGATATGCCCTGCCTCCACCACCGGCTGCATATAGCGGAAGAAGAAGGTCATGAGCAATGTGGCAATGTGGCTGCCGTCGACATCGGCATCAGTCATGATGATAATACGATTGTAGCGCAGCCCCTTGATGTCGAAGGTGTCACCAATCCCCACACCCATACCCTTGATGAGGCTGAGGATCTCACGGTTGGCGTACATTTTGTCGAGGCGGGCACGCTCGGTGTTGAGCACCTTACCACGCAGTGGCAAGATAGCCTGAGTACGACTGTCGCGCCCAGTCTTGGCCGAGCCACCAGCCGAGTCACCCTCCACGATGTAGAGCTCACACTCTTCGGGGTTTTTGCTAGAGCAGTCGGCCAGCTTGCCTGGCAGGCTTGCGCCATCAAGCGCCCCTTTGCGGATCACGGTATCGCGCGCCGCTCGGGCAGCCTTGCGAGCTCGAGCGGCCAGCGTCGCCTTGCCAACAATCTTCTTAGCCACCGCCGGATTTTCTTCTAGATAGTACGAGAAATACTCGCTCATCACTTGGTCAACGTAACGCCGCACCTCGGGGTTGCCAAGCTTATTCTTGGTTTGGCCCTCAAACTGCGGGTCGGGCAGCTTAACGAGGATAACGGCGGTGAGCCCCTCGCGGATGTCATCGCCCGAGAGGTTGTCATCCTTCTCCTTGAGGAGACCGTTCTTGCGCGCATAGTCATTGATGACGCGGGTCATCGCTGCGCGAAAGCCCACAAGGTGTGTCCCACCATCAGGTGTGAGCACGTTATTAGCGAAAGGTCGGACGGTTTCGACGTAGGTATCGTTGTACTGCACCGCCACCTCGATCATCGAGTCCTCGACCTGCTTCTCCACATAAAAGACATCGTCGCTCAGCACATCTTTACCAACGTTGAGGTTCTTGACATAACTGCGAATCCCTCCCTCGAAGTAAAAGGCCTGGCGCTGCTTGGTGCGCTCATCATACACAGTGGTGTAGACGCCTTTCGTGAGGTAGGCTTGGTGGCGAAGGTAGTGTACCACCCACTTATAGTCGAAGTCGACTGTCTCTTTAAAGATGGTCGGATCGGGATAGAAGATAATCGTTGTACCATCAGGCCGGTCGGTTTTGCCCTTATTCTTGAGCGGTACAGTAGTATGGCCACGCTCAAATTCAATCCGATAGAGGCGTCCTTTGCGCACCACCTCTGCAACGAGGCGACTCGATAGCGCATTCACTACGCTCGAGCCCACACCGTGCAAGCCAGACGACACCTTGTAGCCACCGCCACCAAACTTACCACCAGCGTGCAGCACCGTCAGTACTGTCTCGAGCGTACTCAGGCCAGTCTTGGGGTGCTTATCTACCGGGATACCGCGCCCATTGTCCGTCACCATCAAGCCACCATCGGCCAAGATACGCACATCGACGCGCGAGGCATAGCCCGCAATCGCTTCATCGATGGAGTTATCAGCAATCTCCTTAATCAAGTGGTGCACACCATCGTAGCCCGTGCTACCGATATACATCCCCGGGCGCTTGCGGACTGGCTCGAGACCCTCGAGCACCTGAATTTGCGAACCGTCATACGATCCATTATCTACTTGTTTGTTCATTCATTTCCCTCACTATTAGGTCATTCGGGTTACATTACACGCACCTTATTGTATCATAATCGCCGAGGCAGCGAAAATAACAGGGGTGGAGAGAGTGATTTAAATCACTAGAACTCACCTTCTTTGTATCAGCTCCACCCCCATCACTTCATCCGATGGAGCGTGAGATAAAGCAGAAGCCCTAAGATTCAGACTACTCATACTTACTTGTCGCAACAAGGATGAAGCCAGCGACAGCCATCACTGGTGATACGACAAACCACGCGATGCCACCATATATCGCGATCGACGCCACCATCCCCATCACCAGTAGCGTCGGTTCATTGACAAGAGTACTCAAAACATGCCGATGTGTATCAAGGAAGTTAGTCACACCAAAAAGCACCGACACAAGCATACCATACAGCGCCATCATCGGTACAGCTGCTGCAAGCATCAGCCAGAGGCCAGTCTTGCGCTTCATCATTTGATTGAGCGTCATATCATCTACATCATTACGTTTTGCTGGTATCACTGGCTGCATACCTAGCAATATATACCAGAGGTAGAGCGAACCAACGAAGCTCGGTATGTTGCTCATGAGAACTGCTGTATTATTAGCCACTGATCCTACAGGGGTGTGCAGTACACCACCACTGAGCCAACCCACAATAAATAGCGCTCCATTCACCAGCAGCAAGCCAAGCGCTCCAATCCTCTGCCAGTATCGATCGGTGCGGTGCGACTGCTGCAGCGTGATGACGCTCTGCGCTAGTATACTCGCACTCCAAGCGGCGAGTAGCCAGCCAAATACCCGCTCCACCACTGTCAGGCCACTCGCTAGCACCGTGCCCTGCAGACATACGATGGCTGCATTGGCAATCATCCCAACCCCACCAGCAATCACACAGGCCTCGAGCAATGGACGACGCGGCGGCGCGGATGCATCAGATGTGCCTGTGTGGCTATGATGTTTTGCGGTAGTTGTAGCGATGGATTGCTCTGACATGGGGTAGTTCTCCTCTGTTAGGCGATAGTTTTGGTGCTTGGTTATTCGCGCTGGCTGTTTGCCACAAGCACCATACCAATGATGAGCATAACGATACATGGCACAATCAAGATCATGCCAGCAATCATAAAGATAAGGTGAATCATGCCGAAAAACGATAGTATTGGTGTAAAGATAGTAGTAGTACCTTGGCCTATGCCGCTCATCAGCATCAACGTCCCCGAAAACTGCGCAAGAGCCGGAAGCACAAATGCCGTTACAATCAGCCAGAGGCCAACCCGCCGACGTCGCATCAAACGAGCATATGTTGTGGCGGGCACATCAGGCGCAGTACGTGGCGCGATTGTTCGCTTCGTACAGAGTAATAAGTACCAGAGGTAGATGGAGCCGAACACAGCAATGACGGTACTTACCTGCATGACTGTGCTGTTTATCCACACAACCCCCTTTTGCCCGGGGCTCACAAAGAACAAATTGTATAGCCATTCGCTTATGATGAGTGCGGCTGGGTTACCCGCCACTAGGAGCAAGGCAAGGAAGCGCTGCATATAATGATCTGTCCGGTGGAGCTGCATCAGCGTGCTAATCCCCTGCACCACCAAGCTCACACTCCACATGAGGACGAGCCAACCAGCTGCCCGCTCTGGTGACGTGCGGTCTACCTGCCCCACCATCAGTGCACCATAGAAGCTCACCATTGCAGCATACATCAGCATTCCTGCCGCCCCAGCCGCAATAAACGCCTCCAACACTGGCCGGCGGCGGGCTGTGGCGTGTTCAACAGGGGTAGCTGGCGATGGTGGCGTGTCTATGTGGCTTGGTGATGTATTATCTACGACAGCTTGCGATTCGCTATTTGCTGGTGCGTTGGCTGGCGCAACAGAGGTCGTATCTGCCTTCGTTGTCTTCTTCGCAACAGTTCGTGACTGTTGTGATTTTTGCTTGGTGCGCTGCACGGCGCGCTTCTTTGGGGATGATGTCGCTTGTGTCTCTAGCGCGGCGGGTGCTGCTGGGGTTGATTTTTTTCGTGGCATAGAACCGTCCTCCTCTGCCTAGTATACGCGCTCTATCACCGTTTTGCCACATAAAAACATGCAATTGCCTCAAATGCAAAGACTAGTGCCAGCTCGTACCAGCCACCACGCCCCACCGAGCGTGCCCCAATCAGCAGCACTGGTGCCAGCGCCAGTACCGAGCCAAAATAATAACAGCGCCGAAAGCTGAGCGTCACCGCTCGCCGCTGCGCCTCGGGCAACCAACGCCGCAACGCCGCCGCAATGCCCGCCAGCAGGTACGTTAGCAATCCCAGCATTACCACATAGCACAACACAAAGACAAGGACGATCCCCAGGGGGTGGATCGTCGCTGGCGTGGTGGTCTGCAGTACAATGGCGAGCAGCACCGCTGCAGCCACGCTCATACTGGCAAGCAGGATTCTTCGAGACATATCTATCACTATACCAAGCAATCCGCCTGGTGAGAAGCCCGAGCAGCTACACAAAGCAACGCGCTTGCAGCGTCCTCATAGGTAAAAAATTAGGACGCCCGGCAGCCGCTACGGGCCGAGGTGCTCCACAGTGTGGAGCATGAGTGGTGAGCCCTCGGCATGCGCCATGTATGAGGAGGCCACCACGCGTCGACGCCAACGATGACAAAAGTACTTCTACTTGGGGGGTACTCTATATAGTATTGGCGGAGCGCAGGCAGTGCCAAAGCTCAGCGCTATGCCGCGCTCTGCCGCTGCCTGGTGTACGCCAATGGCGATGCTGTGTTGGGTTAATGATAGGGTAAGCTTTTCCGTTTTATTTTTCTTGGGTGTTTATGTTTGTCAAAGCTTACTTCTACGTTAGCACAAGCGGTATGGTAAGTCAATCAGTTTGGGCTCTATGCTGCAAAACTTTGGCAGCGCTTGCATCATCTCACGACAGCGCTATACATCGCACCAATATACAAGCATGATCATTATCGTCATCGTGCGAACTATCGCAAAACATTGCCTCGCCACCTCCTTTCTCACCCACACGAACATTGGCGGCTTGCCCACCTCTCGCACCTCTGTGCTTTCGAGAGTTGTACACAGGCATTTTTGTTGTATATAGTGCAATAATTTTTTGTTCGTTTTTGGCTCTGTACTGTATGCTACCTCTGTTGTATTCCATTGCTCGTGTTGTGTTTATAACACAGATTTTGAGCGATGTGTGGTCGGTCTATGTATGTGTTCGATGTGGTATTTTTTACGCAAAAATATTGCCAAAAATCGTTGACACAAGCAGTTTTCTCCCATATCATAAGGGTAGCTTCTGAATAAAAAAATTATGCAGAGGCCAAAAATAAACAAACATACGAAAACTCCACATTCAAAAACAACCACTACTCGCAGGTGGTTGTTTTTTTGGCGAGAGAGGTTTGGCTAGTCCGCGGCCTTTGGTGATACTTCGCAGCAGTGTTTGTGATTTGTACGTATGCAGCCTCCTGGATTGTGGCGCAATAAAAAATCGCCCACGCCTGGTGAGCAATCATCTCTTATATGGTGGAGCTGCCGGGTACTGCCCCCGGGTCCGCTTGGTGCCCTCGTATTCGTCTACGAACATAGGTTTGTTTGCGTGTTTGACAACGCGAGGCCGATCAGAAACAAACCAAAAATACAGCCTATCGTTGCGCGGTATATGTCCTCTCCTTGTGCCGCTGCCACCAGGAGAGCAAGCAACATAGCTATGACACTACGAGATGCCCTGTTGCCATGCACCTCATAGCGATCGCCAGACTAAGCGGCGAGTGCAGCCGCGGTATTGGGAGCGAAGATCTCCTCAACACTGCGGAGTGCTGCTGCAACTTTATTTTTTGCAGTTATATCTATGCGTGTCGTGCATATCCGATTCGCAGAATACAATGACAAAGTCCAAACGTCGAACGCTATATCAGCCCCACGTCTGTATATAATTATAGCACGGTTTTGCTCATGTATAACCTCTCGCAGCTTGGATCTTGCGACTATGAGCAACTTGAGGTTGGCTTTCTTGGAAGAGGCCCTCAGGCTCGTCTCTCGTAGCACCAAAGCATTTTTATCTCCATTGCAGCGTTCTTTTTCTCATCTCTGTATGCAGCATCATATTCTCATAGGTTCGTGGGCTCATACGAGAACAATTTGCACAGACCCCACCAATATGCTTAACTATAGACAGCATGAACAAAGTCGCAAAAATCAGGTCGGTTGCACCCGTGGGGTTCGCTGGCCATATGATTGACGTCGAGAGCGACATGACGAAGGGCCTGCCCGCCCTGCAGATCGTTGGCCTGGGCAACAAAGCCATCGACGAAGCACGCGAACGAGTGCGCAGCGCCATCACCAACTCCCTGCTGGAATATCCAGCCCAGCGCATCACCATCAACCTCGCGCCGGCCGAGCTACCCAAAGACGGCACACACTACGACCTGCCGATTGCCCTCGCTCTCCTGACCAGCAGCGGCCAGCTCCGGCCCGAGCAAGTGGCTGGTGCGGTCTTTGCTGGTGAGTTGGCGCTCGATGGCACGCTCCGCCCGATCAAAGGCGCCATTACCATTGCCGAAGCCGCTCGTGATAATAATTACAACACCGTCTATTTGCCTGTGGATAATCTCGCCCAAGCTTCACTCGTATCAGGGGTAAGGCTCTATGGTGTACCAGATCTTACAACACTTTTCCTCCACCTCAAGGGCGAAAAACTACTACCAATCTACCAGCCACCACCCACTGATGATAAACCAACAACACCTGTGCCATCGCCCCTGCTCGACGATATCTACGGCCAGGCCCAAGCCAAGCGCGCCCTCACCATTGCCGCAGCGGGCCACCACAACATCCTCTTCACTGGGCCGCCCGGCACCGGCAAGTCGATGCTTGCCAAGACGCTGCCCAGCCTCTTGCCGCCCCTAACTCCAGATGAACAGCTAGCGGTGACGAAGCTGCACAGCCTGGCTGGTCTCTCGCTCGACCAAAGCGTCCAAGCGCGGCCATTTCGGGCGCCGCACCACACAGCAAGCCGCGCATCGCTGATTGGCGGTGGGTCGGTGCCGCAGCCTGGCGAGGTGAGCTTGGCCCACCTGGGCGTGCTCTTCCTTGATGAACTGCCCGAATATCCGCGCACGACGCTTGAGGTGCTGCGCCAGCCACTCGAGGACACCACAGTGACGGTCACCCGGGCGCGAGGGCGTGCCACCTACCCAGCTGATTTTATGCTGGTGGCCACCATGAACCCCTGCCCCTGTGGCTATTATGGCGACTCAACGCACGCCTGCACCTGCAGCAGCACACAAATCATCGCCTACCAGAAGCGCCTGTCGGGGCCACTGATGGATCGGATTGATATGATCATCCCCGTCAACCGCATCCCCACCGAGCAATTGCTCTCACACCGCACCACCACCGATCACGAGCAGCGCCACGCGATAGCCGCTATCTCCACTGCCATCCGCGCTCAAGCCGCTCGCTATGGTGGCAGCGCTATGCGCAATAGCCGCCTCAGCTCGGCCCAGGTACGGCGCTCTATCCCACTCTCGCCAGAGGTCAAGCAGTTCCTCGATGCCGCCAGCACCAAGCTTGGCCTCAGCCCGCGCGGTTACTTCAAAGTTATCAAGGTAGCCCAGACCATTGCCGATCTTGACGAAGCAGCGCACATCACCATTGCTCACATCTCCGAGGCGTTGCAATATCGACAACCTACGCCCGTCAAAACGTTGTAAAAATATCGTCGTGTATCTTACATCACATTCTAGCTCTGTAATTCGCCATATATCAGTGAAATCTTGATAACTACGTGTGATTTACAACATTTGACAGAACCCTCATCAGCCAGCCATACTAAGAGCCATGCAAGCAAACTACTCTGACCAACCCCTCCACTACCCTACTGCTGGCCAGCCAGCGATCTTCCTCGCTGGCCCCACACCACGCTTCGATGTAGCATCGCAGCAGCTCATCTCTGCATCGTGGCGGCCCGAGGCGGTGCGGATATTTGCAGCGCTAGGCTATGACGGGATCGTCTATGCACCAGAGAATCATGATACCTCACCCCAGCGCGAGCTCGACCTCCTCAGGCAAGCACGCTGGGAGTGGGAAGCGCTCGACGCAGCAACGGTGGTACTCTTCTGGGTACCACGAGTAATCGACCGGTCGCTACCCACACTGGGCATGCCCGCCTTTACCACCAATGTAGAATTTGGCTTCCATATCGGCAAGAACCCAGCCAAGGTCATCTACGGCCATCCGGAGAGCGCACCCAAGACGCGCTACCTTGACGCGCTCTACACCGAGCACACTGGGCGGCAGCCAGGCACAACACTCGAAGAGACGATCACGCAGGCAATTGCCTGTGCCAAGGCACTGCAGATGCAGGACAATTAGCCGCCCGTCTGCATCTCGCCCTACCGGTTTCTTACACTTCCTTTGGTGGGGTGTGCAGCTCGTTATTTATAAGCGCACAAAAGAGAAAAACGCTGTCAACCAAGGGGCTTTCATTCTCATAACCCCACCTGTAGCGTCTATCACCGAGCAATCGCCGCGAAGAATAGCCAAACTGCAGCGTATTTTATTTGCCTTTTGCGGCGACATCTGGTAAACTTTTGGGGAGTCAATTCGTTTTAAGCTCAAGCAAAGGAGAGCACAATCAAATCAACCACCCGCATCAACGAAGCCATCCGCGCACGAGAGCTGCGCGTCATTGGCGAAAGCGGCGAACAACTTGGCATCATGAGCCGGCAAGCAGCACTGGATAAGGCGCGGCAAGCTGGCGTAGACTTGGTGGAGTTTTCGCCCAATGCTAACCCACCCGTTGTGAAGATCATCGATTGGGGCAAATATCAGTACCAAAAGATGAAGGAGCAGCAGCGCAATAGGCGAAGCAACAAAGCCAATGAGCTCAAGCAGATGCGTTTTGGCCTAAAGATTGGCGCTAATGATCTGGAGATTAAGCTACGCAAGATTCGCAAGTTCCTGGCTGAGGGGCACAAGGTCAAGGTTTTGATCTTCTTCCGCGGCCGCGAGATGGCGCATCGTGAACTTGGCTATAACCTAATTAGTCAGGTCGTCTCCGCCCTTGAGGACGAAGCGATTGTCGAGCAAAAACCACTGATGGCTGGGCGCAACCTCAGCATCGTAATAAGGAGTAAGTAATGCCAAAACTCAAGACCCACAAGGGCACTGCTAAGCGCATTAAGCTAACCAGTACCGGCAAACTGACCCGTCGGCGTGCCTTCGGGAATCACATGCTCTCCAAGAAGAGCAAGTCGCGCAAGCGCAATATCAACACCCCTGCTACCATCACTGGTGGTATGGCCAAAAATGCTAAACGAGCCTTAGGAGTCTAACATATGCGCGTCAAACGAGGAACAACCGCCCACGCTCGCCACGCCAAGATGCTGCGAGCTGCCAAAGGAATGCAACACAATCGCACTCGGAGCTTCCGCCTTGCCAAACAAGGGGTAATCCGGGCCCTGCAATATGCCTACCGCGACCGTCGCAACCGCAAGCGCGACCTGCGCCAGTTGTGGATCACTCGCATCAACGCTGCTGCCCGGCAAAATGGCACCACCTATGGCCGCCTGATCGCTGACATCAAGGCTGCTGGTGTGGCGCTTGACCGCAAGGTCCTCGCCGAGCTCGCCGTCAACGAGCCGCAGGCTTTTGCAGCTGTCGTGAAGCAGGTTACTCGCAAGTAGTGTAGCAATTTATACGACGTTGTGAAGAATACACACCTCCGTAACAGAGGTGTGTATTCATTTGTAGATGAGCGGCCACTTGGTGGAGTATACCCGCACCGAAAATGTTCCGGCCAGATGAATCACAAAGCCTATCGTCCCCACATTCGCTGGCCTTCTAGAATATTTTCTTGTTCGGCGAGGAGGTTGTAGAAAATAACAAAGCTCCAAAGTTGGAGCTAACACATCATACCATAAAGCAGCCTATCGATAAGCCGGGTTCTGTCGTGGATGATCATCTATCTAGTTTGCAAATTGCTCTGCAAATCGAGCGGTTAGCGATAGCCACAAGCGGATCACTCATCCGTGGCTATCTCCTTGCAGCCAACAGGGTTTACCTCCGCGGCATGTCACCATGCAGCGCTGTGAGCTCTTACCTCACTCCTTTCACCCTTACCCCGCTACTTAGAGCGCTACTGCGCACGAGTATTGGTGTTGCGGAGCGGTATCGTTTCTGTGGCACTTTCCCTAGGGTTACCCCCGGTCGCCGTTAGCGACTGTCGTATCCTGTGCTGCCCGGACTTTCCTCTTGCCAAGTAGCAAGCGATCATCTAATAGACTGCCTCCCTATTATAGCATAAGGGATTTATGACGAGTGAGCACAATACTCTCAACCGTCAAAAAATCCCAGACTCACCCCAGGCGCTTGATATTCCCCTGCATGATGCAAGGTGGGTTTCCTCATCCATACCCACGGGTATGGTGAATGTTGGAATCCCTATCATATGATGTTAGGAAAATCATACACGCCCGATATTCGTCTGGGACACTCTTAGTATACCACAGAATGGTAAGCGGCGTCACATTTGCGGTATTATGAGATCCTCACACCTTCTTCCTTAGTACTAAACATGTCAATATCTGCTGAATATTAGCACCTCTTGTATTGGATGTTTAAAACTCTGCTAGTGCTCATAACAGACTCTCACCTTTGTACGAGAGACAGCCTCATTCAATCTCCCACCAAGCTAGCCTACAATCTAAACCCTGTACCAAGCTAGGAAAAAGGCAAAAGGCCCAATTCCTACTCCTAGCCAAGCGACACGCCAAACACCAGCGAGAAAAGCTGCAAAATACCCCTGATAGCCGCCATCATCACATTGCCAATGGCCGAGCTACCGACCAATACCAGCACAAAGACCAGCATCACGCCGTACTGCTCCACCACCTCCATGCCGCGGCGCACAAACTCTGGTGCCAAAGCATACAGCACACGCGAACCATCGAGCGGTGGGATTGGCAGCATATTAAAGACAAAGAAGCCAAGATTCACACTCACCGCCGTAGCAAGCAGCGGCTGCACTGCTGGCCCAGCGATCGTCGCATATAGGCCAAAGCAGATGAAGGCAATGACGAAGTTCGTCAGTGGCCCAGCCAGCCCCACCAGCGCTGCGCCCCACTCGTCACCGCGCACTCGCTCGGGGTTGTATGGCACTGGCTTGGCCCCACCAAACACTGGTAGGCCCAGCAGCGCCAAGCTCAGCGGCAGGAGGATGGTCAAGAATGGATCGATATGATGCAGCGGATTGAGCGTCAAGCGCCCCTGCTCCTTGGCCGTATCATCGCCCAGCCAGTACGCCACAAAGCCATGCATCGCCTCGTGCAGCGTCATCGAGACAAGAATAACGACAAGGACGATAATGAGGTGAGCGATATCAATATGCATTTCTTTATTGTATCACATTGCCTACTCATCTTGACATTGCCTCCTTGGCAGCGTATACTAATACAGATTGTAATAATATAAGTTATAAGTGGAATAAGAATATGGCAGCACGATGTGAACTGACTGGCAAAGGCAAGCAATTCGGCAACAATGTGAGCTTCTCGTTGCGACGCACCAAGCGAGTCTTCAAACCAAACCTTCAGAAAAAGACCTTCGTTGTCGATGGGCAAAAGGTCACCATGGTTCTCTCAACCAAGGCGATCCGTACCCTCAAGAAAAAAGGCCTGCTCACCAGCGCCAAGACAAAGGCCAAAGCTGCGGCGTAGTCGCCTAGAGCAAACGATAACTGTAAATATCCCCTGCGTAAGGGGATATTTTGGTAATTAATTACTTCGCTTTATCTAACTCAGCAATCGTTGCGAGCACGCCAGCGAACTGCCGAGCAAACTCTGGCCGCAGCACCAGGACACGCTGGGTGCCAACCGCTTCGCTCGTGACAATGCCTGCTTCGCGCAGGACTTTGCAGTGGTGCGAGACAGTTGAGAGTGAGAGATTATGATCGATCTGGCTGCAGCCCAGCCGCCCCTCCGCAGCCAAGCAGCGGACAATCCGCAGCCGCAGCGGATCGGACAGAGCGGCAAAGATATGCTCTGGTGCGAGTGCGTCAGTTGGGGTGTTTTGTTGGGATGTCATTTCCTTTGTATTGTCTCATACCTGCTGGTCATTGCCAAGGCAAGCACTACCACACCGGCCGCCACCAGTGGAATCGCCTGAGCTGGCTGGCTACTAATAATCGCACTGCCTAGCATACCACCAAAGCCTTGACCAATGTAAATACTGGATGAATTGAGTGAAAGATTCAGCTGAGCCCGTTCTGGAGCAAGCGCAATGACGCGGTATTGCTGAGCAATCGTGGCAATCCAAGCACTAGCCGTCCATAATAGCACACTGCCACCAACGAGACCAAGCGCACCTGGCATCCCAGCCGCCACACCAAGCAAAGCAAGCGCCAACGCAAAGGCAAGCATTGCCCAGCGGGCCAGCCAAATGTGGGCAAAACGATCGGTCAGCCAGCCGCCTAGCACACCACCCAGGAGTGAGCCTATACCAAAGATGAGCAAAATCAGGCTAAAGTATTCGTGCAGACCCGCCTGCTGCACCACCGCACTCAGATACGAAATCACGCTGGTGCCAGCGACAAATATCACTACTGTTATCAATAACGTCAGTGCAACCTGACGATTCGCCAGGCCCGCCACCAATGCCCGAACGGTTGGTACCTGCTGCGCTGGCTGTGCCTCACGTGCCCGAATGCCCAGCACAATGCCACACAACACCAGCACCGCAGCCACTGCCATCGCCCAAAACAGCGCGTGGTAGCCATAGCGCTCCCCCATAACCGAGCCTAGCGGCACAGCGAGCACCGTTGCCATCGTCATGCCTGTTGTAACGACGGAGATTGCCTTGCCACGATGCTTGGCTGGGGCAAGTCTGGTTGCCAAGGCCATTGCCGTTGGCATCATCATAGCTGAGCCCAAGGCTGCCATCACTCGAGCTGCCATCATCCACACAAATGACGATGCAAGCGCTGCCACTCCATTACCAATTGCAAATATCGCTAGTGCTAGTATCAAGGTCGACCGCCGATTACGCTGTCCCATCAGCATGCCACACAGTGGTGCCGCCAGTGCATACACCCACGCAAACACCGTCACCAAGAGGCCGGTCTGCCCCAGCGACACCCCAAGTTGCTGTGCCACCTGTGGCAACACCGCTGCCAGCATGAAGCCATCCGCCCCAATAACAAAGGCTCCTAGCGCTAGCACCGCAATCTTACCCCACGGCGTGGTTGATTGTTGTTCCATAAAACCGTTCCTTTCTTCGATATAAATCGAAATAATAGTGATATTTCGAAGTGTATCGAATTTAGTGCGCTGTGTCAAATCGACCACGTTATGGCAATGATTTCACTATGAATCTCACAATCCTCATCACTGTCTCGCACTCATTCCTTGAGAAACCTATAGGGACTGGCCCCATCTTGCCCATCGATCCACCAACACTCGTGCTGGCTACAACTAATATTCATACCCCACCAGATAAAGCAGCGAGGAGAAAAACGGAGTGAAGATGTATCATAAAAACCAGCCTCTCTATGAGGCTGGTTGCGCTTGGGGTATATGAATCCTAGCTTCGAGCCAGCTCAAACACCGTCAGCACTTCGGGCAGGTTACTCGCTGCTTTGATTTTGAGCTTAGGCTTTTGCTCGACTGGTGCACCGAGCTCCTTCTCAAAGACCTCCACTGTGTCTTGCGGTACTTCGTACTGCAACGCACTATCGGCATAATGAACGGGCACTACTACTCGTGGCTCGATCTTGCGAATAATGGCGGCGGCGCTCGTCGCATCCAGCGTGTAGCCATAGCCACCCACTGGAATAATGACAATGTCGATCACCCCCAGCGCCTCGAGCTGAGCATCGGTAAGCTCTGGCGTAATATTACCAATCACCGCAATGCGAATATCGCCACACTCAATGCGATACACCGTCGAGAGCTGCTCACTCTCTGGCGTGTCGATGTGGCGCGTGGCAGCAATGCCGTGGATGGTGTAGTCACCCACTTCATACTCGCCAGGCTGGTCGATGATAAGGCGCGCCTCGGGACTATTGATCGCAAAGCGCTCTTCAGTCGCAAGCTCTACTGCGTCCTTCGTCTTAGCGTCCTTCAGACCGAGCAGCGATAGCTTGGGGTCGACCGCCAGCGTGGTTTTTTTCGTCGCGATGATGACGGTGTTGCCACCTTTGTATTCGATATCAAGCATGATTCTCTCCTTCGTCTTCTTTTAATATATTATCAACGTCTACCAATACGGTATGCTTGTTGGTCAGAATGGTAGTGATGAAGCGGTCGCGCACGCTCAGCCGGTAATAGAACTCGTCGTAGCTCAGGATGCTATACGTCAGCTCGCGCCCCTCCTGCCGCTCGATAACCGCCACCACGCTGCGCACCTTGGCAGCCGAGAGGTTACCCACGAGCAGCAGGTCGATCGTACTGGCTGATCCTTTCACCAACGCCCCCGCCGCAATCGCCACACGCAGGCGCGGCAGCTGCATAATCGCATCTTGCCAAGCAGGCCGGTAACCCGATTTGTTCTTGGCTGGAGCAATTTTTTGGTCGGCAAAGATGACGCGCAGTGGTGGATAATATTCGTACTGCTGGTTTACTTCGTAGTACAATTTGTTATCCACGCTGTCGCTCGTAATGATCCCCACTTCCAGCATATTGAGCAGCTCACGGCGCACCGAATTAATCTGCTCATTAATTAGCCGCGTAATCTCGCGCACATAAAATGCCTTTCCTGGGTTATTCAAGAAAAGGTGGAGCAACTTCACACGAGTTTTTGATCCAAACAGTGCATCTATCATACGGTCACCAACTAGATTTATGGTATCACATCTGGCGCGCTTGCGCGAGCACCTCACCAAGGTACGTCTCGGCATCCTCCAGGCTGTGCCATATGATGTCTGGATTGCGCCGCAGCCAGGTCATTTGCCGCTTGGCCAGGCGCCAGTCTGCTATGCAAAATGCCGCTTTGACTTGCTCGAGCGTATACTCACCCTGTTGTAATTTATGTATAATTGGGTAGATATTTCCTGTCATTGCCTCACTGTCCCAGCCATAGTGGGCTGCTAGTTCCGTCGCTTCTTGCACAACACCATGGGCAAAAAGCTGCTCTGTCCGCTCAGCAATGCGCTCACGCAGAACATCACGCGGTGTTGCAATACCTACAACCCATGTATTTTTATCAACATGCGCTGACCTCTGTAACTGTTGTCCTTCTCGCACTATTGTATTAATGACATGTCTTTTGTTGTATTTATTACTGGGTAATTCTATGTTGTGTACTCGACAATGTTCGTGCAAAGTTTCTATAGAATAGCCCTGTAGCTGCTGCATAAGCTTTTTGTTCACCGTTGGAAATTGAAATTTATACAACACTGCATCGACATAGAGGCCCGTCCCACCGACGAGAAATGGGATGTGCCCACGCTGGCGAATAGCCGCAATGTGTCGATTAGCATAGCGCTGAAAATCCACGACTGTGAAGCGCTGGCCTGGCTCCACCAAGTCTAGCCCCCAGTGTGGCACGAGGGCTTGCTCATCCGGCGAGGGCTTGGCAGTGCCAATATCCATGCCCTTGTAGATGGTGCGCGAATCGGCGCAAATAATCTCACCATCGTACTGCCTGGCAAGGCGAACTGCTAAGCTGGTCTTGCCGCTAGCGGTCGGTCCAACGATAGCAATAAGCGGCACAGTAAGTGGTGTGTCATTTTTTGTATGCATGCGAGCTACTCCTCACGTCATTCCGCGGCCCAGCAAGTGGCCGCCAGCGACGCTGTGCAAAATCAACCACGCGGTACGAATCATCGCACTGAATCCCATCGTGCTCGAGCAATTGCCGTTGTACCGCCTGCCCACCCGGAAAGCCAACCGCAAGGCCTCCCTTGCAATTCACAAGTCTATGCCATGGCAACTCCTCCGGCCCACCATGGGCAATCTCCCCCACTCGCCGCGCAGCGTATGGGTGGCCAGCAAAAGCTGCCAAGTCGCCATAGGTCGTCACTGTATCATCTGGTAGCTGTGCCATCAGCTCGTAGACGGCATCACGCAGGCTCATCGCTGGCAAGTCGCTCAATTGCCACCTCCACTTCGTGCCAATTTGTGCAGCGCACTACCCCAGCTGGCAATGTTGCGGCTTGGTTCCAGGCATAATCGCCAAAGAGCAGCGCGTTGCGGCCATGTGCTGCCACCGCTTGGCAGTGCTTGAGCTGATCGTCAATCAGCACATCGGCATTAATCTGCACCACCAACTCTGCCTTGGTGGCAAGGTGCGAATCATTAGTTAACTCATCCCAAATACCCGAGAAATAAACCGCCGTGCTCGCAAAGATACCTGGAAAATGCTCGTCGATCCAAGCTATTGTATCACCCTTTACTTGTAGGCAGCGTGACGTTGCAATCATCAGATGATGGTGTTGTGCCAAGCGCTCCAGCACCTCCAGCGCACCGCCAATGTGCCCATAGCCCGCGCTTAGGCTCGTGCTCACAATCTCGGCAGTGCGACGCTCCACTTCAGCATTATCCACCTGCCACATCTTGGCCCAGTGCTCATCGTAGTCATCGACCGTCAGGTTCGTCCCCCAGCGCTGGTTGCTAAAGGCGACAATGCCAGCGGCATTCTCCGCCAGCACGTCGTCGACATCCACAGCAATACGCAGACGGCGCATTAGCTTAGCCCCTCTAGGTACGCCGCTAGCTCATCCAGCGGCACCGTCGTCTCGCCCTGCTGGGTACGCACACTTACCTGGCGGTTGGCTTTGTCGCGTGGGCCAACGATAATCTGCACCGGAATTTTTACAACAGTAGCTTCGCGGATCTTTTTGCCAAGCGATTCATTGCGCATATCTGTTGTATATCTTACCTCGTTGTATTTTATAGGATGCATCAATACCACTGTTTTGAGTACCGATGTGATTTCATCAACATAGTCTTCTACGGTGTTGTTAATTGTGAGAATACGGACTTGTTCGGGCGCGATCCAGAAGGGAAACCACCCCGCTGTGTGCTCAATAAAGACGCTCAGGAAGCGCTCGATCGAGCCCAGCAGCGCGCTATGAATCATCACTGGCCGAGCCATCTCACCCGCTTCATCGGTATATTCGAGGCCAAAGCGCTCGGGCTGGACGAAGTCGAGCTGCACCGTCGCCACCTGGTGCTCGCGGCCAATCGCATCCGTCGCCATGAAGTCGATCTTCGGCCCATAAAAGGCCGCTTCGCCCTCCTGTTCGAAGTAGTCCAGTTGCTTAGCCATCACAGCTGCCTTGAGCTGAGCCTGGGCCGATTGCCACAATTCTGGTGCCCCAAGGTAGCCCTCACCCTCATCGCGATAACTCAGGCGGACACGCAGCTTCATCCCAACAATGTGGTACAGCTCCTCAGCACAGGCCAGTAAATTACTCATCTCCTGCTCGATCTGATCCGGCCGGCAAAACACATGGCTATCATCCTGCGTCAGTGAGCGCACCCGGCTCAGGCCACCCAGCTCGCCAGTTTTTTCGTCGCGGTAGTCGGTCGTTGTCTCGAGGTAGCGCACCGGCATATCGCGGTAGCTCCGTGGCTGGCTCGCAAAAATCTGTGTGTGGTGCGGGCAGTTCATCGGCTTGAGGGCCATCTTGTCGCTCGTCTCTTGGCTCGTCACGAGAAAGAGCTCATCACCAAACTTCGCCCAGTGCCCACTCGTCTCATACAAATCTTTCTTGGTAATGTGCGGCGTCCAGACTTTGGCAAAGCCGTATTTCTCACGCAGCTGGTTAGAGAGCTGCGCTGCTTTATCACGCAAGATCGTGCCACGTGGTGTAAAGAGTGGCAAGCCCACCCCCACCAGTGGCGACATTGTGTAGAGGTCGAGTTCTTTGCCAAGCTTGCGGTGGTCACGCTTTTTGGCTTCTTCGCGCATCTGTAGGTAGATATCAAGCTCCGCTTGTGTTGCAAAGGCCACACCATAGAGCCGCTGCATCTGTGGCCGGGTCTCGTCGCCTCGCCAGTACGCACCAGCCACACGCAGCAACTTGAAAGCCCCAACCTTACCCGTGCTCTCTACGTGCCCGCCGCGGCACAGATCGGTGTAATCGCCCTGAGAGTAGAGCGACACCGTCTCTACCTTGCTCTCGCCCTCTGCGGCGCTGCCAAGGGCCTCTCCGGCCAATTCTTTGGCAATGGTCGTCCCCGAGCGCTTCAGGTCATTAAGCAACTCAACTTTATATGGCTGATCTGTCTCCTTCGCCCAAGCAATCGCCTCATCTACCGGCACATCTCGGTGCGTAAAGGGCAGATCGCGAGCAATAATGCGCCGCATCTCCTTCTCGATTTTGCCAAAATCTGCCTCAGATATCGTCACATCACCAAGGTCAATATCATAATAAAACCCCTGCTCGATGGCTGGCCCCACGCCAAACTTCGCCTGTGGCCACAAATGCTGGACGGCTTGCGCCATGATGTGCGCCAAGCTGTGGCGCATTGCTTGTTGCTCGCTATTCATTGCTTTGTTTGCTCATCAACTTCTCCGCTGCACACTGGCAGTCAAAAGCCGACTCGCTCCTCCTTGTATATAAATTATTTTGATAAAAATAAAAACATGCGTCCTGGCACGGATATGTCCATCCGACCAATCTCGCATGTCTCGGGCCGCTTGCACGCAAACGGCGGTTCCACCGGACTTCTTGGCGCTTACCGCCAAGCACTCATGACGCAACGTTCTCGCACATCACGACAGCCCACGAAGCTCGGGAGGCTGGTGAGGCCCCGTCAGCACTTACCATCTATTGTATAACGAGAGTGGGGGTGGGTGCAAATACCTCGATTATCCTCGACGTTAACCCCTCTCTTACCGCTTCATCCGATGGAGTGTGCTAATCGGTTGCAATAACCGATTAGCAGCCCAGCGCAAGAGGTCGATACTCGGGGAGTATCGACCCTTATAGCGTTCTATCGGAGGGAGTGGTAAGGAGAGGGGTGTGATGAGCAAGAGCATCGGTATTTGTGCCGGGCACCCTTGCCCTCCCCTACATCTTCTGCTACAATACACGTGTCGGGCGATTAGCTCATTTGGCTAGAGCGCTTCATTGACGTTGAAGAGGTGAGAGGTTCGAATCCTCTATTGCCCACCATTTCGGTCTATTCGCTGGTGTACCATGTCGGTCTGTAAGGTGCACTGGCACGAAAGCACTTACTACTATAGTAAGTGCTTTTTGTTATGGCAAAGCCTCGCCAATATTGCTTCGCTCCCCGCTCACACCACAAACTTGCAAAACGCAAGCCTTGATGCTACGCTAAAGGCATGACACGAACAGCTCACAAACGCTCAGCCTGCCCCATTAGCTACAGTCTTGACCTTTTTGGTGACAAATGGACACTCCTTATCATGCGCGACGTGCTGCTCTTTGGGCGCTGCTACTTCCGCGAATTCGCACGCGATGAGCGCATTGCGAGCAACATTTTGGCTGATCGCTTGGCGCGGTTAGAATCGGCTGGCTTGCTTGATAAGCAGCGCGATCCACTCCAAGGCAATCAATACATTTATAGCCCAACAGATAGTAGCTGGCAGCTCTTGCCGCTGCTCGTCGAATTACTCTTTTGGGGTGCTTGCGCCGACCCACACGCAGCTGTGAGCGACGACTATCGCACTACCATTGCCCACGAAAAAGATTTGCTCAAACAAGAAATCATGCTTGCCGCAAAAACCGGCACCTTCGTCGATTACTACCACAACACCATGGGTATACAGAGGTAGAGCCTCTCACAAAAATTGATGCATAGTAAAAACATGTACTATATTTTAGTTGCAAATTGCAAGTGATATGCCCTTCTTAGTATAGCTGCTTCTCCTCATAAGCCTACCTATCTCACTCTCAAAGATTACTATTTTATGAATCATAGTAAAAAATATTCATATAATAGTATGTCAGGCAGTCGCATATCCTTCGCCCATAAGCACCTCACCATCCTCGTATTTAATTCTCGCTACGAGCCCTTAATTCATCGCATCACTTGTATATTACAAGCAAGATAGCAAGCTACATTACAATCTATTTGTAGATTAATTATGAACACAATACGCACATATTCACGCACTGCCTTACACTTACCTAGCTCATCCGCACAGCCTGAGGGGCGGCTTACATCCTGATCAAACTCACGCATCAGCCATACGATATAACGCACATGCTTATCAATACTATGCACTATATGACCACCCGCATCCAATAGCCTAGTGCCACATACACCTCTCTCCATTTTCTCTCATAAAGCATGGTAACTAATTTGCCTACCAACTCTCAACTCTACAGCAGGAAGTAACCAGCAGAGAGCTACTTGCCCTACTACTTTCAAGAATGAAGCAAAAACCAGTGCTAATAAATGAAAAACGGTACATATATTCATACTACGGTTATACTCACCATCCCTGTATAATTGATAACTCTTCCATCTCAAGCCATCGTACCTTTCAAAACGTGCCCCAACCTAGCAATCCCACTATCCTTCCAGAACGCTTACCCCTATAGCGCAACTTCAACAGGGCATATCTGTAGTTCTTTGGCTAATATTCATCCACACCAGGCTATTAGTTATCCACATTACACATGGCCATTTTACTGCTCATCATATGCGTGTGGTGATATAATGAATACATAGTTCTCATTTGTATTTTGGTATTTTTGTAGCATAATAGTTATTTCAACAACCTGACCTCTGTAAAATTCCATCAGAACACTAGAAACTTCACCGGAAATAACTTTCATATTTGCTCCACCAAAAGGGATCCTCACTACTATAGAAAGAGATTATGGAGTCCATGACTTACCTGCACATCTAGCCTCTCTATTCATCTCTTGCCTGAGACAGACAAGACAAATCAGGAAGTGGACAGCACCACTCTTAGTCGCTCGCGTGGATATCGGAATATTGCCAAAGGTAATTCAGCCTAGCATGGCTCGTAGCACACCATCCATACCGGCATTAACTAACCTTTCGCGTTCTACTCTCTCGTCTTGATTTCCATCCCACTTTCGAAATATTGAACCGTAGCAGGCACGAAATCCACTTTCCAAAGTTTTCCGGAAAATATGACAGGAAAAATGTCCTACCCTCAACTGACGGGTTGTAATTTTAATACCATCATAGTATTATTCTACTGTTATGCATGGACAGAATTCTAAAGTTAGGTTTCCTTTTCGAGTCAATGGCTGTACTGTCATAGAACAGTATACTGGTTCGGATTGGAAGTTTGGTGACGATTACTTTAGCACGAATGATTTATTTGTTCCTGTATATCCTAAGAATAAGCCTGCTGATTTTGATCATTCAGAGACATTTGGCAGCAGAGATACGCCTTGGTACATTAAAGTATCTCTAAACATTTTCCCCGAATCAAAGGAGATCCGAGATACTTTATACATGCTGTCTAGTACATCATTTCTTGAGGGGTGCGCCAGATGTATGGTGGTATGCTCACCATCCTTTCTCGAAGATAGTGTCCGCAAGATATCGTTGGATCCAGTACTGAAACAGTATCCTGGGGTAAAACCTCTTGTACTGGAGTGGCTCGATCTAACGGCAATCTATGACTTTGCTCAAGATATTCTTCTCGATGCAGATGTTTGGCCTTCTATTGATCACCCATACGGTGACTACGGTAGCTCTAATAGCTGTATTGGAAATTACATTTTTGACGACACTGACTTCGGTTACCTAAGCGATGAAGAACTAGACAGGCCATTCCGAGGACAAGAAATAGTCGTTGATGATGTCATATCGACATAGACTATTCATCATCGTCTGTGACGTGACTGTGTTTACTATGTGCTAAATTGCTGCATCTACAGGTACACGTTAGCCTATTGAGTTGACGGTGTACTTTATTTACTCTTTCTTACGCTGCTTTTTGGCGGCTTTTTGGGCTTGTTTAGCAGCTTTAGCGCGGTCACGTGAGCCAGTAGTGGCCTTGACGGTTACATCAAATTTATCGAGATAGCGACCAAACGCCAGGTGTGTCTGCGCATTAAAGGCACCAATCGCACTAAAGCAAATGGATGTGACAGGCATAAGAATCCACTGCGCCACCATAGCAAAGCTGCGCCGACGCTTGTAACGTTCAGGCCGTGGTGGCAACATCTTGAGCATCAAGAAGACGGTGATAAAGATACCGATCATCGCAAAGCGCTGCAAATTGCTAATCACCTCGGGCAGCATGTGCACTGCATAGCTGCGCGATGATTCTTGGTTAATCAACAGTGGCACCCACCCACCAAAGGTTACCAAAAAGGCCATCACTGCCAGTGTAACGTGCCCATCAAGTAAGCGCATGAAGCGGGCAAACACTTCAGCAAACGGTACATTGCGCCGCCGCGTAAAGGTGCGTATTGCCACATACGGGATGTCCGATGCACCGTAGCTCCAGCGCCGGAGCTGCTTAAACTGCGCTACCACTGTCCCCCAGAAGGTGTTATCCATCACGGCATCTTGGTAGATAGGCACATGGATAGGCAAAACGCTATAGTCTCCCGCAAAGTAGAAGTAGCTGCGCCAGTACTGGTGGCCATCTTCCACGATGCTGCGTGTACTCCAGAAGTTCATCTCCACCAGAGCGTCCATTGGCTGTGAGTGCGAGGCAAAGTTGCGCAACGTGTGGGGACGCATGCTGCTGATGATCGTCCAGAAGGAGTTACCCGTCGCAATCACCCGCATCGGTGCTGGGGCATCCCAGATGTTACCAAAGTATAGTGCAATCGGCTGGTACGACAGACGCTTGCGCTCGGGGTGAACGATATACTCATACGCCACATAGTCGAAGTATGATGGATACGGGCGGTTGTCGCTGTCGAGCGTGGTGATCATCACATCACTGTAGGCAATCCCCTGCTCGTCGCAATAGCGCTGGAGCTGCTTACCAGCATAGGTGATGTTACCACCCTTACCAATCACCTCATCGGGCATATCCTTGGGGTGCATGATAGTCTGGAAGGTGAAGAATACATCGCCATACTCCTGCTGGAGGCGAGCAGCTGTGCGGGCAATATCCACCCCACCACGCTCCTCGTAGGCAAGAACGAGGATGATCTGTTTGTTGTTGTACGTTGTGTTCTTGACCGACTCAATGGTAGGCTGCAAGACATCATACGACTCATTGTACGCCGCTACAATCACTGCTTGGTAGAGCTGCGATGGCCGCGGGAAGCTCGCTGGGTCGGCCGCCATAAGGCGGAGATTCTCACGATGCTCTTGGGCGTGAAATTCGCGCTGATGACGCCTAGGCAATGGCTGCTGCTGAATGGCAGCATAGCTCGCTACTGGGTCTTCGAGCTGCTCCAGACGCTGCCGCCAATCAACCATCTGCGCCTTCTCCAGCTGGTGGTGGCCTGTCAATGTACGATAGGCAATGCCAATCGAGCGGACAATCACACTCATCACCAAGACGAGAAGGTAGATAGACGCCCACAGTGGATTGATCAAAGATAAAATAATGAACAAAATCAGCATCCCGTAGCTGAGGAATGCTGGGAGAATTTCAAATAATCGGTAGAGGAGAGTGCGCTTGCCCATGGGCAGCTCGAGATCGTTGTGGTTCATTTATCGATACGCCAGGTGCATTACTGCTAATCCATACGAGGCAGCAACCAGCAGCACCAATACTGCTGCCGCCCCTACAAAAAGCGCTGTCTGGCGGCGCTGCAGGCTATACAGCTTAACCATCAGGCCAATGTGCACCACCATTACCAGCGCACCAAACAACACAAAACTGAGTAAATAATACCAATAACTCTTATAAAAATGTGCCTCACCAAAGGCGGTGTAGCGCACATAAACCTGCACATCGCGCACCTGCAGCGTGAAGCCCATCACCAGCATATAGATGATACCCGCGACAAATACACCAATCAGCGCCGCAAAGAATGGCCGATCGGCTGCAATCGTGCGGAGAGGGGTACGCAGAAAATCCTTCTTCTCTTTGGTCATAAACAAATGGAGCCGCTGACCGGACTCGAACCGGTGACCTACGCTTTACGAAAGCGCCGCTCTACCAACTGAGCTACAGCGGCATCACCGCTATATTATACTAGAGGCGAGACGAAAATGGAAGGTGGCGCGGCAGGGATAGCCTGTAGAAGCTACCTCACTGCAGGATGATGAATTATTGCGAGAGCGCCGTGGCTGAGGATGTGATGGTGGTACTCTCCTCTCCACTCCTACCTGCTTGATGGATGGCCTTCGCATGAGTCCTGACCTGACATCATTACGCTGAGGTAATTTCTGTGCTAGCTCAAACTGCGGTAGTGAGTGGCCAGTGATTTTTCTCACAACACATTCAATACCATCGCTCTCCTGGCGTTAGCTCTACCTCCCCATCACTTCATCTGATGGAGTGTGAGAATCTGTCATTGTACTGACAGATTCTCAGCCCAACGCAAGAGGTCGACATCCAGCGAATGTCGACCCTTACAGTGTTCCTGAGGAGGGAGTGTGAGGAGGTGGAGCGTGAGATAAGACTCAGGTTCGACGATTCCTCTACAAACCTCTTGCGATTTTTGGTAATTGCTGCTACTATTGATCTAGCCTATGCGCTCGTAGTGAAGATGGCCTATCACGTCTCCCTGTCACGGAGAAGATCGCCGGTTCGAATCCGGTCGAGCGCGCCAGTATTGGATACGATACACCCTCTTGCAACAGATCAAGAGGCTTTTTATTTATATAATGCGGAAAAGGTCGTCTTTCGTTTGTAGTCCATCAATATGCAAACTAAGACTATCTCTGATATGATGGCCAAGCGGATTAAGAATAAAGTCAATCCCCTCTCGGTGGGTTCATTGTCGATACAGCCAACTCTCTACAAGCACTGCCATTGCCGTTTGCACACCACCCCACCCTCTCTTACCAAAACCCCTAGCGGTGCTCGTTCCCTTATGATGGGAGCACTTGCTAGGAGTTAGTGGCTTTATCAAAGCATAGATACGCAAGAAATCAACGCTTAGCGCGTAAACTTCTCGTGCAATGCATGATACTCATAGATTTCGTCGTCTGAGAACCAGTGGTTGATCTCTTGCTCAGCTTCCTCGGGATTGCCCGAAGCATGGATAAGGTTGGGCACACCCTTGTCTTCGTCGTTGGCATAGCCAAAGCTCATGTGCGAGTAGTCGCCGCGGATCGTCCCCATCTCGGCAGCCATTGGCTCGGTGGGGCCCACCAGCTTGCGCACCAGCTTGACAGCCTCTACTCCCTCAAACACCATAGCAATAACTGGCCCTTGCATCATAAAGTCCAGCGTCACCCCAAAGGCGTGCTTGCCACGGCGCGACACCATCTTGCCAATTTCCTCGTAGTGGCGGTAGTAATGATCACGCGTCGGAGCGATCATCTTGACAGCCACAATCTTGAGGCCCACCCGCTCAAAACGGGTCAAAATCTCGCCGACAATCCCCCGCTGCACAGCGTCTGGCTTGAAGACGACCAAGGTCTTTTGCACATTATTATTGTTGGGCACCGCTGTTGTTTCGCTCATAAAGCTCCTTATTGTTAGGTTTGCTTGTATTATAGCGTATTGTGAGTGATCGCGAAAATGGAAAGCGCTAGAACTGTGTATTGCGCCGTAGCTTACTGGACACGAAAATATCTGGAGGCCAGCAATACCGTATGCGGGTATGCTCTATCGTCTAATCTGGCCGGAACATTTTCGGTCCAGTAAGCTATGGCGCTGCTAACAAAACAAATATGATCAGATGCGATAGCCGACACCTGATGCTCTACCTCTCTGTCTATATATTGTGGTATACTATGGCAAATGGCACAGCACTATTATATGCAAGATTTGATCATCGACTTCATCGAATATATGGAGGTGGAGCGCGGCCGATCGTCCAAGACAGCGGAGAACTACAAGCACTACCTCGAGCGCTTCGTTGAGTTTGCTGGTGCTGAATTGACGGTCGATCAGATCACGCCCGAGCTGGTGCGGCGCTACCGCCTCTGGCTCAACCGCTACCAAAGCGTCTATGGCGAGGAGCTGGGCATGCTTACCCAGAGTTACCACCTCATCGCGCTGCGCGGCTTTCTCAACTACCTCTCCAAGCGCGACATCGTCAGCCTCTCACCGAGCAAGATCGAGCTCCCCAAGACACACAAGCGGCAAGTCACGTTCCTCCATTATGACGAAGTAGAGCGGATGATTGATGCCGTGCCAAGCGATGGCAAAGAGGCCAACTTGCGCGACAAAGCCATCATCGAGCTGCTCTTCTCCAGTGGTCTGCGCGTCTCGGAGCTTGTCAATCTCAATCGCGACCACATCAACCTCAAGCGCCGCGAGTTTATGGTGCGTGGTAAGGGCCAAAAAGACCGTCCAGTCTTCGTCAGTAGCCGTGCCGCCGAGCAGATCGAGACCTACCTCAGCGCCCGGCATGATTCGCTCGACCCGCTCTTCATCAGCTATAGTCGCAACCACGGTGCCACAAACACCAGTGGCGACTTCCGCCGCCTCACGACGCGCAGTGTGCAGTCGATGATTGGCAAATACGCCCGCCTCGCTGGCATCACCAAGCACGTCAGCCCCCACACCATGCGCCACAGCTTCGCGACCGACCTATTGATGAACGGTGCCGACCTACGCAGCGTCCAGAGCATGCTCGGCCACAGTAACATCAGCACCACGCAGGTCTACACCCACGTCACCGACCAACACCTGCGCGACATCTTCGAGCAGTTTCATAGTGGGAGAGAACAGGGGTAAAGATTTACAAACAGAATAAACTGGGTGTTCTCTCACGCTCACCCTCCCCACGCTCCCTCCTCAGGAACACTATAAGGGTCGATACTCCCCAAGTATCGACCTCTTGCGTTGGGCTGAAAACAGATTATTGCAATCTGTTTTCACACTCTATCGGATGAAGTGATGGGGAGAGTGAGCTAACGTCAGGAAAGTGGAAATTCTGGTCAGATGCTTTATATATCTTGAGCGAGGATTGATGTCTGCCTACTTAGCTATTAACTGCCAAAAATTTCCTACGTCATACCTATCCATAGTATCTTCATTACCACCACAACGCTATATTCATTCATATGCTAAACGCCCAAAACTGCTCATTCAGCGTGGATGTGATTTTTCGATTTTTCTAGCTTTTTAGCTACGGCAAGAATCCCTACGGATTACACGATGTACCCAGTGGCCCTGCTTCGTCGTTGGTGACGTAGAAGTTTTTGCAGAGGCTGCCAGTGATGTCGACGCCTTGCTCTGGGAAGGTGAAGCTACCATTGGTATTGAAGCCGACATTGACGCGGCTTTTGATGCGGCGGAAGATGGTGTCTGCCCGGCCGGTGGAGTCGATTTCGGGCTGGACGGTATCGAACTTCGTCACGCTGCTTGCCCGTTTAAGCGAGATCTTGACTGCTGAGGCTTTGTACAGGCTAGTCACGCGCAAGAACGCCACACGCGAGCCCGCTGGCACAGACTCACCTCCGGCCATCTGGAGGACGGCTTGGCAGGCGTAGCCACCACCGGTGTAGCGCGCGTTGGAGCATGGCACGGCATTGACGGTCGTCTGAGCACCACTATCGCTATTGGCGCGCAGGCCGGGGCGCTGGATGGTGAGCGGGTTGGCATTATCGGTGATGATGCTGGGGCGTAAGAAATTGGTCGAGACTTGAGCGCTGTCAAGCTCACTTAGGCTCACACTTGTCTTGGTGGGCAAGACAGCCTGGGCTCGGATAAGAGCTGGCGCGTTGGGGCTCCACTGGTCTTTGCGTGGCAATGAGCGGAGGTCGCCAGAGGTTGGTGTCTCGATGGAGGCAACTTCGTTGTCACTGTTTTTCTTGCGCATCCACTCGATCTGCACACTATCAAAGGCATCTGCGCCAACCAACGGGATGACGGTCGACTCCCCTTCTGCGAGGTCGAGCTTGACATCCTCAGTCTTGGCCTCGATCTTGACGCAGGTGTAGGCTTGGTTGAGCGTGCTGCTGCCACTACTTGTCTTGATGGTCGTCTCACCACTGACGGACGACACCACACCAGCCGCTGCCACAGTGTTGCACCGCTGCTGCTCGATGGCGCGGCGAGCTCGCTCATTGCCCTTGAGCGCCGCACGAATGACACGCTTGCCATCCTCTACTCCAGCAACCGCTGAGTCGTAGGCACTCTGCGAGAGGTCGTTGTTGCTGGCGCGCTGCTGCTCCTGCACCATCAGGCGGATGAAGCTCACCGTCACCACTGCAATCAGCACAGTCGAAAACATCACCACAAAGAGCGACACCATACCGGCCTGTTGCTGCTTGTTGCTCTGCTGTTGTATCCACCTCATCATTCTACCCCTGTATCAATGTCTCAAAAATATTAATGGCACAGAAGTTGTAATTAGCACTGTCGTTCGTGGGCGGCTTGCAGGTCTGGTTGGCAGTGTTGATCGTATCTTGCTGGTTGGTGCCAATGACGAAGCGGAGGCGGTAGATGGTGTGCGTGCCCTCGGTCGATTCGATAATGGGATTGATCTGCAGATCGCGCAGCGCCAAATCCCCCTCGCGTGAGCCCAGCAGCTCCGTTGCTTTGCTAAGAAATACATCGGTCGAGTACGTACCACGAGCCGTTGGGTTGCAATACTGTGCACCAGCATCAGCCACACGGGCTAGGACAATCATATCGCCGCGCACATCACCCTGACGTGTGTCGTTTTGGTAGCGGATGGCACTGCCTTGCTGTAGCTTGGCGGCTGGGCTCCACACATACGACATCGTGCCAAAGCACAGGCGCCCCAGCCCACCGCCTTTATCTGGCGACACATAGCGGATCCCATCCGCTGAGGCCAAGGCATCGCGTCGGAAGGAATCCGCTACATCGCGCCCTGCGAGGTTGATTGATTTGAGCGTCACTCCCTTTGTATACAAGCCAATGATCTGCAGAGTGGAGGTCGTAATGGCAATAAGCAGCACCGAGAGGAAGCTCATCGCCAGCAGCAGCTCGATGAGGGTAAAGCCTGACTCTTTGCGCTGTACAGTCTGCCGTTGCTTCTCTCCTTGTGTTTTACCTCTGTTAGCGCGCCACATCATACAACCTCGTTACGGTGCCAATCGTCATTGGCTTATCACTCGCTACAGTCGGCCAGCAGGCAGAGACATACACATCATAGGCAAGGTTGGCGTTGGCGCCCTCCGCCTTGACGATCTGGACGAAGAGCCCCTGCGCCCGCGGATCATTGCCAAAGTCTACCTTGCTGTAGGTCGTGGGCTCGGGCTGGTAGCTCGCATTGGTCGGCTCGAAGAGACGGATGACCTGCTTACCCGAGGCAGCATCGGCCCGCGGCGCAACAAAGAATGCGCCGCGCCCCCGCAATGTATCTGGCGAAAGGCGGCAGTTGCTCTCAGCAAGCTCGCTCAGCGTAATGGGCGTGGTCGTACCTACCTTGCCTTTGATGGTCTCCCACAGCTGCTGGTTGACTGCCTGCTGAGCAGTCCGAATCAGCAACACCTGCGAGTCGATCTGCTGCCGCACCTGCGTTACCTCCAGCGAGCGCTGCGCCAGCGCCATACCTTGGTTCATAATCATAAAAGCCCCCACAATCACCATACTAAACAGCACGAAGGCAAACATCACCTCAATGATCGTATCACCCCGCTCGTGGCGACGCCCTAGCATTGGCCTATTCCTCCACCGATCAGCTTTACACTGCTGGCCGAGCTGCCACCCCGGGCGATCACCGCTCCGCTAATACCAGTAAAGACCAAGCCATCGGGGTCGATACAGAGGTTGGTGTCGCCTTTTTGGGCGTCATTATCAGGCGAGAGAACGGTCATGGGATTGTCTGTGTTGCCAATGTAGGTCTTGATGGCACCACTGGAGGGCGAGCGCACGATCAAATACGAGTGGCGTGCACCCTGCCGCAGCGCCGTCTCCCACGCTAGTTCGTAGGTAGTTGTCTGGCTGGCGGTGTCCGACTGGACAAGCCCCGAGTGAGTTAGCGCCTCATAATCCGTTGCTGCAGTTGAGCCATCGCGCGTGGCATAGATTGTCCGCGCGATGAGGCTCCGGCCATCGCGGCCAGTGGTAATAAACCGCCCAATGATGGTGCACTCGCTCGTGCCAGGCACCTGCGGAGTAATACTCTGACTAATGCCGCTAGTGCTGCAGCCAAGGTTGCGGTCGTGATCGTTCTGGACATTCACCACCCGATCGTACTCCCCCTGGAAGAAGCTCACCAGCGAATGGGTGGCATCGCGGTAGCGCTGGGCATTGACCGTCGCGCCCACACCCACCATAATCCCAGCTGCCATTGCCCCACTCACCGCCAAAAACAGCATCATCTCAATAATGGTGAACCCTGGCTTCACTGGCATACTCATAACCTCTCTAGTATAGCACAAGCAGCATTAGCAGCACAGGGCGATGAGGCGATTCTGGGGAGAGATGATGCCCTGCAAAGCTCAGGCAAGGAACGCAAAAACCAGCCACTCCTGGGCTGGTCTTTGCTTGGTTCACTTCAAAGGGTTTTATTGCCTACTGCGTCTCTTTGCTAGCTGGCAGCTCTTCCTCAATATCTTGCATAGCAGCAAGGACGAGCTCGTACGCCTTAGGATCAACTGAATCGGTCAACCACTCTAACTTACCAACATCAAGTATCTTAGGCTCATCATTACACCGGCCAGCAAGGGTTACCAGTACTGTCCCTCGCTGGTGAAGACCACGGCGGTAATCCTTCTGTTCCTCTGTTAGTGGTCGATCGGAATACACTTTGACTGCTGGGTCAGTTACGATGCTAATGATGTAACCACCCTTATTATACTGAGTTTCATTATGTGGGTCAGTGATATCGCAGTCGCTCCATTTACGTATCGAGGTCTCTTGAGCTTGTCCCCAACCACTATCATCACGTGCACCCTTGGGGATAAGCCGCGCCACAACGGCCGTCTCATACTGAACGAAGCTCCCACGAAAATTTTCAGTCTCGTCGCCAGCATGACTGCTCACGACAACATGCTTATCCTCAGGCCGGCTACCAAAGCCATTCTCTGCCAATACCCCGCCAAGCCGCTGTATTTCATTGGCGATATCCTCACATCGGCGTTCATTGTCTTCTCTGGCAAGGTCTGCTTTAATCTTTTGTTCAGCCTCTTCCATTCGCCGAGTATACTCATCATTTATTCCATCCCTAAACTCTTGGGTATTTGGCGTTGGGAAGTCTCGCAACTCTGGCTTATACGGTTCTTGTTGTTTTGTCTCACTACTCAGTGGCTGGTCATATCGTGGCATCATATCTCCTTGGAGTTAGGTGTTTATGATGCCTATAGTACTCTCTCTCTGGATTGTCAAGTATTACATCAGGTTTACAAGAAGGAGCAAATCTACCCAGCCTGAGCCTCAAAAGCCCAGCGGCAATGCCACCAGCGCGCGCAAGATATGCCCACCAAACAAGAGTGAAATAACGCAGCCAATGATAAGCAGCGGCCCAAATGGCACCTGCGAGCGCGTATTGAGTTGGCCACGTGCTAGGCCCGGCAGGACGATGATACAACCCAGCATGTTGGAGAAAAACAGCGTCATAAAGGCCAGGCGCCAATCGCCCAGCAGCAGCGCCAAGCCCACACAGAGCTTCACATCGCCAAAGCCAATCCACGCCCCGCGCGAGATGGCATACAGCCCGCCATACAGCCCCGCTAGCAGCGCCACCGCCCCCGTGAGCGATACAAGATCAACATCGTGCAGCGTCGTCATCCGCACCAGCACGAAGAGTGCACCCAGTGCCATCAAGCCATAGTTAAGCGGGTCGGGCAGGAGCTGCCACTTGGCGTCATACGCCGCGAGGATCATCAGCACCAAGGCCACCACCACCCACACAGCAAAGAGCAGGCTACTGGCTGGCAATGCCCATGGCCACACCAGGTACGACAGTGCCAAGCCCACCCCCAGCACCAGCTCCATCACCAGCTCGAACCAACCAATGAATTGCTGGCAATAGCGGCAGCGCCCACCAGTCGACAGCCAGCTCACGACTGGCAGTAGATCATACCACGCCAGCACATGCCCACAGTGCAGGCAGCGCGAGCGGTCGTCTCGCAGTGTGCCTTGCAAGAGGACGCGCAGTTGACGCCATTCGTGTTTGTCGTAGGGGTGGCCGGTTTGCTTATCAGTCCGCAGTTGCCGCGCGCGCACCCGCCACACTTGCGCGCCCGCAAAGCTACCCAGCACTACACCGAGGAGGAGCAGTGCGCCTGCTATCAAGATCGTCATACCTCACTAGTATAGCAAAGATATGCAAGAACGTGCTACATCATCACGCTCTATCGAAGGCCAGTGCAGATACAAGCCAAACCTTTCTAACTGTATAGTGAACTGCTGGGTTGTGCTTGTGTAAGAAAAATATCTGGAGACCAGCAAGCAGATACATGCTATGTATTATCTGGCCGGAACACTTTCATCACACGCACAACCCAGCAGTTCGTGTACTCCATACACAAAAAGAGGCTGGTACCCCTTGGTACCAGCCATCTTCTTGTGTATCTTCTGCTTACCTTCTATGACTCGAGACAGTATGCCACGCCGTTGCCGCCCGCCTCTAGCTTGGTGACGACGACGAATTGCTTCGATGTGCCCTTCTTGAGGGTAGCACCGTCAGAGTTGGTGGCGTCGCAGCGCACACCCTTGACGACGATCGCGCTCTCGGTGGTAGGCGTTACGGTACCATTGCCCGCGTTGTCTTGGACGGTGATGCTCTCTTTGTCGAGGTTCGAGAGGTCGCCCAGGTAGCCCTTGAGGCCCTTGCTGTCGGGGAACTTCCCACGGTTGTTTGATGTGTATTGCGTCACAGCAGCAGCGATGTTTTGCACATCATTCTTGCGTGCTGTGTCGCGCTGACCCCGCTGTAGGGCAGGCAGTGCCACAAAGACCATCAAGAATATCAAGGCGGCAATCGCCAGCACCAGCATCACCTCGATGATGGTAAACCCTTCTTGTTTCGCTTGGTGTTGTTTCATACTTCTCCTTTGTACCAATGTACGAATATGCTTACGTTACTGCTATCATAGCGTAGAATGGCAGCATTGTCTAGGTTTTGTTCGCACGAGATGATAAGCCTATGCGGAGAGGTGCAAAGCTGCGCTATGTTGCCGGTATTTTGGGTGTGATTGCTAGAGAAAATGCGCTAAAAATGGCTTATTCTCGCGTATTTCCTGCTGAGAACCATAGGCACTTATTGATAGATCTATCTCACGCTTTCCTCCTCTACACTTCTTCTGAAATACCAAAGAGTCGACACTTCTAGCAAAGTATCGACCTCCCAATGCCAAGGCTAAAAACCGGTCATTTACGACCGGTTTTCACACGCCATCGGATACAATAATCCCCTACTTCTGCGGCACGTCGATGTATTCTTGCACTTTGCCGTCGCTTTTTAGCTGGGCGACTTGCTTGGTGAGCTCAGTGAGAGGAATGTAGAGGTAGGTGAAGCGGATTTTGCTGTCGTTTTTTTCGTTGACTTTGACGAAGTAGTAGCCACTGTCGGTCGTGCTCTTGATGACACCAGAGGGTTTGCCAGGCTCGAGCTTAGCGATCTCGCTCACTGCGAGGCCGTTGTAGCTACTGGCGAGGTTGATCAGGCCAGAATCCCCCACCTGCGGCTTGCTCCGGCCACTGCCACCAAGCTGGGTCGCGATTTTGGCAAACTCACCATTGCTACTTGCCACCAACCCCGCGGCTTTGCGCTGCAACTCATCGGCCGTCTTATCAACCGCAAAGGCCACTCGAGCCCGCACAATGCTGCGCCGCACCGCCTGGCGATAATCCGATGGCGACCAGTTATACATCATGCGCGACGATGCATCATACGTCTCTTGGCTAATCTTGCCATTGGCAGTATTGCGCTGCTGCTCGATAACGGTATCAATGTCTTGCTCACTCACCGTGATATTGTGCTGGCGTGCCAGCTTGGCGGCGTAGGTATCAACCAGCGCTCGGTTGAGCGACTCGCGCTTGATGTGTTTGAGCTGCTCGCGGCCATCATCACTGTCGATGCGGATCTCATCGTACTTACCAAGGTAGAACTTCGACCCCCGATACTGCACCAGGTAGTCGCTATAGCGCACGAGCTCACCATCAATACTGGCTACTGGCACAGGAAAGATCTGCGTCATACGGTAGAGAAGGTTGTTGGAACTCTGGGCAATGTAGAGCTGCTGCCACGCCACTGCCGCCAGCAGTAAGGCTGCTACCAGCGCCACAATGATTGTGTTGATAATCACCCGTCGGCGTGACGTCTGGATAGGGTACTTGAACTTGCGCCCACCAGCCAATATCTCTTCGCGGTGTGCTGCCACCGTCTCATTGGTGATACGCTCGAACTTCTTGGGAGTATTGGGATTTGCTGCACTGGCCTCTGTTTTGGTGGGCTTGGCTTTCGCAGACTTACCCTCCTTCTTACTCCCCTGCTTCGGCTTGAGCGCTGTGAGGCGATCTTTCAGGCCAGTGGCTGAGGCGGTTGATGTGGCCTGAGTGCCATAACGGCTACGTTTGGGTTTTTTGCTTGGTAATTTCATGGTGATACTCCTGCTGCTTGTGCTGCACGCTCCGCCTCGCTGACGGCATCTTGCAGCTGATTGTAGATCTGCTCGGGATGATCGACATTGCGGATGATGAGATCGCCCACAAATGTTTGGATCACAATCGTACCAAAATGAAACACCTCACCCGAGAATCCTGGTATATTATAGCTGATATTTTGGATTTTTGCCAAGCTCAGCTCCACCACATCGGTACCAAAAAATCCTTTTTGCGTCACCTGGCGGATGCGCTGGTCAGTCACAATGTAGTAGGTGTAGCGCCACATCAAAAAATGATAGCAAAAGCCAACAAGCCCGAGCCCCAGCCCCACCACTGGTAAGAGAAACAGCTCCAGTGTGTCTTGCCAGATCAGTGGTGGAATCGCCCCCACCGCCAGCGGTACCAGTAGCATATAAAACCCCTTGCGCATGGCAATAATATGCCGCCGAAAGACAAACAGCAACTCCTCACCCTCGCGCTGCCCGTTAAATGCCTTTGTCTGTGCCATTATTCCCTGCCTTTTTGTGTGATGATTGTTATGCTTTTCTTGCTGTCTATTGTAGCACGAACTTGACACCACTTGGATGTCAAACCTCGCTGCTGGCTGCTATAGGGCGCTCGCTGGACAAGAAAATATCTGGAGGCCAGCGACCAAGCAAACGGACAAACTCTGTGGTATATTCTGGCCGGAACATTTTCGGTCTAGTGAGTGCCCTATAGCAGCAGTATCCTTGCTGCATCTTACGCTCACCCTCCCCACACTCCATCAGATGAAGTGATGGGAGTAGAGCAAACGCAAAAGAAGCAAAAGCTTCAATTATTCACCCCCTTGACACTACCCCACAACCCCTGCGTATAATGAGGTCATGCATAGTATGCGGAGTATTTGTATATGGTGACGGCTGGGCGATTTATTCATAAGCGCCGCACCACTGCTGGTGCCGGAGCACCACCAGTGCCACCGCCACACCACCCACCAGCTGCGCCACCACCGCCAAAGGTACCAACGCCAGTGGCTATCGACCCCACCGAGCCGATCGCAGCACCTGACTGGCAGCGTCGCCTTGGCCATGGCATCGTGCGAGCGCTCTGCATACTTGCGGCAGGAGCACTTGGCTGGCTATGCTACCTCTGTTGGACAAGTGGTGGCACGCGCGCCATGCCAGCCGACTTTATGGCTTGGGTCGTCTCATTCGCCCTCTTCTCCTCCGCCACTATGTTCGTTGGTGCTGCCTGCAGCCACTGGGAAGATATGTCCGACTGGGTACGCTGGGCAGCTGAGGTAGTTGGCGGATTTGGGCGGTAATAAAAGCCTTACGTTTCTTCGCTTCGTAGTTCTGCGCTTACCATCACAAGATACTCAAGCAAAACAAAAAACTCGCCGTTACCTTGGCGAGTTTTTGCTATAACAAACTAGCACACTCTAGCACGCCATAATATTGCACGACTAATTTATATAAATCTTGGTACCCCGGATAGGAGTCGAACCTACAACCTTCTCCTTAGGACGGAGCCGCTCTATCCAGTTGAGCTACCAGGGCATGGGTATAGTATAGCATGCTATTTACTCTGAAGTGAACTGTGCCAGACAACAAAAAAAGCCGAGGCATGGACACTTATCCGACCCCGACTATGGTGCACTCTTATACTATCATAAATGGCTATAAACAATCAGACTTTCTCTCTTGAGATTATCACAAGACCCAAGAATCAAGCATAATTCAATAGTCAATGCAGCTTCACTACCTCTCACGCTCACCCTCCCCACACTCCCTCCTCCGGAACACTATAAGGGTCGATATTCGCTGGATATCGACCTCTTGCGTTGGGCTGAAAACCGGTCATTACGACCGGTTTTCACACTCCATCGGATGAAGTGTGGGAGAGTGAGCTAGCACAGAGAAAACAAAGTATTCGCTATTCTGGCTGCAAGCACTACGTCAGCTGCCCTACCAAGCTATATATCGGGAAGAGAATGGCCGCCACCATACCGCCAGCCACAATGGCAAGAACAACCATGAGCACAGGCTCAATAGCAGTGGAGATGTTGCGGATCTCTTCGTCTAGCTCGTCTTCGTAGACCTGGGCGGTCTTGCCCATCATTTCGTCGATCTTGCCCGACTGCTCACCAATCTTGATCATCTGCGGCACCATTGGCAAGATGTAATCTTCGCGGCTCAGTGAGACAGACAGTGCTCGCCCACCCTTGACCTTCTCGGCAGTCCGGCGGATGGAAGCCTCGATAATCGTATTATTGACCCCTGTTGCGGTGATGTCGAGCATGTCGAGCATCGGCACACCAGTGGCAAGCAACGTCTGGCCGGTGCGAGTAAAGCGCGCCATGTAAAGCTTGCGAAACATACTGCCGACAAAGGGCATATTGAGCTTAAGCGTGTCGAAGGTACGCGTGCCGGGGCCTGTCTTGGCGTATTGGCGGGTGAAGTAGATAGCACCCACCAGCAAAATCAGCTCCGCCCACCAGAAGCTTGCAGTAAACTTCGCCACGGCGATCAGCGCCGCAGTGAGGAATGGCAGTGTCTTGTGCATGTCGCTATACAGCTTCTCCACCTGCGGTACCACCACGAGCAGCATAAAGAGCATCACGCCCATGATCACTGCCAGGACGATGGCTGGGTATGTCATGGCACCGCGAATCTTGCTCACCATGGCGGCATCCTTTTCCTGCTGGGAGGCAACCCGCTTGAGCGCTTGATCGAGCGTACCAGAGGCCTCGCCTGCAGTCACGAGCGATAGATAGATTTTGTCGAAGATCTCGGGATGTTTACCAAAGGAGTCCGATAGCTGCCGACCGCCCTCAACATCGGCAATGATTTCTTGGATAATCTCTTGTAACTTCTTGTTCTCTGTCTGCTCAAGCACCGTGCGAAGGCTCTGCGACAGGGGTAGCCCTGCACCAATCAGCGTCGCCAGCTGGCGCGTAAAGACCACCTTGTCTTTGGTTGTCACACGGCGCGTCAGGCTGCCAAAGAGCCCACCGCTCTCATCGACTTCTTTGATGTCGAGCGGAACGAAGCCTTGCTCAGTCAAAACGCGTGCTGCTGCCATCTCAGACTCAGCCTGGACGATAGATTTGATGATGGTGTCGGTCGCTTTGTCGCGTGCTTCGTAGTTGAACTTTCGCATCAATTATCCTCTCATTAAGCGCTCAAATTCGGTGAGGTCAACCGCGAACTCGCGGGCGCTGTCGTACGTCACGGTGCCACTCTGGACCAGGCTCACTAGTGTGCGATCCATCGTCTGCATGCCTTGGTCGGCCCCAGTCTGGATGATGGCGTCAAGCTGGTGGCTCTTGCCCTCGCGGATGACGTTGCGCACCGCTGGGTTGGCTACCAAGACCTCAGCGGCTACCACTCGCCCACCACCAATGGCTGGCACGAGGCGCTGGCTACAGATCGCCATCAAGATATTGGCCAGCTGAGCCCGAATCTGCGGCTGCTGGTGCGGCGGGAAGACGTCGATCATGCGGTCGATACTCTGCGCTGCACTGTTGGTGTGCAAGGTAGCAAACACCAAGTGGCCTGTCTCGGCAATGGTAATGGCGGCGCTAATCGTCTCGAGATCGCGCATCTCACCAATCAGCACGACATCTGGGTCTTGGCGTAGGCTGGAGCGCAGCGCAGCGCTAAAGGAGTAGGTATCATAGTGCACCTCACGCTGCACGACCACCGAGCGCTTACTCTTGTGAGTAAACTCAATCGGGTCTTCGATGGTGATGATGTGGTGCGACTTCTCAGTGTTGATTTTATCAATCAAAGCAGCCAGCGTGGTCGACTTACCACTACCAGTTGGCCCCGTCACCAGCACCAGACCACGCGGGAAGTCGGCGAAGGTCATAACGACGGGCGGCATGCCCAGCTCTGTCACAGATTTGATTTCATTCGGGATCAAGCGCAGCGCAGCCGCCAAGTTGCCCCGCTCATGAAAGGCATTAACCCGGAAGCGTCCAAGATTACCAAAGGCAAAGCTAAAGTCAAACTCTTTATCCTTCATCAGCACCTGCTGCTGGTCTTGGTCGAGAATGGCAAAAACAAGCCGCTCCACCTGCGCTTCGTCCAGCGGGCCAAAGCCCGCCACAGGGGTCAGCGCGCCATCGATGCGCAGCATGGGGGGCAGCCCCACCTGAATATGCAAGTCTGAGGCGCGACGCCGCACCACATCCTCGAGCAGGACTTCTATGCGTAATTCTCTATTTTCCATGGTTGTTGTTGGTTCCTTTCTTATGCTATGTCTGATGTGACACGGTTGACTTCCTCCAGGGTGGTAATCCCTTGCAGCGCCTTGAGGTAGCCATCTTGGCGCATCGTGATCATCCCTTGCTCAATGGCTTTCTTCTGGATCTCAGTACTCGACGCTCGAGCAGTAATGAGCTGCTGGATCTCCTCTGTCACTTCCATCACCTCAAAGAGTCCGGCTCGGCCGCTGTAGCCCCGTGGTGTGTTGGCAGTGTCGCGCCCCCGCACTAGGCGATAAGACTTTTGGCCAGCCAATGGCAAGTCGGTATAGCCAAGGTCGGCCGAGATTTTGGCTGCTTCTGCCTTGGTCTTGGGCAAGAGGTGCCCGACGGTGCTGAGGATCATCTCTGTCTCGAGTGGGTTAGACCAATAATTCTCATGCTGCGGCCCAATCCGGCGCACCAAGCGCTGGCCAATGATGGTATTAACAGTGCTGGCGATGAGGAATGGCTCAATATGCATATCGAGCAAGCGCGGCAACACTCCTGCTGCCGAGTTGGTGTGGAGCGTACTAAAGACCAGGTGGCCCGTCAGTGCTGCCTGAACGGCGAGGTTGGCCGTCTCGTTGTCGCGGATCTCCCCCACCATCACCACATCGGGGTCTTGGCGGAGAATACTGCGCAGACCATTAGCAAAGGTAAGACCAACGTCGCTATTAACCTGGATCTGGTTGACTCCTTCCATCTTGTATTCCACCGGGTCTTCCAGTGTGACGATGTTGATGGTATCGTCCTTGATTTCTTTAATCAGTGCATAGAGGCTGGTCGACTTACCACTACCGGTCGGGCCACTGGTGAGAATCATCCCATTGGGACGGTGGATCCCCTGGCGAATGAGCCGAAGGGCGCGCCCAGCATAGCCCATCTGCTCGAGCTCGAAGGATGTGCCAGTCTTATCCAGCAAACGGATCACCACCTGCTCGCCCCACACCACAGGGCTAATGGCAATACGGAGGTCAACTTCCTTGTCTGCCACCTTCACGGCAAACTGCCCATCCTGCGGGATGCGGTGCTCATCGATCTTCAGCTCAGACAAAATCTTGATCCGGCTCACCAGTGCTGGCTCGATACTCTTAGGTAATTGCATAACTTCGCGCAGCACGCCATCGACGCGGCAGCGGATCTTGAGCGACTTCTCGAGCGGCTCAATGTGGATATCGCTCGCACGGCTCTTTACGGCGTATTCGAGAATAGTACTCAGGGCTCGGCTAATTGGTGAGTCTTGGACGATTGTCTTGATATCACCCCGAGCTTCAGCGGCTGCCTCGGCCTGCGATACTTGGGCGGCTACATTAACACTACTGAGGTCGGTGCGGTACTGCTCAAGCACGTGACGCACCCCAGCCTCCGACGCCATAAAGACTTTGAGTGGGCGCTGAACGCGGTTGGCAAGGTAGTCGACCGCCTGGACATTGTTGGCATCAATCATCGCCACCGCCAAGCGGTTCTGCACCTCGGCCAGTGGCACCGCCATGAAGCGCTCGGCAATATCCGATGGCAAAAGCGTGAGGATATCTTGGTCGACAATCGTGTTGGTGAGATTGACATACGGCACACCAGACACATGGGCAATCGCCCGAGTCAGCAGCTCGTTATCGATCGCCGACTCATCAGTCAGCACAGTCAATAGTGGCCGGCCACTCTCGCGGGCCAGCTTGGTGGCATCATCAAGACGCTGGCGCGTGATCAGCCCTTCGTCGACGAGGAGTGTGGTGAGTTTTTCTTGCATATCACTTGTCATCAGTGCCACACGCTACCTCTGTTATTTCTGCTGCGATTGCCCAATGATCGTCTCGACCGCTGGGTTGATCGCCTCCTTATTAAACACTGCGCTGTCTGGCTCATCAATCGTATCCGAGAGCTTCTCGACTGTCTCTACCTTGGTGCCACGCTGCGGCATTTGCAAGAATGGAATGCTGCTCGCCACAAAAAACGCCACTACCACTGATATACTAGCGATCAAGATAATCATTGCGATGTCGGTCTTCTTCATGGTTTGATGTCCTTTTTCTTTAGCTCGATGGTTTTGGCTGGTGAGTAGTAGGCGTGGGCCGAGATCTTCATGGCGACTTTGCTGTCGGTCCGCTCAATGGTCATACGGTCGATCTCAATCACGCGGATGGAGCGCTCGAAGCGCTGCAAAAGCTCGCGCAGAGCGTTGGGGTTGCTGGCCGATACCTCCATGGTGAAGTGAATGGACTGCAAGTTGCCATTGCTGGCGGCTGCACCAGTGCTATTTGATGACTCGCTGTCGTCCGTCTGGTCGATATTAAGCGAATCAAGTGACACGCCTGCCACACCATTGACCAGCTTAGACTGGAGCGATGCACCCAACGCGAGAGCGTTATCCTCCGCCGGCAGAGCATCAAGCACCACCTGGAGAGCCTTCTCATCGTTGTTGATGCGGCTGGCATTGAGGTGTGAGTTGGTCTCGAGCACCTTCAGCTCGCCGCGTAGCTTCTCGACTGCGTCGTTGTTGTTCTTGAGTACGGCAGCGGTATTATTCTTCTCGCCAAGCACCCGCTCCTTGAAGATAATTTGCTGCACCAAAAACCACGATATCACCAGTGCGAAACCCACAATGACTGAGGCTCCAGCCACCCAGAGGAACATCACTCGGCTGGATTGCTCGATCTGTTGGCGCTTGTGGATGGCGGCGTCTTTCTTACTCATTTAGTTCTTCTCCTTGTTGGTCGCCTTGGGCGTAAAGAGGGTATCGGGCACATGTAGGCGTGAGTCAGTCACATTAGTACTGCCAGTTGGGGCTTCAATGCGCAGATTCTTAGAGCTATTAGCGAGAAGCTCCTTGGGGTAGGTAAAGGTCAGCTTGAAGCGCAGCACCTTAGATCCACTGGCGTCCTCACCATAGCTGGTATCGCTCACGGTAACATCGTCAGCCAGCTTAACGGTCTGGACACGGTTATCGCCATCAGTGTAACTCAGCTTGGTGTTGAGGATCATTTTCTTGAGTTTGTCTGTCGCCTCAAAGCTGTTGGCTGCCGACCCCTCGATGGAGAGCTTCGTCTCAGACGGATCGAGACTGACGGTCGACATTTTCACATCATTGGGCGCAGCAGGATTAATGGCACTCAGCACATCGAAAATCCGCGAGTCGATACTCTTATCCTTGTGCATTGAGGAGAGCTGAGCTAGTTGGTTTTGGATGGTGACAATCTGATTGGCATCTTTAACACTACTAATCTTGCCGTACTGGTCTTTGATCTCGTTGTCGGTCAGCCACTCGCGAGCGCTCTGTGTACCAACATACACCACCAGCAGCGCCACTGCTGCACCAGCGATGATACTCACGAGAATAGAGAGCGATATCACACCATTGCGCATGCGCTGGGCATGCAGGTATTCGCGCTTGACATCGGGGATGAGGTTGATCTCTATCATGCGTCGTTCCTCCGTTTTGCTAGGCCGACTGCTGTGGCAAACTCTGGTGCGACGTTAGCCAATTGCTCTTGGCTCGTCTGAGGCATATGGATACCCTGCCAGGGGTTACCCGGGGCGGTCGGGACCTCTACCTTGGCCGCAACATACTCGCTGAGATGTGGAATCATCTCGCCAAATCCCGTCAGTGTAATACTCGACACCTGGGCACTGGCGTAGCGCGTCTGGAAGAATTTGATTGATTTAATAAGCTCGCTCGCAAAGTTATCCAGCGCACCCTCAATAGCACGCACCACCTGCCCATCGAGCTTATCCTCCGCCAGACCAAACTTGAGAATGAACTGCCGAGCTTGGTCCTCCTGAACGCTGAGGTTTTGTACTGCCGACTTGACGAGGCTGCTGACACCAGACGGAATAGTCCGGACGAGGCGCGGTGCCCCACCATAGATAATGGCGAGGTCAGTCGAGAGTTCACCAATGTCGATCAACATCACCGCAGCACCGTTTGCCGCTTGCTGAGGCGGTGCAAAGGCCCGCACCATCGCAATTGGGTCGGGCTCGATAGCAATCACATTCAGTCCGAGGCCCTCGATAAACTCAAGCTGATCCTCACTATATCCCTTCGATACACTGCTAATCAGCACCTCTTGCTGATCGCTCGCATGGAGCGATGGCCCAAGTAGCACCCAATCTACCTTAGCGTCGTCCGACATCGGCACATATTGGTCAATTTGGTATTTCATCGTGGCACGCAGCTCGGCATCGGAAACTTGCGGCACATCGACCACTGTTGTAAAGGTCTTGTTGGAAGGTAGGCCAATCGCAACATTCTTCGTCTTGATACCACTCTGGCCCACGGCAGTCATAATAACTTCGCCCAGGCGACGGCGCGACTCTGGTGCATCGCTGCTAGTAATACGGCGGTCAACGGGCGCATACCCATGTGCTACGAGCTCCCACTCGTCGCCAGCTGGTGCTAGCTGCAAAACCCGCACGGCATTGGTACCGATATCGAGTGCAAAGAAATCGCCCGACCCTTTTTGAAACTTCATACTCATCTATTATACATAAGCGACATTGGTTTAGGCAAGGGGGTTGGTGGAGGAAAATACGCCAAACTTGCACTGCAAAACTTCCTACCCGCCTCACCCTTATCAGGCATATTGCGGATCGATATCTCACATGTCGATCGCGCGTTGATGCTCATATGTTATGTGCCAAATCTCACACTCTCCACTATTTCTCGACATAATACAAAGAAAGATAAAGAGCTCTTAAATATGACTACACCTGAGCTAAAACCGTGGTGCGGCCTCTGTTGTGGTGGCGGTGGTGATGGGCAGGTCGTTGTTTTTGTTGTAACGCGAGCCCCACATGAAGACATCGGCACGTTGGTTGAGTACCTCAGCAGCTTCGGCGAGGTTATCCTTCTCGGCACCAAAGGTGCGGCGCAGCTGAAGCTGGCGCGCCATGATGGTGCCGTTGATGGTGAGCTTTTCTTTGCAGGTCTCGGCGGTGAGCCCATTGAAGTACGCACCAACGTGACGGATCTCGTCGCAGGTAGAGATGACTCCCCCGCTGCCACCGGTTGGCTGAGCAATCAGCCAGGCATTGACCTCTTTAACATTATGCCGAACAACGATATTCTTAGCCTTAATGACGAGCTGCGAAAGCTTGGTGGCGTCATCTACTGTAGTGGCACCATACTTCAGGTCGCCATCGATCGTCACTGTGCCGCTTGCTTCCACCACCAGCGTGCTACTACCGGGCAGTGTGCCGTGGATGGTGGCATCGCCGTTGACAGTGCGCACATTGTGGCCTGCAAAGCTCCCCACGTCGATGGACGTACCAGCCGCCGCGCCCCGGCCAAAGCTTGGCACCTTCACATTGCTCGGTGGCGCCCAGCGGCCAGCTGGCGTGGTGGTGTTGGCAAAGGCAAGGCTATCCTTGGAGCGGTCATAATCACCACCATACCCCCGCCGGCCAGACAATACACCACCAGTAGCTGATAGGATTTTGCCGCCATTTTGCGGGGCCATCATGCCATATTCGGCCCAGCTGCCATACATATTGCCATCTTTGGTCGTCTTGAGAGTAACGATTTGTGCATCGCCATTACCACTGGCCGCGCCAATGCCATTACCCACCCGCAGGTCACCACCCCAGATTTGCACCCACGGTAGCTTCGTCACTGTTACGCAGGCGGGCGAGGAAATGCGGCGCTCGTTGCCGTCGGTGTGTTTATAATTATAATCTTTAATGGCAACAATGCGGCAGATCATATCCCCTACCTTGGCATCGGCCGCGTTGATATCTTTGGTGTCATTCAGGCGTGTGTGGCTGTCGAGGTATTTTTTGTTCTCACGGAAGGTGGGCTCGTTGGTGCAATCGATCGGCTGCTTGCCGCGCAGCCAGGTACAGGCTGTGTCGCTCCCACTGTAGCTACCCAGAGCATAGGGGTAGCCCACTGCCGCCCCACGATCGAAGATGCTGCTTAAGCTGCCAAGGAACTGCTGGCGGTGCTGCCCCCGCACGATAAACTGGTAGGCCGCGGCTTCGCTCTCGGTGCGGTCTTTGTCGAGGCTTGCACCAGTGTTGTGGATAGATTCGTCAATCCGGCTGGGCGCAATATTCCCACCCTCCAGCGTGGCAAGCTTCTTGCCGTCGATCGTGGCCGATGGATAGAGCTCGAAGTCTGAGTGCACACTAGCACACGCTGGGTCGCTGCGCCGCCACGCTGGGTCACCAGCAATACCAGGTGACCACGATATCCGTTGACAGAGTGTGCGGCCAACGTCGCTCGTTTGGATACGGTAGCTGGTATAGCGGTCGGTTGTGCCGCCACTCGGATACACCGTATAAAAGAGCTGCCCAGACTGGCCCGTCACATTGCGTGCCAGGCTATGCCCACCACTGTAATTATTGGCAAAGCCGGTGCCATCCATCCCCACCGATACGGTTGCACTGTTGGGACCATTGTTGCGGAGATCGTGCGCCCAGTAGATTTGCTCACCAGGGAAGGCCCGGATGGATTTTTGCATATTTTGCGTGCCAGGCCACTGCTTGCCCACATAGCTTTGGCCATTGATCGTCCAGGGTGGGATGCGTCGCGTGATCGTCACCTTCACATCACTCGTACCACAGGCAATATTCTCGCTGGCGGCAAGGGTACGCCCGCCATCAGTTGAGATACAGCTATACAGGCCAACCCCCACCGTACGCGACTGCCCCACCGGGATATCGAACTGGCCAATGTCGAGTTGCGCCCGCACTTCGCCACCCTGGCTGGTGTATTGGTTTTGGCCACTGACGCGCCCGCGGTACATCACGCTCGACTGGACGTTCTTGATACGGCTATTGCGGTTGTAGTTCCAGTTCATGTTGCGGTCGAGGTGCATCGAGCTAATGTCGAAGGGACCCGAGCGGTTACCCGAGTAACCCGAGCCACGAATGACAATATCGACCAGGCCTGTCTGATTGTGGTCAATTGATATACCCGACTTATAATAATTCCGCTCGCCAGGCTGCGAGAACCACACCACTGCACAGGGACTGCCACTGCGGCAGAGCTCGGGCAGCTTCGCTTCTACCTCATTGTTGGGCCGAGCTGCCACCAGCCCGCCCAGCGCCGCACTTACCCCCACAGCGCACAGCAGCCCCATCAGGCCAGCACGCACCAGTGATTGGCGGCAAAAGTGTACAAATGTCATGCTTATGATTATAGCAAAGTTAGAGCGATTGTGCACTGTGTTCATGACGACGAACGCCAGATGGTGCAAATAAGTAAGTAGCGTGTGCCCGAATTGCAACATCTATAATTATCTCACACTCTACCTCCCCACGCTCCCTCCGATGGAACACTATAAGGGTCGATACTTCCCAAGTATCGACCTCTTGCGCTGGGCTGAGAATCTGTCAGCACAATGACAGATTCTCACACTCCATCAGATGAAGCGATGGGTTGGTAGAGCTAACGCAGAGATAGGTTTTAAAATTCAGGCTTTAGAGTCAACCATAGTCTATAGTCTATCGCCGCACAAGAAAATATCTGGAGGCTAGCAACCCTATTATAATTACATAAAGCGCAATGCATCCACATTCCTCGCATTTTCCTCTTCCCTCTGCCGATTTCCTCTTCGCGCTGCTATACTATATATATGAGTCTATCTATTGGTATCGTCGGCCTGCCTAATGTTGGCAAGTCGACCCTTTTCAACGCCCTCACCAACAATGATATTTTGGCAGCCAACTACCCCTTTGCCACCATCGAACCCAACACTGGCATTGTGCCTGTGCCCGATGAGCGTTTAGCAGTGCTGGCTGATATGTACCACGCCGAAAAGGTCGTGCCGGCCACGGTGACCTTTGTCGATATCGCCGGGCTAGTGGCTGGTGCTGCGAGTGGCGAGGGGTTGGGCAATAAGTTCCTCGCTCATATTCGCCAGTGCGATGCGATCGTCCACATCGTCCGCGCTTTTGCAAATGACGACATTGTTCACGTCGATACCACCGTCGACCCGCAGCGCGATATCGACATCATTAACACCGAGCTCATGCTGGCAGACATCCAGACTATCGAGACTCGCCTCACCCGCCTCAGCAAAGAAGCCAAAGCCAACCCCAAGGCACGCAGTACACTCGAGTATCTGCAGCAGTTGCGTGACGACCTTGCCGCTGGCACCCCTGTTCATCTGAACAAAAATATTATTCATGAAGCAATCGCCGACCTCCACCTCCTCACCGCCAAGCCAGTCATCTACGTCTTTAATGTCGACGAAGCCACCCTGGCCAATGCCGAGGCCAAAGCCCGCTTAGCGGCACTGACTCGTGGCAGCACGGCGCTCTTCATCTGCGCCACACTAGAGGATGAGCTCAAGGGGCTGGACGCGAAGGATGCGCTGGAGCTCCTGGCAAGCTATGATGTGCCCGAGGCTGGCCTGACACAATTGATCCGGGCAGCGTACGACACACTCGGCCTGCAGAGCTATCTCACCGCTGGACCAAAGGAAGTGCACGCGTGGACGATCCACCAAGGCTGGACGGCACCACAAGCGGCCGGGGTCATTCACACCGACTTCGAGCGAGGCTTCATTGCGGCGCAGGTAGTGGATTATGACGACCTCGTGGCAGCAGGCTCCGAGGCCAAAGCGCGCGAAGCCGGCAAAATCCGCACCGAGGGCAAAGCCTACGTCATGCAGCCAGGCGATGTGGTGGAATTTCGATTTAATGTGAGCAAGTGATCCTAGCTAGGAAACATAAGCAAACTCGCCATGAGTCTATGGCGAGTTTTTGCATGGACTATTACTATAATCTTCTCAGAAGGTATAGCAAAGAGTACACTGGTAGTATATGTATCATTATATGCGGCGCATTGCCAGCATACTCATCAATGGGCCGACGGTGGTGATGGCGCTATTTGTTGTGCTATGATGTGTTACTTGGATTTATATTTACTATATTATTCGCACCATGATATTCTCTGCTTTTTCAGAATCTCGTATAGGTAACTATTGAGTGCGATACGAAGCGGCATGCAAGGTATTTGTCTATTATATATAACGATTCACGCCGACAGGCGGTATACAAAAGCCTAGATCGTATCCGTTCGAAGCACTCACTGTCCTCACCGCTTCATTCATTGGAGTATGAAACTGGTTTTCCCAGTCTAAGCGTGTGGCTGGAGGTAACCAGCCTTTATATTGCTTTGCCAGAGAGAGTAGCAAGAGGAGTTGCCAACGATGCTTGCTCTCAATGAGACGTTAACGCTTTGCGCTTTTTGCTTTTTGCAATCGGTAAAATCGCTCTTGGTTGCCATGTGCACCCTTCACACTGCTATCGGCTTTGTCGATGATCACACACTGAGTGCGCACCCACTGCTCAAAGTCGCGCAGGATAGCGCGGCGCACGCTGTCATTTTTGACGATGCCACTGCGCGTGAGCTGCGCGCGCTGCGCCTCAAACTGCGGCTTGACCATTGCGATGATACTGGTTCGCGGACTGCTGATGCGCACTAAGTGGGGCAAAATTTTACGCAGACTAACGAACGATACATCAATAACAATAATGTCTGGTGTGGTGGCTGGCACAAAATCGCGAATGTCGGTTTTTTCGTGCAGCTCAATGCGCGGGTTGCCACGCAAACTAGGGTGGAGCTGCTCCGTCCCCACATCCACTGCATACACCATGCGCGCACCATGCTGCAATGCATAGTCGGTAAAGCCGCCGGTGCTGCTACCAACATCAAGCACGATAGTATTATCAAATGAAATATTAAGCCGCTGCGCGACGCTGGCTAATTTGAGCCCCGCCCGCGACACATAGCGCTCGTGCGCCACCAGCTTTATCTGCGTCGACTCATCCACAAACATCCCTGGCTTGTGCGCCACCGCACCATCCACCAATACCTTGCCAAGGCGAATCCAATTCTCGGCCGCTGAGCGTGTTGCTGCTTGGCCACGCGCCACCATTGTTTTGTCTAGTCGTTGTTTTTGCATGTTCTTATTATACTGCACGAGTGGATAGATAGTTAGTTGGCGTGAAGCTAATAGACCTGCTGCATTTTTACACAATGCATAAGACTATAGAGCATGATAATGATAAGATTGGATGATATTACTGCGCGTGGATATGCTTCTTACTTCCGCCGTTTTTCAAATTTTGAGGATGAAGAAATCCGCTTTGTTCTTTGCGCGCTATTGCAGCTTTTATATTAATAACCCACTCAAACTATCGCGCACTACAGCATGCTATTCTTCATTCGCACGCGTCGTTGGAAGCTAGCAGGATATTCAAGACACAAGACAGCTCAGCCAGACATATAGTATATATAACAAAAATTGAGTGGACATCGTGATAGCGAAATATCTTGCTTATATGGTTGCGTCACATTGCTATTAGCTGTGCATTCACCCTCCCGCAAAAGCGCTATACATAGCAAAACACGATGCCACTGCGGCAGATGCTTCGCATAGCAAGTCAGCTTGTCTGAATAAAAAATTGATTTTTGACAGCATCACATTTTTGCAAGCCAAGCGTGAGTATTCGTATATGCCACATGGTATATTTCGCATCTTCGCAGCACATAGACGAGCCAAGATGTATCGCACGATATTTTGCGCTTATACACGTTTTGCAAAATTTGCATGAGCCATCTATAAGCAACCCTAGCTGCGATAATAAACAATTCATTTTTGCACAAATCTACAAACAATGATTATTTTTATCATCAACCGCTCATTCGCGCAGCCTATACTTCGCAGCAGCATATCGCCTTGCTATGTCTCGCCCAACCTGCAAAAACCAAAAACGAAACACTCTCCAGCCAGCCACAACAAACGTGCACGAAAAAGCAAAAAGCAAAAATATCCAAAACCCAAAAAATAGACGAGCTGAGCAATGATCACATTTTTTATCTCGCAGCAACAGCCCATGCGTTATTTCGCCATCTGCAATTTTTTGCAGTAGCACGCGAAAGCAAGGCGCATAGCTTCGCAGCTACACAATAAAAAAGTGTGTTCATTATTTATATAGTGCTTATGTTTACTTTGGTACATTTTGTATCATACTCTATTGCCATAAGCATTATTATATTGCTAAAGGTAAATGCTCGTCTGTAACGAAAATTTGTTCATTTATGCTTATGGTTACTGTGTTTATCCTGGGTGTAAGCATACGTGTGCGTGCTCCATGCCGCACGAAACAATCGTTGAGTTTGGCACATCGTTGTTGTGCTCACTATATCCTTCTAGCTGCCCTGATGTTGTTTGTACATCACTATGCCTATTCCTTCCTGTTGTGCTCGTATCATCGTTTTGCTCAATTGCTGTACTTCCTACGACGCTCATATTCCGAACGTTCGCCAGGTATTCTCTGTTTCTGTTCTGTCTTTTTTACAATGCCTTGTATATTTCGGCATCATCCTCGTTGCAGAGAGCTGTGTTGCATTCTTTACAATAATATCTCGATCCTATCGAGCTTGACGACGCGCCTCATGTATTGGTTATTACAACATTATGTATGCCCTTTTTCTTGCGCGTACCATTCAGCAAAAACACAGCGCGCTCATAAGCTTGTGCTCAAAATTGGCAAAAATCGTCTCTACTCTACGTTGTTTTTATTACATATCTAGGATGCTCTAGCCCAGGAATTACACGGCACAAAAAATACACCGCTTTTCGCGGTGTATATATGTTATCCCTACTTTCCTCTCACTTTTGCATGTCAACGCGATGAGAGCGGCTCTCATGAGCTCTCAGGGCACTATTTCTTGCGCTCGCGGTACTCTCCGCTTGCTGTATCGACAGAAATAACGTCGCCCGTTTTAATAAAGGCTGGCACCTTCACTACCAGGCCCGTCTCCAGCGTCGCATCTTTGAGCACACTGCTGGTTGTATCACCTTTTACAACATCTTCGGTGTAGGTGACTTGAAGGTAGAGGTTCTTTGGTAGCTCGACATTGATCACTTTACCATCGAAGAACTGCAGACTTAGTGTATCCCCCTCCTTCAGATAATCCTTGGCGCTGTCGACGAGGTCCGCGGCGAGCTCAAACTGCTCAAAGCTAGTTGGATCCATAAAATAGAACGTATCACCATCATTATAGAGGTACTGCACGCTCTGTGTTGATACCTCGGCGGGCTCAATCTTGTCTTGCCCCTTAAAGGTCTTAGGTAGCACGCTCCCATCGATCAAGTTCTTCAGCCGCACATTCACAATAGAGCCACCCCGGCCCATTACCTTCTGATTATAGTCCACAACCCGATACGGCTTGCCATCGAGCTGCACAATCACACCTTTTTTGAGGTCAGTTGGTTGGTACATCACCTATCTCCTATTTAGTAGTTGCTGCTTCGTTCGAAACATCCGCCAGCGCAGTCACAGAGGTACTGCGCTGAAAAAGCTCCTAACCTTGCGCCACAAATGGCAGCAACGCCAAGTGGCGAGCACGCTTCACCGCTACGGCGAGCTGTCGTTGTTGTTTATCCGACAACCCTGTGCGGCTGCGTGGCTCGATCTGCCCATAAATATTTATGAACTTTTGCAATGTTTTTGCATCTTTGTAGTCAAAATAGACTGGTGTATCCTTGCGCATGCGCTTGGCCATTATTTGTTCTCCTTTAGTATGTTGTTAAAATGGTATTTCTGATAGGTCAATCGGCTTGTCATCAATGTCTTCGATGACAACATCCTGGCTGCTACCACTGTTAGTTGGCGCTGCGGCCGGTGTTGTATTTCCGTCAGCACGTCCACCACCAACGAAGGTGAAGTCCTCTACTGTTACTTCTACAACAGAACGCTTGTTGCCGTCCTTATCGTCGTAGCTGCGCTGGTCGAGGCGACCACTGACGAGCAGCGGGCTACCCTTCTTTACATATTGCGCGATGGTTTCGCCAGTCCGCCCCCAGGCTACACAGTTAATGAAGCTGGTTTGGTCTTGGTTTTGGCCATTTTGGTTGCGCCATGTGCGAGTGACTGCTAGTGTAAAATTCGCAACGTTCTGCCCACTGGCTGTGGTGCGCACCTCTATATCGCGCGTCAAATTGCCCATCAAAATAACTTTGCTAAATCCTCGAGCCATACATCCTCCTCGATTCTTTACTGTGGTTATGAGTTGTTGTGGTAATTTTTACTCTTCTGTCTGGCGGCTGGCTTCGCGCGCTTTAGCCTCTGCCATCAGCTTGCGACCCTTCTCGTCCACTTTGACGAGCAAGTAGCGAATCACATCATCAGAAATATTCAGCGCATTGCTGATCTTTAGTGGTGCATCGGCAGGCAGTGCCACCTCAAAGTAGACATACACCGCAAAGTCTTCCTTCTTAATACTATATTGCAGCTTTTTCTTGCTCCAGTTGTCTTCGCTGGTAATAGAGCCACCAGCGCCGAGCACCAGCTCACGTACTTTAGCAAGTGGTGCCTCAAGGTTTGATTCTAGATCTGGCCGAATCAAAACCGTTAGTTCATATTGTTTCATATGTAAACCTCCTTTGGGATCCATATGGATGTTTATCCGGACGATAAACTTAGGTTAATAACGCATTATATTATACGCGAGACAGCACGCAAAGTCTAGCGAGGTACAGGGGTGTGGGGGCGTTGTACTTTTCGATTTTTCTATTTTTTGAATGGTCACATACTCTGTGTAATTATAAGTTGTTAGTTGCCTCATTCGCCGCATGATTGCGCCATGTCTTGCAAGCACTTATCCATCTTGCCATAGATCAAGAGGCGGCACGGCGTGATTATACATTCCGTCCATATTTCACAAAAAAGATAATTACATTATGGCGCTAAAATTCGCTTGCTTCACCCCATCGCTATACTTAATATATTATGCCCATATATTATATATAAGCTCAGCAAAGCACCCTTTAAACGCTATCGCATCTATAAAATAATACTTGTTATATGTCAAAATATGAAAAAATGAACCGTCCTTAATTATCATGTATATACTACCTAGTCTCTCGCCTTTTTAGCTTTTTTAGTGCTGCGATGTAACTGCAAAAACTATCGAGCCAGTTTTCGCTTGTGCTTATTTCGCTATTGCTTCTGCCTAAAGCGAAGTATCGTTTTGCGTCTCCTTGCGCATTTTTGTAAGAGCCACCTATGGCACTCCATGGAGCCATTATGCCTATCTCATTTTTGAACACTACTTATATAGAGCCAGCTGCCCCGCCTCCATACATCGTACATGCAGGTCAATATTTTGCCATTTGTTTCCATACCATAAAGTACTATATAATGCAAAACGTGAAAATTTTGAAACCTTCATTCGCACCATCCATGGCGCATCATTATTTTCTACACAAGCCATACATCGCACCCTATTAGGTCGTGTATATGTAATAACCATGACCGCTATACATTGCTTATGTTTATCACATATTCACTCGCACTCAACACGCAATTAGCCACCTACGCTCAAAAATATGAAAATAGCACCATGCTAACTCACTCACTGGATCATATACATCAAGCTCCATCCATTTTTTAACTTCGCCCCATCCCATCAAGCTAGCTCTATACAACTTATGCTTTACTATATCGGTTATGTCTATATCACCATTAACTATCCTTTCCTTGCATTATGCAACCAATCATGAAAATTTGTGGCTTTATCATACTGGCGTGGCACAGACGCAAATCTAGCTATCACTATTACCTCACAAAGCACCATCTAGGCCACGAAGTTACTCGCACTTACCGCATATTTTGGCTCACCAATGCCTCCTATTTCTAACCCCCCACCACACCCATCTGCTTGATTATGCAAATTTTGCTACCAAGCCTATCGTTGAATATTCTCCTACTATTTTCACACGCTCATTTCACTTCAACCACATACCATCATGTCTCGTGATGCAGAAAATTTTTGTCACGTATTCCGTCGTTGCATCACGTCATGGCAAAAAATACCATTTTTGTTTACAAACCAATCAACCACCACACTACATAGTTCGCATGTCATGTGCCCCTCACCAAAATCATCACATTTTTTGGCGCGCACGAACCATCATCGCTTCTTAGTGCTATATTTTTTGCACCAATTTGTCGGACTGAGTTTCATCATTCTCAAATTTTCATTATGAACATCTTCACATCATATTCATAAACTTTAGCGAGACAACCCTTTACGTAATTTGCTTCTTACATCACATTCAAGCATCTTATGTTCTCATACGCCACACAGATTTTAGTCAAAACATGGCAGCTATTTACTCAAGCGAACTCACTCCCTACTTTATCTCACAACCTCACATTCATTTTTGCAGATTTCCCTAATCAAAAATGTAAAAATTTTGCACTGCTACAGTACGCATTTCATTTTTCATCACACATACTGTACGTCGTCTCTATCTCTCTATCTAGCTGTGCCAATTTTTGCATACTCATTCACAAATTTGCACGCAAATGTACATATCACTATGATACTAATTTTATATTTACTACCAAACAATCCATTCTTGCATCATTCATCACTCGTATAGTAGCAAAAAATATTTTGCACGCGCATTATGCTGCAAAGTTGCAAACGTTTTTGCTAGACATCGCTAATTTTTATTAATAGCAAATAGTCCATCAGCGTTTTTTATTACAGCGTTGCAATGCGTCATTATTTTTTGTCACGTATGTAGTATCCGCTTGCTACTCTAGTCGTTGAAAAATCATTTTTTTGCAATAGCACACTTCTATCACTCTTTCTGTATGCGAAAATATCGCAGCATATACATCGCACACCAATTAGAACGGACAAAAATAATATTCTACTACAGAATAATTATTAATAATGTAGTGCTCACTCATATTTTTGCAAATCATTTTGCAAAAGTGTCTCAGCTACTGCAAAAACTGCTTGTCGCTCTGCATTATACTTTGCCGTTTTCTCATCTTTGACTTTTTGTATTTCAATTCATACCGCACTCGTCGCTTATTCGTTTCGCGCCCGCTCAATTTCTCATCAATATAGCGGCAATAAACTGTATGAACGAATTATTATAATATTCATATTCTCTCACTGCCCCCTCGCTTGTGTTATGTGTAGCATCATATACAAAAAAGATATATTCGATGAAGCAATCGACTCACTTTGCATACAAAATATTCATTACGATACACTATGTATAGTACATTATCATATCTATGCTTTTTAAATTTACCATCCACTGCTCTGAATATATTCTTGTTATGTTCAGAAATTCTTTTACTCGTTTTTGGGCAATGTATAATACACAAAGAAGATCCATATAGCACACAAATATCCTCATAGCATAAAAACTCATTATTTTCCTACCACAACGCGCACATTACACCAACCAATACACGCGATCCTTAAAAATTCAATAGCGTAGCACGCGCGCTTGTTTGTTCAATCACCATAGATTTTTTGCACAGAAAAAACCAGTGCTCTATATGCACTGGTTTTATGAGTAGATGAGTAACTGTGGGCAGTCTGCAACTACTATGCAGCCAACCCAAATTGATTAGCTCCAACATAGCTCATACTGTCGAACACTGGGACAAGAACCTTCACCTCCTTATCGCCAAACTCACCAGGTATGATTTGGTCTGTATCTGTCACGTAGCATGGTTTGCGAATTAAGAAACCAAACAAATGGCGCTGTGGGTCGTCTGGATGTGTGCAAAAAGCTGCTCCTTCAAAGTTGCCATATATTTGCTCATCCGGCCCAAACGGAATAACAAGCTGGCTATCCACATCACGGCGCACATCGTCTAAAGAAATCGCCGCCTCGGAATTGAGCGACGATGCGTATGGAGAATATTGGACATCGCTGTCCTTTGGACTCTTGACGTCTTCTTGGCTATCAAATATAACCACTCCATCAACATCGAACTGAACCTTCTCCCCAATAGTAGGACCACCTTCAATATCACGTAGCTTTGCAAACTCGTGCATTATCGCTTTTTCTGCACTCTTATCAAGAATGCCACCACGCGTCGCCTCAAAAAATGCCTCTTGCAATGCTTCTTGCACGTGCTTCATCCAGCCACTCTCTGGAGAATACTTGCTTGGGGCTTCGAAGCCACTACGCTTGTAATATGCTTCTTCGCCTATACATAGTCCATCACCTTCAGGATCTGTAAGGTTTTCTTTTTGCGTAGGATATTCTTTGACTGCTGATGGTAGAGTCTCAAATGCACCTAATGTACCTAAATTTGTACCCATTTCTTCGTTGTTTGGTTTAGTAAATTCATTACTCTCACTCATAGTTTTTTATACTCCGCACTATGATTTTGGTTAACGGCATTGGCTCCTTTCTGCCGATTCCTCCCTGCTGCGTGCTTTGTGGCGCGTGGCAGCGTGGTAGTAAGTAATCGTATCATTTGCATTATAGCATAAAACCAGCGCCTGCAAAGCTATTTTTGGCCTTATTTTCGCATTATTTTCCCCATATGTACCCCTGTCGTACCAGTGGTAGCTATTTGGACAATAAATATATATTTTTCGCAAGCATTTTAGGCCTTGATTGCGCACTTCTCCGCCTTCACCAGCAATATTTTATTGCTCTGCCTGCCTCTATCGCTGTATATAGGCAAGGTGCAATAAACCACAAATAGATATAACTAGACCCAGCCCTCGCATACGGAGGCTAAACAACTAGTGCTGAATAAAACAGCACGCGGAGACACACAGGAGGTCTCCTGAGGTTTTAGGTATAGATTCTCCCCTACTCGCGCACCCTCTAAATACTGAGAGCTACCAAAGCCGGATGCATAATGCACCGTCATTGTTCGCTCCTCCAATCGCTCACCATACAGCCATAGCAAAACCGCCCAAGGATATACCTCGGGCGGCTGTGTATCCTGCACTGCGGAACTTAGCCGCGAGCAAAGTGGGCAAAGGCGCGGTTGGCCTCGGCCATTTTGTGGGTGTCTTCCTTTTTCTTGAAGGCGACACCGGTTTGGTTGCACGCATCAACGATCTCTGTTGCCAGACGCTTGCTATATGGCATACCACTCTTCGATCGGGCAGCCTGCACTAGCCACATAAAGGCAAAGTGCTGCTGACGATGACCCTGAATGGGGAATGGAATCTGGTAGTTAGCACCACCAACGCGGCGGCTCTTCACCTCAAAGCTAGGACTGATGTTCTTGATGCAAGTCTCAAACACTTCCAGTGGGTCCTCACTCTTGAGGCTTCGCGCGGCCTGCTCGAGCGCACTATAGACAGCCCGCTCAGCAACTTGCTTTTTGCCATCCAGCATCGATTTGTTAATCAAGCGCTGCACCAGCACCGACTGGTACTTGCGGTCTGGCTTGATGGTGCGCTGGAGTTTTTTCGTGACTTTACGAGGCATGGTTAGTTACCCTCCTTCTTGGCGCCGTACTTGCTGCGGCCTTGCTTACGCTTCGATACCCCTTGCAGGTCGAGTGCACCACGGACGATGTGGTAGCGCACACCTGGGAGGTCTGGCACACGGCCACCCCGAACGAGCACCACCGCGTGCTCCTGCAGGTTGTGACCTTCGCCGCCAATGTAGGCCCAGACTTCGTGGCCGTTGGTCAGGCGGACACGAGCCACCTTGCGCATTGCGGAGTTTGGCTTCTTGGGGGTTTTAGTCGTTACCTTGACGCAGACACCACGCTTGAGTGGCGCATTTTGGTCGTAGTAGCGCACCTTGAGTGCATTGTGGATGCGCCCCAGCGCTGGCGACTTCGACTTCCGGGCCGCCGTCTTGCGTGGCTTGCGCACCAATTGGTTAATGGTTGGCATGCAATTCTCCTTATTGCTTAATGTTCGGCTTCTATCGCCCACCCCACTGTTGGATTAGTAGTGTGAGCATAGAGTACCTGCCGCTGGGTTATAGTAGCCCAGCATCTGTATGTACGATTGGGAGCAGCACCTCCGCCTCGTGTCTATACCTTCTCTGCCAGGCAGTGCGCTCACACCAGCGCCCTACCCCGAGAAGAGGAAACTCGTGGGTATTATAGCATGGCGTTGTGCGTGAAGGCAAATGCGCTGTGCCAAGCTAATAGTGATTGAATAATCTCTGCTATTGCTACCCCATGCTATACTAATCTCATGCATATTGCCATCCAAGGTCAGGCAGGGTCGTTTCATGAGCAAGCGGCGCAGCAGTGGTTTGGGCCGCAGGTCAATACTGTGCCGCGCACGATATTTCGCGATGTTTTCCATGCGCACGCGACTGGCCAGGCCGAGGGCATCGTTGTGGCGGTGGAGAACACGCTCTACGGGACGATCAACGAGCCGTACCACTACCTCGAGACATGCCCGCTACCCATCATTGGTGAGGTACGTCTTGCCATTGAGCAGATGCTCATTACACTACCTGGCACTCGCCTAGCTGATATTACCGAGGTGTATTCGCATCCCGTCGCACTTGCGCAGTGCCAGCGCTTTCTTGCCGCCGAGCTGCCGCACGCGGTGCAGAATGAATTTTTCGATACAGCGGGAGCGGTTGCCTATATCAAAGCAGCTGGCGATCCGCACAAAGCCGCCATCGCTGGCCAGGCTGCTGCTACCCTCCATCACCTGCCCATCCTGCGCCGTAGCATCCAAGATAGCCACGATAACATCACCCGCTTCATCGTTCTCGCTCCAGGCCACGCACCAGCCCATGCCAACCGCGCCACGCTCGTCGTCACGACCAATCACCAGCCTGGTGCACTGCTCGAGGTATTGCGCATCTTCGCCGCGGCAGGCATCAATATCAGCAGCCTGCAGTCTCAGCCGATCGTCGGCCAGCCCTGGCAATACAAATTCTTCCTCGTCGTCGACAGCGCTGGTGCCCCACTCAAGCACGCCCTGCGCGCCATTGAGCAAAGCGACCATACTGTGCGGCTGCTGGGTGAGTATTGTGCGGGGTAGGGTTATTTCCACGTCTCTCGAATCATCGAGAGGTGCTTTTCGACCATCGGTCGGTCAAGGCCTTTGGCAACAAGCTCATCAGCACTAACACTGGTCACGACTAGCTTCTGTTCGGAGGTAGCACAGAGAAAAGCGTATGTTAGGTAGTGTTTTGTTAAATCTGCGTGCACACTGCTCGCTGCCTTATCCCAGCTCGTCCATGCTGCCAATCAGTACATCGCGCGGGCGTGAGCCGTCGGCCGGGCCAATGATGCCTTGCTCTTCCATCTCTTCCATGATACGGGCCGCTCGGGCATAGCCCACACGGAGCTTGCGCTGGAGGAGCGAGGTTGAGGCTTTGCGGGTCTCTACTACCACCCGCACGGCATCGCGGAACATATCGTCATTGCCTTCGCCGTTGCCATCCATATCCATCACTACACCACCTTTGCCATTGAGCTGGACAGGCTGGCTGACGATCTCATCATTATACTGTGGTGCCGACTGCATGCGTAGGTGGTCGGTCACCTTAGCGACTTCTTCGTCCATCACCCAGGCACCTTGGATACGCTTGGGCTTGGGCATGCTCGCGGTTTTCATCAGCATATCACCCTGGCCAAGGAGCTTCTCGGCACCGATTTGGTCGAGAATGGTGCGGCTGTCTACCTGGCTCGCCACCGTAAAGGCGATGCGGGCTGGCACGTTGGCCTTAATAAGGCCGGTAATCACATCCACGCTTGGCCGCTGCGTCGCCAGCACTAGGTGAATACCAACTGCTCGAGCCTTCTGAGCCAAGCGGACGATCAGCGCCTCCACATCGCGCGCTGCTACCATCATCAGGTCGGCTAGCTCGTCCACCACAATGACGACGTACGGCATGCGGCCTTCGTCTACCTTTTGCATGTGGCCTTGCTCATCGGCCACAGCGATCTGCTTACCGCGCGTTTTGATCTTTTCGTTATACGTCTTGATGTCACGCACCTTCTCTTCAGCCAGCAGACTGTAGCGCCGCTCCATTTCATTGACCGCCCACTTGAGGGCACTAATGGTTTTCTCTGGCTCAACAATAACAGGGGTAAGGAGGTGTGGAATATCGGCATACGGTGCCATCTCTACCTGCTTGGGGTCGACGAGGATGAGCTTCATTTCGCTGGGACTGTTGCGGTAGAGCAAGCTAGTGAGGAGCGTGTTGATCATCACCGACTTACCCGAGCCCGTCTGCCCCGCTACCAAGAGGTGTGGCATCTTATTGAGCTCACCGACGAAGGGCCGGCCCGAGATGTCCTTACCAATCGCAAACGCCAGCGGCTCCTTGGCGTGCTGCCACTCGGGGCTGTCTAGCACCCCGCGCAGGCGCACATCGGCCGCCTTGCGGTTGGGCACCTCGATACCCACAGCCTTCTTGCCGGGGATGGGTGCCTCGATGCGGAGGCTGGATGCCGCGAGATTGAGCGCAATGTTCGTCTCCAGTGCAGTGATGCGATTGAGCTTGACGCCGACGGGTGGCTTGAGGGTATATTGCGTTACCTTCGGGCCAATGTTTGCCCCCTCCATCTCGACATTAATGTTAAATTCGTGCAGCGTATCTTGAATGATATGGGCATTTTGCTCAATGTCGCCGGCATCAGCCGGGCTCTGGCGCTTCTCCAGTAGCTCCAGGCTGGGCGGCTGCCAGTTGGGGTCGTTGACGGCAAGCATGGCAGACCGGTCTTCGGCTGCTTTGTCCACAGAGGTAGACGGTGTGCTGTCGCGCAAGGTCGCCCGTGGTTTTTTGTCTGACTTTGGCTCGGCCGGGCCATCACCGGAGAGGGTTGGGACGCCCGCGTTGAGCTTGAAGTCACTCATGGCGGCAGGCTTGTCTTGGGTTTTCTCGTCCTTATTGCGCTTGGCCTTTTTGCTGGTGTCTGGTGCTTGGCTATCAGCGGCGCGGCGGGCCACTGCCACATTGGCGGCATCGTCTGCCTCAGCCTCGCTGCGCACCATGTTTTGCAGGCCACGCCACAGCGCCATGGGCGAGACACGCAAGACGAAGAGTAGCGTCAAGCCGATCAACAATACATACACAAAGACCCCCACCGGCCGGTCGACCAGCGCCAGCATGGCACGGTTGAGGAGGTCGCCCATCACACCACCTGTCGCTGCCGAGCCTCGCCGCAGCAGGCCAAATAGCCCCGCAAACCATAGCACCATCAGCACCGCTGCAAGCTTTAGCGCTACTGGTAAGCGGTTGTTCTCCGCCCGAAAGATCGCCACCGCCACATACACCGCCACTACTGGGACAACATACACCGCATAGCCAATAATATGCAGCATCGTCGCATCAAGCCACTTGAGAATTGGCCCACCCGAGCCAAACCACGACACCACCAGTAGCACCGAAAACGCCAGCAACAGCACCGCCGACACCTGCGCCCAAAACCCCGCCGGCAACGTATGCTGCGGCGCGGCCTGCTTGGCTTTGCTCTTGCTCGGGCTGCGTCGACGAGCAGCGCTTGAGCGAGTAGACGAACGAGTGCGAGTGGTTTTTCTTTTTGTAGCCATATCCTTTTTATTGTACTCTGTTTATGCTTGGTTTGATAGCGTATATTGTAGCATAATTTACTACATTAGGCAATCGGTATGGGATTGTGGGCACAGTCTTTGTTTTCTCAGCGTTAGCTTCATCGTCTCATCGCCTTCTCAGATAGAGCATGAGGGCAGATTGTCATAATCTGTTTGCATCCCTAGCATCAAGCAGTCAACATTTAGGAAGTAGAGACTCTTACAGTGTTCCTGAGGAGGGATGAGCAAGAATACAAAGCGTGAAACTCAAAAAATAGCCATTTTGTCCATTCTATGTCACAATAGAACTAAGGAGGTCGTATGCAGCAGATGGTATGGAATATAGTAACGATGATTGCACCCTTTGCGGTGATTGCCTTTGTGCTGGTAGTGCTCGCCGAATATTTGCGCGCGCAGCAGCGCATCAAACGCCTAGAGGAGATGGTACACGAGCTGCAGCAGCGAATTAAGTCGGACACGTAACCCACAGTTTGCAAGTAAAAAAGCCAGCTATATAGCGCTGGCTTTTTTGTTTTTGTGACGCTAAGTCATTGCCTAGTAGCTTCGGCGCTCCGAGCGGTCCTTTGGCACGACTACTTCGGTGTCGGGCTCTTGCCGCGGCGGAAACTTTTTGCGTGGCAGGCCAGCAAAGGCGTCGTTGCTCGGCTGCTTGCTGCGCACGGTTGTGCGGCTATTGGCCGAGCGGCGCTTGCGCGCGCTAGCTGGGCGAATTAGTGCTTTCTCTTCTGTTGTTGCGGGCAATGCACCAGCAGTTTTGCGTGCGGCAATGGCGGCTGCTTTGGCAGCAGCACCACCCTTAGCAATGCGCGGTGGCGTGTGTGGCTGAGCTGGCGCAGCGAGGCTCTGACGTGAGCGCCCAGCTGGGACTTCGCGCCCCACACGAGCAGTGCGGCTCGACGCCTTTTGTGGTGCGCCCACTTCGTTGATGACTGGGATAATAATGGGCATGCGGCGTGTTTGGTCGTACAAAACGCGGGCAATGTCGTCTTTGATTTCCTTCTTCACGACATCAAGGTCATACGAACCCACCAGGCTGCGCGCCGCTTTTTGTTTGAGGTAGGCGCGGATCATTCCCATCAGCTCTTCGTTATCGCGTAGATAGATGAAGCCACGGCTGATAATATCTGGGCTGGTGAGAAGGCGACCTGTCCCACGCTGCACGGTAAGCACCACAACGAACATCCCCTCCAGGCTCATATGGATGCGATCCTTCAGCACGACGTCGCTCACGACTGCACCAGCGTCGTCATACATTGTGCCGCCCGAGTGCGGAATGCGCCCAATCTTGTGTGCACCATCGGTAGTAAACTCCACAATATCCCCCGGATCGCAGACAAAGATATGGCTGCGTGGGATACCACACTCCTTCTCGGCCAGGCGAGCATTGTGTACTAACATGTGGAATTCGCCGTGGTTAGGCAAGTAGTATGTAGGCTTGACGGCACTAATGAGTCGCACGTGGTCATCATAATAACCATGGCCAGACAGGTGGAGTGGCCCCACCCCGGTTAGGTGTGTCTTGCCATTTTGCACTACGTCGCCACCTTCGCGCATCAAGCCATCGACGGTACGTACGACGTACTTCTCGTTGCCTGGGATAGGGTTGGAGCTAAAGACCACCACATCGCTCCCCTTGATCTTGACAAATTTATGTGCCCCCGTTGCCATGCGGTTAAGCACTGCACTAAATTCTCCCTGGCTACCCGTACAGACGATGGTGATCTTGTGGTCAGGTAGCTTAACGAGATCTTCCATCTTTACTACCGTATCTTTGGGGATCTTGATAGCACCAGTACGCAGCGCCACCTCCAAGTTTTGGATCATACTAAACCCAGCAAAGGCCACCTTGCGCCCATGCTTCTCTGCCTCCTCGAGGATGAGCTGAATTCGGTGCAGCTGGCTAGAGAAACTACTGATGATGATGCGGCTCTTGGCCCACTTGTCCATCACCTCACCCATGCTGTGCTGGATGTCGTGCTCACCGTGGGTGTGAGTGCCAGCGCTCTCGCAGTTGGTTGATTCGTTCATCATGAGGAGGAAGCCCTCGGTGTGCGCAATATCTTGCAAGCGCTCGAAGTCGAACTTGCGGCCATCCACCGGGTTCTCCTCGATACGCCAGTCACCACTGCTGAGAATGTTCCCTACTGGCGTACGCACCACTACTGCAGCCGAATCGGGGATAGAGTGGTTCACCCGCACCAGCTCCACACTAAAGGAGTCGCACAGCTGGACGATCTCATGCTCCTCAGGCTTGAGCTCATGATACTCTGGCTCGTAGCTGCCATCGATCTCGGCCATGGTGCGCTGCAGCATACCCAATGTAAAGGCTGTGCCATAGACTGGCGCAGGCAGCTTGGGGATGATATGCCGAAAGGCACCGATATGATCGAGGTGCCCATGGGTAAAGATATGTGCCCGAATCTTGTGCTTATTCTCCTCCAGCCACTGCGTATCAGGGATGATGTAGTTGATACCTGGGTAGTCGCTACCTGGGAAGAGGAAGCCCATGTCGATGATGATGATATCGTTGTCGTACTCGATGGCCGTCATATTCTTGCCAATGCCCATCTCGCCTACCCCGCCAATCGGGATGACCTTGAGCGTTGGGCGCGGCGCACGAGGCCGCTTGGGCTGCATGTTGAGAGTAAATTGCTTGCCGCCATAGCCATTGTAGACCGACTTATTGACCGGCACGTTAATAACATGCTGCGAGGCCTGGGCATTGACCCCCTCGCTGGTGCGGCGCTGCGCCCGAAAGACCTCGCCTTTGCGCGTGGTAGTGGCGCTGAGCACCGTGTTGGTTGTCGCTGGTTGTTTGCTTGCGTGTGGACGCTTCTTGGCGTCATCTGCCTGGGGTGTGGCCACTCGTCGTTGACCCATTGTATCTCACTCCTTCTAATACATTATTCTGGTTCTACTAATAAGAGACAGGCTAAGAGCCTCAATAAGTGGTTGTATTATAGCAGATGATGGTAAGGTGTGTCAAAGCCACCCCGCGAGAGGTGGCTTTTGCTTCGTGTCGCAACGAATTGATAGTGTATCTATGCACACCAAAATCGCAGCATATCGCTCAAATTTTCGCCTGTTTCCACTCGGGAGGCTGACTGCCACGATGCACTATCACTTGGAATATCATCAGGGTTTTCGTTGCTGGCAGGCGCTTCTTCGATGACAAACGTTGGTGTGCCATTCTCGTTAGTGGTTCGCGTCATCCGTGTGTACAGCTTCTCATTTGGGTCAGTATTGGCACTTGGACGGAAGCTGCTTGCTGCTGCAACTTCTGTGGCAGGGTTGCCTGTGATCTGCAGCAGCTCTGCCGTCGTCAGCTCGCCAACTGGCTGGGCAGCCCCTGGCTCTTGCGGCGTCTCCAGCGTCACCTCCTCTCGGGTGGTTGTCTTGCCAGTGGTTATGTCTTTTTGTTTGTGTGCCACCGTCGTTACGACGACATTTTGCCCATCATGGCTGACGGTAGCTCGCTTCGCTGCAATAATCTCCTTAATACCCCTACTCTTATCAGTCTGGTACACTGCAAGAGAGTCACCTATATAACGATCTGTCTTCGTCTTACCCTGCAGTTCGGTATAGCGCGTCGTAATACCGTGCAAAACTTCTCTGTCGACCTTCTTCACATCAATCTCACCATCGGGAGTTGTAAATTCTACCTCACGACCCGATTGCCCAAATGGCTCAGCCGTTGCGGCTGTTTCGCTATGAGTTGGGGCGTCTGCGTGGTTGCTGCAATATGCCGCACCATTTATACCAATAAGTAGAGCAACAAGAGCCGCTGCTTTTTGTCCAAGCGAGAACCGTGGCGCACCTATCTTGTCTATATCATCGGTAGCACTCTCATTACTTAACGTAATGCGCGAGTTTGTCTCATCCAAAATCGGTTTTTGTGCAAAGCTCCCTTCCATACTACTTGTCTTCTGCGAAGGTTTCTTCATTATCATCGACTCCTGCTTTATTTACTACTATCCATTTACCGCTATAGTACTTTGTATTTGCTATATCTGTCAAATATGGTCTACTCGAATCTCAAAGCTAGCCTCGCCAGCAAACAGGTAAAAAGCCGACTACCCCACAATAGCCGGCTCTGTACTATGCCTCGCGGCACATTAATTTTAGTCTCCATCCACCGTCGTATGAGCAAACTGCCGCGTGCCACGCCAGGCCAAGAAGCCGATGAGAAGCGCGTTTGCCACTAGCACAAAGCCAGCCAAGATGAGCATGTGCTGTGTATAGAGCGCGCTATCTACCCCACCCGAGATTGCATGACGATAGGCAATGATGGAATGCGTCATGGGTAGCCAGGGGTTGATGGCTTGGAAGAAACCAGAGGCTGTTTGGATGGGAAATATTCCCTCGCTGGCGGCTAGTTGGAGCACCATGATGATCATTACCACCAGCCGGCCAGGGTTATCAAGCACCATCACTACCAGCGTAATAAGCGACATAAAGGCAAGCGAGGCAAGATAGCTTGTGGCAGCAAATAGCCACGGGTGGTCGGGCTGCAAGCCCACCACATAGACCAGCACCAGCATCATAATCGTTGCTTGCACCAGTGCAGCCAGCCCCAAGACTGACATCTTAGCCAGCCACCAGTGCCAGGCATTTTCTTGGCGCGAGAAGGTCTTGCGCACTGGGTACATCGTCGTCAGAGCCAACCCACCAACGAAGAGCGCTAGCGAGAGCATATAGGGTGCCATGGCATAGCCGTAGTTTGGTACACTGCCAGTACTGTGCTCGCTACTCGCCACAGGTGCGGCCATCTGCTGCTGAGCCGCTGGGCTGGTTGGCAGGAGCTTTACCTGAGCAGCACCAGTCTGCAGTTTGTGTGCTAGTGTGCTCGAGCCATCCGCTAGCTGGTTACTTGCCTGCACCAGCGTACTAGAGTGCTGCTGCAAGGTGGCTGCGCCCTGGGCTAGTTGCCCACTGCCCTGCTGAGCTGTTGCGAGATTACCCGCCACCAGTGCTGCACCAGCTTGGAGCCGCTCGCCACCAGCTCGCACCGTATTGTACCCCGCAAAGGCAGTGGTGGCTTGTGGGGCGAATTGCTCCACGCCAGTGTTGAGTGCCGCCACACCGTTCTTGAGTGTTTGCTGCTGAGTGGCAAGCGTTTTAGTGAGAGTATCAAGGTTGGCTAGCAAGCTCTGCGTTTGCTCGGCAATGGCTTTAGTCTGCTGTAGAGCGCTTACTAAGGTTTGCAGCTCGGGTAGTGTGATGGTCGTGCTACCACCGGATGCAGCCGCCTGGGCACTAGTCTTTTGGAGGATCGCCCCAGCCGACGCGGCTGGTGCTTGCATTGCCTGGAGCGCACCCACCACCCGCTGCGCATCTTGGACGACGGCCGCCTGTTGAGTCGCTACCGCTGGTGATGGCTGAGCCACTTGGGCGTTGAGTGTATTCATCCCTTGTTTGATCTGCTGCATACCAGCCGTTAGCTGGGCCACTTGGGCCGCCGTTGGTAGTTGGCCAGTCAGCTGCGCTGTGCCCTGCTGGATCTGTGCTGCGCCAGCCTGCAATCGCCCTAAGCCCGCTGTCAGCGTCTGCTGCTTACTCGCCAGTTGGCTGACGCCATTGGTATAGTGAGTAAGACCCGCTTGGAGCCGTGCTGACCCCTGGTGTAAGCGCCCAGCGCCATCACCAGCCTGCACCATGCCATTACCCACTGCACCAATACCCGCTGCAACCTCCTTGAGGTAAGTTTGGGTCACTTGCTCGGCCACTGTTTCCTTCACTTTTTGCGCGGCTTGGCGGCTAATGACTGCACCAATGTAGTTTTTGGCTGGCGTCAGCTGATACGACACCACTGCTTGCTGCGGCTTGTCTTGCCGAAGTGACGCCGCACGCTGTGAGAAATCCTCTGGCACCGTCACTACTGCATAGTAGTAGCCACGGCGTACGCCATCATCGGCTTGCTGCTTGGAGACGAATTCCCACTTAAGCGCCTTGCTCTTATGCAGAGACTCTGCCATTGTCCGGCCGATCTGCAGCTCCTTACCATTGATCTGCGCCCCCTTATCCTTATTCACAAAGGCAATTGGCAGTCGGTCGGTATGCCCATACGGGTCCCATACCGAGCTGAGGAAAAACGCCGCATATATTACCGGCACAAAGGCCAGCGCTATCACCGCCACCAGTAGTGTTTTGCTCTGCAGCAAGTGCCGCCATTCGGCCTGGACCATCACGCTGCGGCGACGCCGGATAGCTTGTTTTATTTTCTCACCCATTGTTCATTAACTCCCGAATAATATCTTGCAATGTCACACTCTGCAGCGTCTCAGCCCAACGTGCCTGAGCCCGATCGAAGGCACCAAGGATGCTCACCTCACCGCGTTTGATCTTGCTATCATCCGCCTGGCGGGCAAACATCCGCTCGGCGACTCCTTGGTACTGGACGAAGCTCTCCGTCCCCTCGACTGCCGCCACGATATCCCACAGCGTCAGCTCTGTACTAGCCCGCGCCAGGCGAAAGCCACCACCCGCACCCCTCGCCGAGGTAATCAGCTGGGCTGTTACGAGCTTGCGCGTTACTTTGGTAATATACGTTGGCGACACCCCCATCTGCTTTGCCAAGCTCTGGTTCGTCACTGGTGATCGCAGATCTGGATGCGCCAGCAAAATCACAATGCAACAGGCCTGCTCGACTGCTCCTGATAATCTCATAGTTTTATATACGAGGTGCTATGCAGCCCACCATGCGCAGCACCTCACTCCTCCTTTCTCTGATTGTTGATAATGGATATCTAGTATCTAGATTAGCATAGATTATCCCCTTCTTCAAGCCTGTCGCATGAGAATATGCCACATGTCCTCTCCATCAGTCTACTCCTCTCTACTATTTCGTCTGATGAAGCGTACAAGCTTGGTTGCAATATGAGTTTTTAACTCTCGCGCTGAGGGAGATCAATATCGCGCACATATCAGCCCTTACAGCAGCCTGGAGCAAGAACAACAAAAAAGAGGTAGATAATTGCGAGCAATTTTGAAAGCAAAATACTCCCCGCTCACTCCATTTTCCTACCTCCGATAGGCCTATTTTATTAAAGCATGAGCGATATCACAATTATGACAATGGGGCGATTTGTAGTATCATATATAAGTATAAGTGTTATACCAATGAGGTGAGGAGGAAACACAATGCCAAAACCAGAAGCAGCTGGCCTGCCATGGCCAACCCAAGCAGCTCGCAGACAAGCCACGCGCCAGTCTGACCCTGCCATCCGCGATAGCAGCGCCTACCGGCAAAAGCCTGCCGACGACACTGAGCGCACCACATCAGCAACCGCGCAGAGCGAGCTCGATGCTGCCAAGAACAAGCTTGCTACCCTACAAAAGGCATTGCAGCACGTGACCGCCGTCGAGATTGGTGAGGCACAGCTCGGCACCAGTGCACGCGATTACATCAGCCACGCGCTTGAGGTGTCGCGTGTTTTTTCTGAGCTAGAGCATCGCCGCGTGCCTGTCAATGGCTCGTACAATGGCCAGCCCTTCCAGGTATTGCCCAGCTCCAGCCTCGAGCTGATCGAGCGCGACCTCGGCCGGGCGAGCTTTGGCCCCTATGGCCCAGCTGGCCTCACCCGCGTTGGCCCTCAGCCCAAAGAAGAGCTTACACTCGATGACTACGTCGCCGATGCCACTGCTCAAGCCACGGCCGACTACAACACCAAGAAAAAGCAAGCCGACGAGCAAGCCAAGGTCGCCACCGAGCTCCAAACCGCTCAAGAGCTCCTCGAGCGCAAAGGCTACGGCGTGACCGCACCAGAGACTGGCAAGACGAAAGTCGCCTAACCAGCTCCGCAAATATGCATACCAAGGTAAGTATTGTGATGATGCTTACCTTTTCTCGTTTGCACAGCAAAGCGCTTGCCGCTTCCTCTCCTGCTGGCTATGAGGCGCGATGCGTCTTAATATATCTCTATACTATTCATTATTTATGCTGCGTCGCCTGCCGCACATACGCCACCGCCCGGACGAAGTCGTCGATGAGCGTCTGGCGCATAGCACCGTTGTATAGCGCAGCGGCTGGGTGGTAGAGCGGAATAACGACGAACTCTCTCCCGTGCAAACGCACTTTGCGCGGCTGACCATGGTCACGGCTGATACGTAGATCGGGGATGAATCCACCACCACTGTGCCGCCCAAGCGTCAGCACCGCCTTTGGCTGGATAATATCGAGCTGCTGCATGAGGTACGGCCAAAAGGCGCGCTTCTCCTCCGGCAGTGGGTCGCGGTTATTGGGCGGACGATATTTAACGATATTGGTAATGTACACATCACTGCGCACCAGGCCAGCCGTGGCGAGCATTTCGTCGAGGAACTTCCCTGCCGCCCCCACAAAGGGCTTGCCCTGCAGGTCTTCATTTTTACCGGGCGCTTCTCCCACAAAGACGATATCGGCACTGGGGTTGCCATCACCCAGCACCAGCTGCGTGGCCTGGGCAGCCAGCTCGGGGCAGAGCTTGGCGGCGATAATCTCCTCAGCGAGATGCGCTAGCTGAGCAGCTTGGGTTTGGTCTGGCGTGGATGGGTCAAGTGGATGGGTCATACACCCAGTATAACAATCGATGGGCGGGTGGAGCAAAAATCAGTCATTATTGATCACTCTAGTTTTGGCACTGGAGTCTACTGCCTAGCTCTTTGCAATATTGAGGGGCGTAATAATTGCTGAGATTTTGCGATGCTGGTTGATAGTAAGCAAACACAACCGAGGGTGTAAAAATAAAAAAGCAATCTTGCGTTGCTTTTATCCATCAAGAGTAGTCCGCTCCCGCGGAGGTAGAGCATCCAGATGGACGCATCAATACCTCCGCGGAGAGCGGGTGGTGAGGTTAACCCCAACTCACCTCCAGATAGGTTGGGGTAGTATAGCAGAGACCTAGGGCTCGATGTCTCGCAAGGCGGAGATTCCGCTCTACCCTTACTTCGTAACCAAGATCACGAAGCCTATCCATGATAGCCGTCTGTGCAGCACTGGGCGTTTTTGTGCAGAAGCCTACTCTCATATTGTTGAACCCAGCATCCACATAAGAAAGTATTGTCTCACCTCGCTCGGCAGCTATTTTTACTGCCTCTAAAATGAGTTCAACTTCTGCATCAACTTCTGCATCAAACCTGTACGCCGTCATAGTCATGATCGGCTCCTTCCTGCACTCATACGAGTGCGGTCAGTGAGCTCAACCCTGTGTCGAGCTCTCTCCATTGCTGTGCACGCTCTGGTGTAGCGTCATCAGAAGACTGGGCACTCTATAGCGCTCGGCAGTTCCTCTGGCAGCAGCAAGTCGAGAGAGTTCGACTCCTCACCACAAAAAGTTGCTATCCACCTCTGATAAGGAGAGGATATGCTATTATGCTATTATGCTATTTTACATTTGTCAATAGCATGGGATAATTTTCTACTTTTGTAGCAAAAACACCCCCACAAAAGGAGGTGTTTTGCTACGCGAGGAAGCGATGCACTGAGCGTACTATTCCCTACTCTGTTTGGTTTGCCTCTGGGTCGGTGAGCTTGCGCACCATAGGTAGCACCAGGTAGATACCGATGATGGCAGCGACGAGCCCTCCACCAACGATGCCGAAGTACAGCGGCGAAAGCGTTGGCTTAAGCGAGGCAGAGAAGGTCGTGATGAAGATGGTACCAACCCACACCCCAATGGCGCACGAGAGGAGCGAGACACTCAGTAGTGGTACCAGCGACTCCGTCATAATGAGACGCTTGAGCTGACCAAGACGCATACCACCGAGGCGCAGCGTGTAGAGTGAGCGACGGCGCTCAAACAATCCACCAATCGTCGAGACGATCAAGCTTGCCACTGCGACGAAGAGCGTCACACCCATACCAGCGTAGGCCATCTCGGCGAAGTTCTTGATGATCGGGTTGATCTGTGGATGCTTCTCGAAGTCCCCACTACGGATGTAGAGGAAATCCTGCGGAGTCTGGCGAGCATACGTGAGAGCACGCACCTTCTCCACGTCATCATTATGGGCAACGGTCAGGAGATAATCCTTAGGGCCATTGGTGTTGACTGGCTGCTCGGCGAGCGAGACGGTCTTGACGACGGCACCATTGAAATCGAGCAAAGCATAGTGATCACCCTGTGCACCGCTGGGGCAGCTGTGCTCGGTGTAGATCGCTAGGTCGCTACAACGGATGGCACGAGCTTGGATGCGGCCATTGTCACCAGCAACAGGGTACATTGGTGCAACATTGGTAATGTATGGCTGCTCGCTCAGAACCTTTTGTAGATCAGGCTGCAGGGTATGATCTTGCGAGGTGATCGCTACAGCATTGCTGCGCAGCTGCGAATAACCATTGTTGGCCACCGATGAAGCGTTGAGGGCATCAATACCACTCACCGCTGAGAGGTAGAAGCTCCCCGCGAAGAGGGCCAGCACTACCCCGCTCACACTGCGGAAGACGGTCTGCGAATGGACGGCAATCCGCTTGCCCGCAATCAGGGCCGAGCCACTGCGTGCGTAGCGTGCCACGATGCGAGCGATTTTATTCGTTAGCCAGCCGCCAGCCAGCACCAGGCCAAACATTACACTGAGGAAGGCTGCGAAGAGAATGAGGGTCGGTGTAGAGCTCTCACTTGCTCGCTCAGCCATCCAGTCGTGCCCAGGCTTCGACGCCATCCAGCCAAAGATACTAAGGCCGAATGCCAGGGGGATGACGCGCCACACCCGCAGCTTCTTTGCCTTTTCGGCTGAGCGCGAGACGCCCAGTGGCGAGAGCTGTGCCTTGCGCATCCGGCGCCAGTTGACATACGTCGTCAGGCCGAGGGTCACGCCAACAATGACGACATACTGGTACCACTGCAGCGCAAGATCAGCTGGCCAGAAACGCATGTCGCCATAGGAGAAGCCATAAAGCGAGCTCTGCGTCAGCGTAAAGATAACGAGGCCCAGCACCACACCGGCCAGCGAGGCCAGCAGCGACTCGAGCAGCAGCACACGGGCCACTTGCCCCTTGGTCGCACCCACAAGGCGCAGAGCGGCGTAGCGCTTCTCGCGCTGTGCCCCACCCAGCTGCGTAGCAACAGCAACGAAGGTGACGATTGGGAAGAGCAAGATCGATCCACCCACGACCAGCATCATCAGCGAGAATGGGTCGAAGGCAACGCTCTTCGCTGTGCCATTGACATCGGTAATGTAGACGTCTGTGTAGGAGTTAGGCTGCCCATTTTTCTTAGCATATTGGTCGGCCTTCTCGACCTCCTCCGCACTCACACCCTTGACCAAGTACAGGTCATCAGGGCTCGCCGAGTACTCGTCTGGCAGCGTGCCGAGGTTGGTTGTGAGGTTGCCAAAGCGCTCGAGAAGTTTATCCTCCGGGTGCTCGGCAATCGCCGCCGCCAAGCCCTTGGAGAGGTAGTATTCACCTGCCTTTGGCGTGTCTATCTTGGCAAATTTGGCGGACTTCTCAGTGCCCTGCAGCGAGATGACGCTAATCGTCTTGCCTCGCCATTCATCTTTGTTGCCCCGCTCGATGCCACCAGCTTTGAGTGGCTCTTGGCCGGTTGCTTGTGGCTTTTGGGGTGTATCTCTGGCTGCAGAGATAGTACTTGAGATAATCGCCCGGTTTTGGCGGCCCACCAAGCCATTGAGCCCAGCGGCCATGTAGCACAGCATGACGATTCCAAGCGAGATGGCTGCTGCCGTGAGGCCCAGGCGCATCATCGATTGCCGGCCCGATTTTTTTAGTAATAACCAACTAACGCTCATGTTACATCCCTCCCGAGATCTGCCCATCGCGCACGATGATCTCGCGGTCGGCATAGGCAGCAATGGTTGGTTCGTGGGTCACCATAATCACGGTAGTACCATATTGCTTGGCAGTGGCAATAAATAATTCCATCACACGCTGCGAGTTGAGGCTGTCGAGCGAGCCGGTTGGCTCATCGGCAAACAGCACCTTCGGCTTGATAACCATCGCCCTGGCAATTGCTACCCGCTGCATCTGCCCACCAGAGAGCTCACCGAGCATGTTGCCCGCCTTGTTGCCCAGCTCTACATTATCCAGCCAGCGCTGGGCCGCTTCGTACGCTACGGCACGCTTCTCGCCATTGAGCAGCAGTGGCAGCGCGACATTATCCAGCGCGGTGAGCTCTGGCACAAGCTGCCCAAACTGGAAGACAAAGCCAAAGGCTGTGCGCCTAAGGATGCTCCGCTGATCGTCATTGAGCTTGTCGATCCGCTTACCTGCGCAGAGAATCTCGCCACTGTCGACAGGGGTAATCGCCGCTAAGCTATGGAGCAATGTACTCTTACCCGAGCCACTCGGCCCCATGATGGCCAGCACTTCGCCCGGCATTACATCGAGCGACACGCCGCGCAATGCTTCCGTCTGGCCGAAGGATTTCTTCAGGTTGCGGGCGCTAATGATTGGTTGATTGGTTGGTCTCATTGGTCAGTTCCTCCTTAAGTTTGGTTAAGCGCGACGTCGTTAGCTCAATCCAGCGCAGGTCTGCCTCCAGATGGTATAGTGCGTGGTCGATGAGCAGTGTGTCGGCTAGGTTGCTTTCGCGGCGGCGGCTTGTGAGGCTGCGCATCCGCTGAATATGGGCTTGCCGCTGGTTGTCTAGGTAGGGTGCGGCATCGCCTTCGCGCAGGATTGCCAGCACAGTCTTGACGTACATATTGGCCTGCGACTGATGCGATGGCACTTCAGGTGCTTCCAGCCAGGCCTGCAGGTCTTGCTTGCCCTGCTCGGTAATAGCGTAGCGCACCCGGTCTGGCCCACCAGACTCACTGGTGTCGGCAACCTCCTCCACTTTGTTGTCGCGTTTTAAGCGCCCCAACGTCGAGTAGACTTGCCCTGGCAAAATCGGCTTATCTTTGCCAAAGAAACCATCATACTGCTTCTTCAGCTCGTAGCCATAGTTTGGCGCATTCGCCAACAATCCGAGTAATGTATATTGAACGTTCATATCTCCACTATACACCGAGTGACTAGCGAGTGCAAGCCTTATTATACACTTAGTGTATAGTTTATAGACACGTAGTGGGTAATGTAAGTATTTACCTCTGTTATCTCATTCACTCTATATCTTTCTTAGCAGTCCAGTTTGGTGTCTTGTTCTGTTGCTGCCCTACCCCACTACCACCAATAAGCCTCGCTTACTATCGACAGGCACTATGCCACTGCACAGCCAGACTCGGTTACTTACAAGTAGCATACGTGAGCTATACACATGATGATATGACGGTCATATATACTGCTCTTGAGTACAAGTACTTCGTTTATTGCATTACTTACCGCCCATAAACCCAGCAAAAGTAAAAAGGCCAGTCACACTACTGGCGCAGCTATGCAAGGATAACCCAAACGACATAGAGCCCTCAGCTTCTCCAAGCACAGCAAAAACACCCCAGCAGCATCTGGGGTGTTTAGCATAAGATAAGCTGCTATATTGCCTATCTCAGTATCGATAATTAGTCGCCAAGGGTATCCATCTTACCCTTGGTGCGCAAGATATCGCGCAGTTCGCGGACAGATTCTTTGCTCGATGACTGTGCATCTTTGAGTTTGTCGTAGAGCGACTTTGTCAAAGATGTGCTTGGGATCTCGGGGCGCTTTGGTGAGCCACTGCTGCTATCACGGTTCTTATAGTAGTTTACGAGGGCTACATAGTAAGCGCGCATCTCTTTGCGATACTTGATCTGCTCGTTGGCATAGTCGCGCACGCTGGCGTACTGTGAGTCTTTCATCTTATTAAGGGCGTTAAGGCAAGATTTTTGCTGCTCATCATACTTCTGGCCAGCTTCATCACCAGATGCGCTACTGAGTGGCGAGCTGTAGCTCGTGCGGCACGAATTGCTGTATTCTTTGTAGGCAGTAGCGACCGCACCCGACTCTTTGAGTAGCGGCTTGACTTTTTCGTAATCACTCTTGTACTCTTCGAAGGCTTTCTTGACCTCACCATCGCGCATAGCAGCAGCTTTGCCGAGCTTGTCGAAGTGGTCATCCGCCTTGCGCACCACCTCGTTGATTGACGTTTCTGGGTCTGACCTGTCTATATTAAGGCTGGTTGAGTCGAAGCTATTCATCATAGCGTATGCCTTGCGGTAATCCTCGGTGCTTGGCCCCGAGAATAGTACGATACACACGATTATAATGATGATCAGCACAAATATACCAATCCCGCCGCCGATCAAACTCCATAGCAAGCCCTTGCTCATGCCCTGCTTGGGTGGCATTGGGCCCATTGGCCGGCCTGGCTGTGGCTGCATTGGCTGAGGTTGGCCTGGTGCTGGCTGAGCTGGTTGCTGTGAAATGGGTTGAGGTTGAGGCTGGGGCTGAGCTGCAGGTGCTGGCTCAGCGGCTGGCTGTGGAGCAGCAGGAGTAGGCTGCTCAGTTGGTGCTGGCCCAGCGGCAGCACGCTTGCTGGCCAGAGCGGCCTTCTCTTCCTCAGTATAAGGTGGGTTATTCATATCAAAGGTTGGGACAGCCTCTGGGGGTTGCTCCTGGGGGGTTGCTGGTTGATTACTCATGCATCTCCTTGTTAACTTGGCTATTATTCACCATAACTATTATACCGGAATAGCAGCAATTGGCCAATATATATCTTGCTGTGGCTGCGCGCCCTCCTCTCCTTCACGTCCACTCATACAGCACCAAAGAAAGCGGAGGTTGTTACCAGCAAAACACCCCACGCATCCTTGCTGGGGTGTTTGTCTTCTGTTGCGAGGCTAGTGCTCAGATCTGCTACAATCCAATCATCGTCAGGTTAATCTTGCCGCGCTCGTCAATGCCAGTGATCTTCACCTGAACCGTCTGGCCTTCTTGCACGACATCTGTCACCTTGCCAACCCGACCCTTGGCAAGCTTCGAGATATGCACCATCCCATCCACGCCAGGCAGGATGTTCACAAAGGCGCCAAAGTCCTTAATCGTCACCACGGTGCCGGTGTAGGTGCGGCCGACTTCGGGCTCTTCCACCAGGCTTTTGATCCAAGCCAGCGCCTTCTCGATCGCCTCGCCATTGGGGCTGGCAATGGTAATCAGGCCGTCTTCTTTAATATCCACCTCGGCACCCGTTTCGCTGGTGATTTTGTTGATGGTTTCGCCACCCTTGCCAATAACAGCGCCAATTTTATCTGGGTTGATTTTGAGCTTTTCGATGCGCGGCGCGTAGGGGCTGAGTTCTTTACGCGGCGCTGGCAGCACACTCAGCATGTGCTCCAGGATATGGGCGCGGCCAGCCTTACTCTGCTCCAGCGCCTGGCGCAGCACCTGCACGGGCAAGCCATGCACCTTCATATCCATCTGCAGGGCGGTGATACCCTTGCTGGTACCCGTCACCTTAAAGTCCATGTCGCCAGCAAAGTCCTCGGCGTCGGCAATGTCGCTCAGCACATAGGGTGTGTCGCCATCCATCATCAGGCCCATAGCAATACCGCTAACCGGGGCTTTGATGGGCACGCCAGCGTCCATCAGGGCCAAGCAGCTGCTACAGGTGGCCGCCATGCTGGTGGAGCCGTTTTGGCTCATGATTTCCGTCACGCTGCGGATGGCATAGGGGAACTCTTCTTCGCTTGGCAGCACTGCCGTCAGGGCGCGCTCTGCTAGGTAGCCATGGCCAATCTCACGCCGGCCCGGGCTGCCCAGGCGCTTGACCTCACCCACCGTGTAGCCGGGGGCATTGTAGTGGTGCATGTAGCGGCGCTCGCCTTCCGTCACCTCCATGGTATCGACCAGCTGCGCGTAGCTGAGCGGCGCTAGGGTCACGATATTCATCCCCTGCGTTACCCCGCGGGTAAACAGGCTGCTACCGTGGGTGCGTGGCAAGATCCCAACCTCGCTCGAGAGCGGACGGATCTCCGTCAGGGCGCGGCCATCGGGGCGGGTGTGCTCCTCCACAATGCCGCGGCGCACATCGTTGTGCAGCGCCAAGGTAAAGGCTTCGTCGTACTCATCACGCACCGCGGCGTATTCCTCGGCGTCAAGGCCCAGCTGCTCGGCCATGGCCTCGTGGAAGGCCCAGCGGATTTCATTCACAACTTCATTGCGCTCGGGGTATGGGCGGCGGATTTTCTCGCCCAGTTTGCCATCAACCCATTGGTTGGCGACAGCTTGGATGTCTTCGTTCGGCAAGACCAGCTCGTATTCCTGCGGTACTGGCACCACCTTGCTGGCGAGCTCCCGCTGCAGTGCGATCGCTGGCTGCATGGCTTGGTGCGCCCAGGCTATGGCATCGACGATGACGTCCTCGGGCACTTCTTTAGCGCCAGCTTCTACCATGGTAATGCCGCGCTCGATGCCGGCCACCACCAGGTCGAGGTCGGACTGCTCGCGCTCTTCTGGGCTGAGGAAGGCTTTAAATTCACCATTCACCCGGCCAACGCGCAGGCCCGCCACCGGCCCATCAAACGGCGTGCCCGTTAGCATCAGGGCGCTGCTCGCGGCAACCATCGCCACCATATCGGGGCGGAAGCTTGGGTCCATGCTGAGCACGGTAGCCACCACCTGCACTTCCTGGCGGTAGCCTTTGGGGAAGAGTGGGCGGATCGGCCGGTCGATCAGGCGGCCAATCAGCACTGCTTCGTCACTGGGCCGGCCCTCACGCTTAATAAAGCGGCTGCCGCTAATCTTGCCCGACGCATAGAACTTCTCTTCGTAGTCGATGCTTAAGGGAAAGTAATCCAGCGTGACCGGGCGGGTGCCCACCTGGGCCGTACCCAGCACCACCGTATCGCCGTACCGCACTAGCACACTGGCCGTCGAGCGAAAACCAACGCGGTTGACCTCCAGGGTGAGAGGACGACCGCATAACTGCGTCGTCACAGCAAAGACATCTTTGCCGCTTGGGTTAATAATACTCATACAGAGCTCCTTTCTTGCGGCAAGTAACAGGGGTGAATGCTCGCACCCATCATCTTCATGCAAGCCCTCAACGCTATCACTGCCGCGTTAATATACTCCCCTTAGTATACCGCATTTTGGGATATACTGGTAGTGCTTCATATCTGACAGCCTCGGAGCTTACACGCCATCTGGGCTGTCATGGTCAATTACCAGGCGCATCGTATCATCACCTTCATATGTAGTCTGCGAGCCCTTGATATAGAGATTTTTTTCACTGCCCTTGATCGCTGCGCTGCCCACAAACCGCACATACGTTGCGCTCAGCCATTCGACACCACGTGGCATGACAGTAATTTCTTCGCCTTGATCCCCTATGACAGCAAACGAGACGCCATTCTCCACTTTCTGTGGTTGGTCATAGATCATATACTCACTGCGTCGAGAGAGTTGTTTCTCCAAAACTGCTTTATATTAGCAAGTTATCCCAAGCTCGTCAATCAGCCCCTCGCCATAAGTATGCACAGCATAGCCTCATCACCTCTGTCCTTCACCCCTCTCCCCTACTACTCTATCCGAGCAATGAGTAGTGAGAAAAGGATATGTGAGAATTGATGGCATGTGCGACACACTTGTCGCTTATATCATCGTGTTGTCATACCGGCTGCGGTTCTTCGCTTGGCGGCGCTTGCGGCCAACAAACCACCACCAGGCACCACCGCCACCAGCTGCAGTGAGAACTACTGCCACAGCGACAAGGGTGACTATCGTCCAGTTGGGCTCTGCCTCTTGCTTGCGTACAGTAGGTTGCTGACGCTTTTTGCTTGGCTGCGGCTTTTTCTTGTCCTTCTTTTCGTCCTTTTTCTTGTCTTTGTCGTCTTTTTTCTTCTCCTCAGGCTTGGGAGCAGGTTTTGGCGCTGGTGCAGGTGCTGGCGCGGGCTGAGCCGTTACTTTCAGGCCAAAGGTATCGGCGCAATCAGCCGTGAGCGGCGTCGCTGCACCCACTGGCACATTACCACGTTGGATACTCCCCAGGCCAGCCAAACCACCCAGCAAGGTAGATGAATCATTATACGGGTTGATGTTTGGGTCTGCCTCCTCGGCTGGTGTGGTCGGGCCACGATCGGAAGTTGTATACACCCAACCAGCATTGCGCTCGCGGGCCTTGGCTACCACCTGGGCCTGTTGCTCGTTACTGCCCACACTGTGGATGACGTGCCACATTTTGTAGGCGTTGGCTGGGTTTTTCTCGAAGTTGGTGGCCGTTGGGTGAGTTAGGTCGTAGTAGCTATCGCTCAGGTAGCGTGCCGCCGAGGTCTCGGCATTCAAGAATACATCACCATAGGGCATGACAGACTCACCGAGGAAGCGTGTGCCCGCATTATGGATAACAATGGAGCCAGGGTGCTTGACCTTGACGTAGTTGTAGAGATTAGCCAGGTAGCAGGTCTTTTGGCCACTACTGTGGTTGTCGGCTTCGTCGAAGAAGATTCCCTTCACATTGGGGTAGAGCGCATACCAGCGGTCGATCTCTGCTGCCACCTCAGCAATATTGCGCGTCTGGCGGCCGTGCTTGACATAGCCAATGTATTTGACCCCAAGCGAATCGAGCCGTGCTAGAGCTTTCACATAATCACTACTAACCACTGTACCTGGCCCACTCGAGGGGTTAACCACTGCAAAGGGCATCTTGCTCGAGACATTAGCCATATCATTCCAATACTGATTATTGCCACCCTGTATGGGGTAGCTATAGGCTGGCATCATGATGGACTGCTGCGGTGCCATAGCACTCACTTGCGGTACAAACAGCTGCCCCAGCACTGTCACAGCGGCCACAAACATCAGCACAGCCCGCCGTGCCTGCTGCATACTCCACCGCATCGCCACACCCGTGGACGCCCGTGCTGCGTCTGTCACATCCTGCATAGTCACTCTCTATGATAGCATCTTTGTGCGCAAATGGGTATTATGTTGTGTATGTCACAATGGTTTTGCGGAGGCTTCTCTGTTGTGGTGATTGCACAATGCGGTGAAAGTAGTCGTGCACAGCGCCGCGTTGGCTCGCTTCGGGCACATTGGCCATATATTCAGTGCCAAAGACCGTTGCAGCTGTGTTTTGGTCGAAGCAAAAGCCCGTCAGCCTAAGCGGAGCATATCCATCACCAAACTGCCCCCACACCGTACCAGGCGGGAATTCTACACCACAGTACCGTACTGCATCGGCGGCAAGGAACGTCTGCGCCCCATGTGTTTTGCTGATAAAGCGTTTGCCAGCGATGGCCGTCTTACTCATCGCTGGTTGAGTGCTCATCATATATGCCTGAGCAAAGTATGCCTCAACATCTTTGCAGCCGCCCTCACGGAGGCGCACTGCTTCGGTCGGCATAGGCAGATCGCTAGTGCGGTCGGTGCCACGAGTGGTGATTTGGTTCAGCAAGGTAATCAAGACATCCGCCGCTGGCTCACCAGTTGGCTGAAGCACTGTGCGATGTTCGTCATCCGCCACAAGGTGACCTGTTTGGTCAGCTGCCATCTTAACAATCTCGCGCGACATCCAGGCATAGGCATTACCATAGCGGCTACCCTGCTCGGTAATGAGCTCCCACTCAGCAGTACCCGCAAGACGCACACCACCAGCATCACAAGCATCCAACAGCGCTCGTGCTGATGCGGTGTGGAGATATAGATGCTCATCTGCATCATTTTGCTCTTTGTAGCGGGCAAGCAGTGCCGTCCCATAGCATTGTAATGCACTATTACTACCATCTTGCTGAACTCTACGCATCAACACGCGGTCAATGTAGATACTTGGGTCAAATACACCGATGGAGATCATGGGCGCGCCAGCGTGCAGATGTTCAATGCCACTTGTAATCTGGTGCGCCACCTCTTGCACACGCCGCATAGCTGGCGACTGCTGGTATGCATCTGCTACAGCCTGGCAAAATTTATCATCTGTCAGCCCGTCATTCCGCCTTCGGCATAATGTGACGATTCGCTGCTCGAGGATGCTCCGTGTCTTGTCTATTGGCTCATCCACTGCAACAAGTGCGCCATCAAGCAGTGGCACTACCTCCTCAGGTATCATATCTGCCGAGCTGCCATTCACTAGATATTCCGCAGCCTTACCCCCTGCTGCCATCGTCTCCAAATCTTGTGCAAACCGCTTTGTCTCGCGCGCTGCTTTATCAACCACAAACCGCCGACGTTCTTGTTTAAGCCGATCAGCCGTACATAGTGGCTCTCTCGCTCTTTCGTACGGGAAAGATACTGGCGAAGTTTCAGCTAGCGGTTGTTTTTCTTGACTCATTGTTGCATGATAGCGTATAGTGGTTAGTTTTGTAAAGCATTGCACTGCTACAGCAACACCACCCGCTCGCGCGCCCACTCTAGTGCGGCGAGGCTGCGCTGGCGAGCTGCTGTGTGCTCGGGCGAGGGTTGGTCGCTCCCCCACCACTGGTTCCAGGCCCAGTCAATAGGGTTGAGACACTCAAGGTGATCGGTGTGGTGCAGCTTACCATTGATAAAGACATCGTTGCGCTGGGTGTAGAGATGAGTATAGCCACATCGCTGGAGGGCGCACAGGCTGGCAACGTTACCCTGCACCACAGCGGATTTGATGCAGTGCAGCCCTAGATTCTCAAAGGCGTACCACGTGCGAGCATGGTGGCTAGCACTAGCAACACCCTTACCCCAGTAATCTTTATCCACAATAATGATGCCACTTGTGGCAGTGTGGACGTGCTTTCTCGTAATATTCACCAGTGATGTACTGCCAATCAGCCGCCACGTTTCGCCATCCTTAGCCCAGATACCCCAGACGATACTCTCTTTATCTGCGATTGTTTTGTCATACCATGCTTGCTCGGTCTCGAGCGTCTGCGCTCGATGCTCGGCAAAATACTGCGTGACCGTCCCGCGCGCAAACCCCTCCACAAACGGCCTCAGTTCATCCCGTGCAAACGGCGCAAGCTCCAGCTCGATCCCCTGCTTTGCCGTGACTGTCATTATTGGGCCAAATGCCATGGTGTGCTCCTTTCGTGATGGTTTTTCTAGTATAACATTGGTGGGAGAATAATACACAAGGCGAAGGGCCGCCCTCATCAGATACCCTAAGGGCGAGAGAATATGTTCATCATGCGCTTAACTCCACCACGGACAACGTCAAGCGTCGTAGGCGCGGCATTCTTCTTGGAGCGCTCAATGAGCCTCTTGACAACGTCCATATCCTCTACCTGGGCATACTTACCAAGGTCCTTGCTTGGCTTTGTTTGCGTCTGCTGTGTATATCGCACAGCAAGTCCATCTGGGTCAATCACATACTGCGCCCCGCCAAGATCTACCTGATGAACAAATCCTTCACCACCATAGCCACGAATACTGATGCCATTCATAATACATTGGATGGTTACACCTTTTTCTTTTCGTTGCACCTGCCCATTCTGTGTTGTCATATACTCATACAGATCTACAAGCACATGTGTCGAGCCATCAAAGGTCTCGAGAGGCTGAAGTGTACCCTCATGCTGCTTGCGATATTGCGCCCGCACTGCATCCGCCGCCTTGAGCAGCTCACGCATCCGTGGCGAATCTGTAGCATCAGCTATGTCTGCCACATCGTCAAGTGTCAAGTGACTATACGTCACGTATCGTTGTAGGTCTGGGTCTTCACGTAGCAACGGTGCACCCTCAAGCTGTTGGCTAACAAATGAGTCAAAGTTAGCTACTGCCTTCTCATACTCGGTCCGACCCAGCATAGCTTCGAGAGTAGAAATGCCATGGCTGCTTGCCCCATGCCCTGCTTCGTACATGCTACAACTCCTTTTTTATTTATGGTGTGGTATATTATATTACGATACATTTTAGGCCGATATTTGTCAATTGTGATACTATGAATCTTAAAAACCTCCCCAATAGATGAGGAGGTCTATTTCTCGCGGCGAGCGCTTATTTGCGCAGACCGAGGGTTTCGAGCGTTGCTTTGTAGGCATCAAAGTTGGTCCGCTCAAGGTAGCGGAGCAGCCGCTTACGCCGGCCGACCATTTGCTTGAGGCCACGACGAGCCATGTTGTCGTGCTTGTTGGACTTAAGGTGTTCGGTCACCTCTTTGATACGAGCCGTCAAGATAGACACCTGCGCCTGTGGGCTGCCGACGTCGTTCTTGCTGACCTGAGTCAAAGCAATCGCTTTCGCTTTGTTATCCTTAGTAATCATACTGGTGTATTGTAGCAGGAGGGCGGCGCGGTGTCAATGTAAGAAAACTTTACTTCGAAGCTCCATCAGCTCTCGCATCTCTTCCCTTACTAACAGATACTTGTTACTGAAGGAGTGCCCGGTGAGCCTGGGTGATGATGGTGTTATTATTCTCCTGGCCGAGCAGCGCTGCTTGCTGCTTGATGTCATCCCTGGTTACCAGTAGCCGCATCAGGTTGTAATACTGGAAGGTTGCCTGTGCAATGGCACGGTGGTTCTGACCCATCGCAAGGAGCTCACGCCGCTTGCCCACCTTGTTGCCCGTCCGTGCAGGGTAGCGGGCATCGAGTGCGGTATAAAATTGCCGAAGCGTCTCCACCAGCTCTGGTGCAACACAATGCGCACGGCGGCGGGCTGGCTTACCCCGATAGGCAACAGCAAAGTAATTGGTATCGTTCTCTGGGTCATAGAATGGCTCGGTGAGTAAGAGGCGCATATTGCCAATGTCACTATCGATAAATTCGCTAATGTCGAGTGCAGCAAAGAAGGTCTCTGCGTCGGGGAATGGCGACTGGTAGTCAACCCCCTTGGTATTCTCTGCTGTTGGCCACACGAGATCAGGCGCAGCTTCGCGGTGCGTTATTGGTATATCGATCAGCGGCTCGCCTTTGTCGATGAGTGCTTGGAGGTGCTGAGTCTCAGGCCTCAGCAAACACTGCTCGAGCTGCGTTGCATAGCGCTCCATATCCATAAAGCTTGGGGTATTCTCGTAGGGGTAGCGCACTCTATCACGTGGACCGTTATCTTTGGCAATCTCTAGCACCTCTTTAAGCACCTCCTCAAGGCGGCGGACATCATCGTTTGTCATTGGGATATCGAGTGCTCGACGGTCATCAAGTAATTTCTGTACATCCTCTACCGTCAAGGTTCCTTCTGTGTGTGGCTGAAGATTATTCGGGCTAATGAACTTATGGCCAATCGAATACTCTACTTCTTGTGTGCCAGTTGCGCCTCTCTCTTCGTCGCCCTTACGGATGGCATATGTGCGAGCAATGGTGAGTACGTCATCAGAGCCTTTGATAGGAAGTTGGGTTTTTATATCAAGAAAGAGCTCGTCGCCAGTCGGCTGATTATTGCGCATACACGAGAAGCGGAAGGCAATTTGCTGCGGATATTGGAGGCGTCGCCCCTTATCACTCTGCTCGTAGTCATCTGGTGCGGCAATCATCTCATCACTACCTTGACCAATAAATATCTTCCGGACGACATCATCTGGCAGTTCCACACGATACCCTCGGTGCCACGTATCACCATACGATGGGGCTACTGGCGGCTCTTCGTATGGCTCACCATAGAGATAAAGCGTATACCACCCCTCTGCTAGTAGCCTATTAAGACTCTCCGGCGAAGCCTGGAATTCTCCATTGGTATGATGCTCGGATGGTGGTGGTGTGTTATGGTTCATAACTCCACTATAACCATCGTTGGGTAGTGGTGTCAACTTGAGGATACTAAGATTTCAGAGCTCTACCGCTTCTCGCAGTAGACTCACCACCCCACCCACACGCCATACCGCGCCGTCCGTCCCGGCACTAGCGCTGCGGCATGAGCTGGGTTATTGGCGAAGGAGTTGCCGCTGTGCGTTGGCTCAACACAGAGGTACGAGCCCAGCCCATCTGTCCAGACCGCCCAGCGAGGTAATTCCTCACTTTGCAGCGTAATGGTGCGCCGGCCCGTGGCAAGCTGGCGCGTGGGCCCATCAACGAAGATCGTCTCCGCGAGCGGCGTAAGGTCGGCTAATGGCTGGCCATCCAGCACGAGCGCGCTATCATATGCAAAATACGGGTGGAAGGCTGGCGCCACGAGCAGTTCATCCTCACCAACATTTACCAGCGTGAGCTGCATTGCAAGCTGGTGCTCCGCCACTGTATACACCAAGCGAGACTCCAGCCCAGCATAAGCACCACTCCCCTTCAGTATGAGCTCCACTCGGTCGCTGGTGTGCTCCACCACCTGCCACTGGCTGGTGCGGCCAAAGCCATGCTGCGCCAGACCACTCGCTCCACCCGGGCCAAAGTTGGGTAGGCAGACATGACAGCCACCACGCGTTTTACGCTCACCATCAGGGGTAGTGAGCGGCTGCAGTGGGTAGAATACATCCCCACGCTCATCGGTCAAGCTGGTGATATATGCACCATCTGTCGTGATAGTTGCGGCGGTTGTGCCAGTGTGTAGCGTGATGTTCATCGGTTACTCCTCGCTTCTTTATTTATTGTGTATGGCTAATCAACAATTCCAAAATCCTGCAGCTGCTGCGCCTCTGCTACTGGCCAATCAGCAATCGCTGTGCGCCGCAGCGCCGCGCAGTACGCCCCCGTGCCAAGCTGCCTGCCAATATCTACCGCCAGGCTGCGGATATACGTACCACTGCTCACCCGCGTGCGAATGACGAGCCGCGGATACTGATACTCCAGCACCTCCAGCGAGTGAATCGTAATGGTGCGCTCTGGCAGCTCCACTTCCTTGCCATCGCGCGCGAGCTTGTAGGCCCGCTGGCCGTTGATCTTAATGGCACTAAAGATCGGTGGCCGCTGGCGAATCTCACCAATGAAGTGCTGCAGCACCTTATCAAGCTGCTGACGTGATGGCGGTGCGATGGGCACCTTGGCATCTTCTGGCACATACGGCGTTATCTCCCCTTCTGGGTCGCCTGTGGTGCTGGTTTGGCCCAGGATGATCGTCGCTTCGTACGTCTTATCGAGCTTGGTGTAGCGCATGGCATTGCGGCACTCCGTGCCCGTCACCAGCAGCAAAAGGCCCGTTGCAAAGGGGTCGAGCGTGCCACAGTGCCCCACCTTCACCTTCTTGCCAGCCTGCTGGCTCAGCACCCGCCGCACCCGCGCCACCACCCCAAAGCTCGTCATACCAGCTGGCTTGTCGATGTGGAGAATGCGATCGTATGATGAATCAGGTGTTTGGTGCGTCATGTGGTTAGTATAGCATGACGGAGCAAAAAACCAGCCGCGAAGGGCTGGTCTTTTGGACTACCTAAGCTTCGATACTTCCTGCTGGTGTGAAAGATTGTCCTTTGTGGTGATTATGCTCACCCTGTCTCACCTGCATAAACGTATTAAGCTCTTCGGTCAACTCAAGAATTTCATCGTAGTGCGATGGATCGTCATAGGATAGCTGTTTGGTTCTTAGTATAAATTTGTCTCCCTCAAACTTAAACCAAGTTATGCCATCCTTGGTTGCAAGACCACCATACGAGCAATTATAGCCAAACTTCAGGTCGCGTGCTGTTGATGCCGCTTGCGCCTCTCCTGCCATCTCACCAGAGAGCTTGAATAGTATAAGTACGCCATCGCAGCCCTCACCCGCAATGCCCTCCGACTCAAATGCAACAACAGATGTCGCAAGGTCGATATTTTCTTCTCCCATTTCTGTCGTATATATTTGGTGTGGTTCAAATAAACGAGCTTGTGCGTGAGCACTGCGATTAATATAAATACCCAATCTGTTAAGACTCGCACTGACGGTAGTAATATTAGCAGTACCCCGAGCATGTACATCAACCTCTTCTGTTGCATCAGGTTTATCAAGAACATCCAAGAGAGCAATGAGTCGTTGCCGCTCTGCGTCCCTCTTGTATGCTTCTCGCTGGACGCCTGTAACGTTATAGTTTTTAAGTAGATTGGGTTTGCTGCTGTCCATAATGGACTATATAATAACTCTCTCTCTGGGCTGTCAAGAAATCTACATATACAAATCTTATGATCTTACGGTTTTTACCCTTCCTCTACCATAAACCGGCCAAACCATGGCCGGTTTATCGTGTCATTTCTCATTTAACAGCAGAAGCCAGCAACCTCTACTTCTCCGGTACGTGGAATTGCGATGGGTTGGCTTGGTCTTTCTTGGCCTTAGCCTCAGACTGAAGCGCAGCATCGAGCTGAGCCATAGGGTTATCGGCATCAGAGCCAGGCAGTGGTGGCACACCTGGTGGCAATGGTGGCAAGCTAGAGAAATCTGGCATTGGTGGCAGCGGTGGCAGAGCCGGCCCTTCGGCATCATCAGCTGGCGCGGTACGGTGCTTGGCGTCGAGGTCGGCCAGGGTTTCTTTGCCCGTTGGCGGCGGAAGGATGTCGTCGTTGTGAGCCATCGGCACACGCGGCATGTCATTCACATTGGGGACAGTTGGCTCGTGATTGAGTGCTGCTGTGGCGGCATTGAGCGGCGCTTGGCTACCTGGCGTGTCATCGCTGTCGAGGTAACGCCCACCCTTGTGCGAGAGGATAGTCTTATTTCGGCCATTCTCGCTCTCGCGGCGCTTGTCATCGGCCGCTTGCTTGGTAGTAGCATTGAGTGTGCCACCCAGGCTCGGCTCACTCAGCGGTGTCTCGATGGGCTGGCGCCATGGCTCGGCACTGCTATTGCGTCCTGATGAACGGCGCGGGGCTGGCGCGGGCTCGGGCTGTGGATTATTCTTGGCCAGTTGCTGAGCCAGCTCGGCTTCGTCAGCGTCGGTCTGGCTTAACTTTTTTTTTCCAGCCTCAGCGTTGTGCGAGATGACGAGTGACTTATCTTTGTTATTTGCCTGAGCAGGCTTCTTGCTGGCCGGCTTGGCAGGCATTGGGCCTGCAGCGAGCTGCTTGGCCTCGGCGAGCTTGGCTGCAATCAGCTGCTGGTCACCGCCAGCACTCATCAATTGCGCGGCGAGGGTCATAACACGCGAGGTAGTCTTTTCGTTACTAAAGCGTTCGGTGGCCGCTACAATACCAGTCAAAAAGGCCGTGGCAATATGCTTGTCCAAGAGCGGCTGTTCATCATCCGTACTATCAAAGCCCTGAGCGAGGCTTGCCGCCAGCTCACTATAGCTGCTGGCCTGAGGATCCGTCCAGACGATATTGCCTAGCGTACCTGGCGCATCAATGTGCAGCGCTGCCACTGGCGACTCGCGCAGGATACGGCCATGCCCCTTGAGCGCTGGGTCGAGGTCATCCTCGCTGCGCACACCGATCGTCACGACGAACTGCACATTGTAGTCGCCCTGGCTAAATTCCAAATCACTCTGGCTAATCGTCGCGCGGTATGGTGTGATGAAAATCTTGACGAGGTCGCCATCGAGCTTGTAGCGCAAATGGTCGGCCTTTTCCTTATCAAGGGCAATGATGAAATCTCGCAGACTATCCACCGTGCTCTCAAAGGTACGCTCTGGCTCCAAAAAGCCCACTGCCGTTGGCACATCCCCACTAAAGACGGCTGTGGCGTGCTTGTCGAGCTTGTTGAGCAAAAGCGTCAACCCCAGTGCCGCACTTAGCTCATCTACCGTAGGGTGGGCGTTGACCGCCACCAAAATATTATTACTCTCACCTAGTTTGTCGATGATTTGTTGCCGCACCTTTATCTCGTCCATAACTCCTACTTTTGCCTTACCCAAAACTCCATCTATCCTACCATAAGTAATTTCGTTTCGTCAATGGTAAGTCGCGATTAACAGAGGTAGACATGCGAAGTATAGCAAAGAAAAACACCTCTCTCGAGGTGTTTTGGTGTCTGCTCTTGCTGCTTCTGTGTTACGCAAGTTTGACGCCAGCAGCCTTGGCAGCCTTGGCGAGCGATGCTTTGCGGCGGCTGGCGGTGTTTTTCTTGAGCAACCCCTTCTTGACGGCTTTGTCGAGCTCGCTCTGGGCCTGGCTCAGGGCGGCAGCGCTTGGCTCAGCAGTGAAGGCCTTGGTGCTGGCCTTGATGGCGCGCTTGGTGGCAATGTTGCGCTGGCGGCGAGTAGCCGTTTGCTTCATGCGTTTGACAGCTGATTTGATGATGGGCATTAATTTCCTCTATCGCTTATTATTATGGGTTAGTACTACAATCAAGCGCTCATTATAAGGCATGGCGCAGGATTTGTAAAGAGCCGGGCCACCACAGGGGCTACTGGCACTCGCTCTTTTGTGGCCGCAACAGCACATACCACAAGTAGAGCGAACCAGCGATGGTGAGCACGATCCCAGACGTCCACGGTACAGGCCCATCAAGGAATGTGTTGTATGGCACACCGGTATGGAGAATGTGGTGGAAGAGTGAGTACTTCACCATGTCGGCAACAGGATACGCGAGGATGGCGACGATGGCAATCCCCTGCTTTCCTTTGCTTCGGATGTCTCGGGAACGAATTGCTGTATAGGCAAGATAGATGGCCTGAGCAGCAAGATTAACACCAAAGACAAACACGATAGCCGGCACTGTCATATTAGAGTCGAGGCTCGGTATTTGCCCACCACTCGAAGAAATAACGGTATACGCACGCCAGCCAAGAAAGATATTGATAAATGCCTGGCAAGCCAGTGCAAGGCTCGCAATGAGCAGACATGCGCGCACGCCATACTGCCGCCCTGGCGAATGCTGCTGTGTGTGCACCGTCTGAGTGGTAACTGTTGTCTGTACTGTAGCCATACATACCTCCTTAGGTTGCGCCACTGTTTGCGATAACGTTATTATACCATATATTCACTAGGCAAGACGTTAGGCTTGATTCATCCTCATACTTATGAAGCATGCTTTAGCGTTACTACACATAACGATTTCCTTGAAATGATTTAAAAAATACGAACGAGATACTAGTTAATGGCCTGTGTGGGTTTCATTTTTTCATAAATCATATTAGCAAACACGAGTAATGGTACGATCATAAGAATCGAGTTAGCTCCCCACCAGAATATCTCAAAGTCTCCGTAGTAGGCCCAGAATGATATCGCCATAAACCCTGCACAGAACGTTAAAGTCAATCCGAACATAAGCACAAGCTCGCCTGCTGCAATTTTTCGATTCATCAAGAACGCGCCTAGAAACACGACCAATGCAGCGGCTACATCGAGCGGAAAGAAAGACCAATTCCATGCTTGCACTATCTCATTGCTGTAGTCTCTGAAGCGTAGATCTTTGGGAAACAAGTCTGTAATTACCATGAACCAGTACAATAAGAGTCCTGCGTCAACTAGAACAAGCAGTGGTTTGAAAAATGCGCGCATGTGGATCAATTCCTTCCGTTAGAGTTGCTGTCTTCAATAGAAGATTACCACAGCTATTCATAAACAGCAATTGTTGTCCTATTGTTTAGTGCAGATTCAATGTTCGTGAGATGAGAGGCTAAGCTCTTTAAGTAACATACATCTATTGCAAACACACCAACCTCAAATTAGTAGAGAGGATATTCGCCTACTACCGCCCCGCCACCGCAAACAAAAAACTCTCCACCGCATCCCACGGCGATATGCCCGTCGTCTTCATGTCGGCATCAAGCTGAGCAGCGCGCTGGGTGAGGGTGCGGATATCAGCTGGCGCGACCTGCCTGGCGAGTGGCTTGGTTTTTTTGACGACGTAGGGGTGGAGTGAGAGCTCGCGCGCAATCTCTGCCTCCCCTGCCTCGCCATAGCATGCAATTGCCGCCAGCTGAGCCCACTGCGCCCAGATGAGCGCCGCAGTTTGGTATGGGTCGTGGCTCAGGCGCAGCTCATCTAAGGCAGCGTGCAAAGCTGAGCCTCGGCGCTCTACCGCCAGGGTTACGACATCAAAGACTGAGAACTCACGGGCCGGTGGCAACACGGTGGCAATTGCATCATCGGTAATGGTGTCGAGCTGAGCCAATGCGTCGATAGCGTGCGCCAGCTGCAGCTGGTCGATCGACCCACCATAGCCCTTCTCATCCGGCACCAGAGCGCGCTCTACCATACTGCGCAGCTGCGCTGAGCTCAGCGGCACGCCGCGTTCATTGGCGAGCTGGCGCAGCCACCGCTCGGCGGCAGGGCGCTGCCGGTCGGTCAGTGGGTCTGCAGTGATGATAGTCGCGGCTTTGTGCAGTGCTTTGTACGTTTTGGTGCGCTTATCTAGCCCTGGCTCTACCAACACAAGCGTCGTCTCGTCAGGAATATCCTGGGCCCACTGGCCAAGCTGCTCCCAGAGGTCTGGGCGCTCAGACAGGCGTCGCAGCACAATGAGCCGCTGTGCCGCAAAGAGCGACACGCCGCGCACTAACTCCGCCAAACCCGCGGCATCAAGCTGCTGAGTATCGATGTGTTCTGCTGGCACTGGCGCGTGCTGAGTGATCTTCGTCAGCTCTTGCTCTACTACGTAGCTATTCTTTCCCACAATGAGATAAAGCATCGGCTACTCCCCCACTTTCACCTGGCACACTGGGCAAATATGCGTCCCGCGGCCTGCCACGCGAATCTTCATAATCTCTACGTCGGGGTGGCGCGGGCAGGGCTGCCCCTCACGCCGAAACACCTGCGCAAAGGCTAGGTAGCTCCCCTTCTTACCTTCAGCATCGACATAATTGCGGTCGGTGCTGCCACCCTTATCAATACTGAGCTGCAGCACCTGCCGAATATGGGCAAAGAGCGCGGCAAGCTGCTCATCATCCACCATACGCACCCGCGTGGCGGGGTGGAGCTGCGTCATCCACAGCGATTCATCGGCATAGATATTGCCCACGCCAGCGATGGTCGTTTGGTCAAGGATAGCCGCCTTCATGGTCGTGCCATTGCGCCGACGAATGCGCGCGATGAACTGCGCCGTCGTCGTATGCGGGTCAAGCGGCTCGGGCCCAACTTTTTGCATAAAGGGCAGCTCTGCCACCTCTGGTGTAGGGTAGAGCTTCATCCAGCCAAATTTGCGCAGGTCATTAAAGTATAAATGCGCGCCATCCGCAAAGGTCAGCGCTACCCGCGTTAAGCGGTCAGGTAGTTCGTGGAGAAAGCTATCGTTTGGGTGGCCACCGCCCCAGCGCTCCTCTCCAACAAAGAGCAGCTGGCCCGTCATTTTCAGGTGCACCACCAGCGTGTAGTTGGTGCTCAGGCGAATCAGCAGCACTTTAGCACGACGCTCCACCGCCGTGATCGTTGCACCATGGAGAAAGTGCGCCACCGCCGCAGGGTCGTTGGGAAAACTCTTGGGTGAGTCATACACCGTGCTTGCCACAATCTGCCTCCCCACCACCAAGCGAGCTAAGCTCGTACGAATCGTCTCAACTTCAGGGAGCTCAGGCATGGGCATACTCCATCGCCCAGACGATCGCCACAAAAAGCGAAAAATAAATCGCCTGCCCCACTAGCATAATATAGCGATGCCACGGCTTGGCAAAGAAGTAGCAGCCAAGAACAATAGCCTGGCACACCAGAGCGCCACTCGTTACCACCCGCACCATCGGATGAGTATCGCTCAGCAGGACAAGCGCCTCAATGATCGTTATAACCGGTATACAGCCCCAGGCTGCAATGTTATGAACCAGGGTGCGCCGCTGGCTCACGCCAAATGGCACTAACCCCATCACACAAAAGTTAAGGCTCACGACAAGAAGGAGTAGCTGTACCGCTCGTGGCAATGCCGACTGCACAGCCCACAGCGTAAGGCTCAGGCCAGTCAGTGGCAAGAGGATTTTGCCCGCAATCACTGTCCTTGTCCGCTGCTCAATATGCATACTGAGCGTTTTACCAAGCTGCGGCGGCACCATCCATAGTGTGTAGACAAGCAATACAAGCAAACAACCAGCCATCAGCCCAAGCCACACGGATGTCATCACTCCCCCAGCAGCTCCTCAAGCTCAGCCATTGTGCGGCGATTGGCTGTGTGGAGGATGGCACGCATGCCAGCAGCTTCAGCTCCAGAGCAGTTGTCCAATCGGTCGTCGATCATCACACACTGGCCAGGCAGCACGCCAAGCCGATCTGCCGCCAGCTCGAAGGCTTCGCGGCTTGGCTTGGCAACATGCTCGGCATACGAGAGCACTACAGTATCAAAGAGCTCGCGCAGCTCATCAGGAGCAAACAGCCGCTCGATCGTATCGCTCCCCACATTGCTCAGCAGCCCCACCTTGATGGCCGGGTAGCGCTGGCGCAGCGTGTGAATCATGGCAATGAGCTCGCTATTGCGCACATGCACCTGCTCAAGCAACGCAGCTATCTGGGCTGGCGTCTGCTCCGAGAGCCGCGCCACCTCTGTAATAAATTCCTGCCGTGAGATGTAGCCATAGTCCGACTGCTTGTTAATATCCTCTAGCTCGGCCCGGCGATCCGGCGGGCACTGCGCCATCAGCACCTCGATACTCCCACCATAGAGCACGCCAAAACAATCAAAAATTACTGCACGAATCATACGCTCGATTATACCATTGGCGGTGGGGTGTGGCTAGCATGAGCATCAGACAATCCGCGCAGAGTCATCGCACAATCGATACCTCAAAGCCATCTTTATCCGCGTATAAGCTCCTCCCCCGCTTCTTCATTGGATGGAGTGTGAGGAGTTGTAATAATTTTTTTGATCTTACGCAAGAGAACCGTGCTCTGGAGAGAACTAACTGTCACGGTATTTCATAAGAGGGTGCGCAAAACCACAGTAGGTTATGTAAGCTTCGAGAGCGAGCCGCTCAGCGCCTTTTTATTGCGTCTTATCAAACATCGGTGCAAAGCCAGGGATCTGGTTGGCAAAGAGTGCATGAATCTTAGGTACATCGGCCTTCATTGAGCCAGGCGAACCTTGACAGCTCGATGTCCAGATGCGCGTCTTCGTCGTGCCGCCATCCATTGTCTCGAAGGTGTAGAGCCGCCCAGCAGTCGCACACACCCCACGCACGTCGTCATCATCCACAGTGCGCGTGTCTTGGATCTGCGCCTTGCTCAGGGCATACACGAGTTGCTCGTAGGCCTGCTGGTTGTTCTCAAACTCTTTGCGGTCAAGCTGCTTATCTAAGTAGCCTTGATACACCGTATACGTCCGCTTATTGGGCGAAATCTCGATCTGGTACGAGCGGAAGGTCTCATCTGCCACAATCGGCCCGCGCACTGTCCAGCGTACACTGTTGGTTGCATTATGCGCCACCACTTGGTCATAGAAGCTCTCGGTCGATTGCTGCGTATTGGTGTTATTCGATTCCTGGCGAGTTGCCACCATGCGGATGACCGACGCAACTGCTGCCACCACCAACGAAATCACCAAGATAGTGACAATAATCGGAAAAACTTTTGGCCGCTCGCCTTTATACATGAGAGTACAATACCACAAAGCCTACAAAAACTCAATAGATCCGAGAGTATAATGCGGAAAAATCCCTGTGATTATGCCGCGAGATCGAAGCCAAAGTGCTCGGCGATAGATTGCTGTTGTTTGGTGTTTTGCGAGTTCTCGGGAGATGGCGCTACAGCGAGCTTTTGCTCTTGCATCTGCTGCATGAGCTGCATAGCAGGCTCCGACTGCTCAAGACGGCGACCCAGCTCGGCGAGGTTCTTATTCGTCTCACTCTCAATATTGCGATCAGAGAAAAAGCTCCCATAGCCACTAACAAAACGTGCGAGTGATGGGTCAGCTGCTGCAAGCGCATTATATGCAATATCATCATTTTTGATGCACAGCAAGAACTCCTCTGCTGCAACAGCTCGCACTGCTTCACGTGCCTTGTCGGTATCGAGAATATCGCCATGTGTCTCAGTATTCACTTGGTCTTTGCCCATCACGTACTCACCAGTGTCACCCACGCCAGCTTCCAGCACTTCTGTGGTAACGCGGGTTTCTATGCGCTGCGTGAAGTCACCGTCGCGCGTATCAAGATGCTTACCAATGCCAAGCTTTTCAAACCGCTGCCGCACCTCGGTCTTGGTCTTGCCTAGTTGATTGTCAAATTTCCCTTTCTGGTTGACATGGATCGAGTCGCCAAAGCCATCGATCACATCAAGCGCCGCAAGCCGCGAGTCACCCTCCCCAGCCAAACGATCAGCTGTCGATGCATCAAGCTGATTATACACCTTGCGTGCACTCGTCCGGCGGCCATTTAGCAAGTGATCGCCTTCATCCTCAGGAGTAAGTGGCTCATACTGCTTAGCTGGCAGAGCACTATCCTTCTCTGCCTCATTAGGTTCGCCAGTCTTGCTCACGTCCCAGTAGAAGCGATTTGTCGCCATCTCATCAGGGTTCTCTCGCTTATGGGCTTGGGGAGTGCCATACAGCGCACCCACCTGCGCGGCAAGGTCATTCATCCGCGGGTCGCTATTCTCTTGCGTAGCAGTATCTGTTTTGTCAAAGGTACTGCTGGGCGCGCTGTTGCCGCCAAGGCCGGCGTAGAGACTATTAACAGCAGCTTTATTTTCGGCTTGTTGCTGCGTGGCTGTTTTGTCATATCCTTTGCGGCGCTGCTTCCCCTTGAGCTCCCATAGCTGATCTGGGCTCAAATCTCTACCGTTTGGTGGCATTAAGGTCATAAGGGATATCTCCGTGAGTGTGTTGTTATTGGTTTGTTACACAATAGAACCTCCCGCAAGAAAAGTCAAGCCAGCATAGCCTAGCGTATTTCCATACCGAGCTACTGTGCGTATGCAGAGTGGGAGAGTAGATACGTGTCCGTCCGCTAGGCCGCACGAACGAGTGTTGTTTCGTTATTATCGCGAGCAGAATCATCCTGAGCTTCGCGTGCACTCACTTCGGCAGCATCTGTGCCACCCCACTCATTCAAGTACACTGTTGGTTCGCCGTTTGCTGCGTGATGGCTGAGTATTTTGCCCGTTACAATTGGTGATTTACCATCGTAGCAATCGATATGATACACCGCTTCGCCACCCTGCTCTACCTCTATAGTGACGACGATGCGTGCATCGATCGCTGCGGGCAAGATGCCCATCTCGGTCAACTTTTTGTGTGTCTTTGGTGTGTATTGATACACATCGGTCACTCGAGCCTCATACGGCTCGCCACCCACATCACAGCAGACCACTCGCCAATCGGCCGGGTTCATCGAGTCGAACCGAGAGTGGTCAAATGCAACCAGATCTCCCTGTGGGCTATACAAAAAACCAAAAGTTGGCACTGTTTTTTGCTCTAGCTTTTGCAGCGCGGCGCGGGTTTTTTCTGCAGGCAGATTTCGTCCATAGATCTCAGCCCGTCTTGCTTCTCGCAAGAGATGCTCAATCCTTGCCTCCTGCTGCATTCGCCGCTCCATCTCCGCCTCAGTCAGGGGCTGCAGCTCACCACTCGCCTGGGCTGCTTCGATGATAGCACTGCGCATGGTGTGGTAGCTGGTGGGATGTTGCTCAGGGGCGTAGCGGTCTGCGCTATCGACATACGCTGGTAGCTCATTTGGGTTGGGCAGCTCAAGGCCACTACATGCTCCACCACGAGGAAATGATGAATATACTGCTTCGCTTTGTGCCATGCCTAACCTCTATTCTGTCTTGCTTGTGATGGCCCAGATTATACACCGCTGTAGGCGGTTTGTCCAGAGGTCGACCTCTGTTCGGTTGGTGTTCTTACACCGCTCCCCAATGCTCACCAATCGAGACATCGACCTTGAGCTTGACGCCAAGCTGCGGATAAATATGCTCCATTGTCTCGCGCAGGATGCGGCCTACCTGCTCGGCATGAGTACGCGGGCACTCTACCATAATGCTATCGTGGATCTGTACCACCTGCCAACCGATCGGCTGGCCATCGCCGTCGGCTAGCTGCTCTCCAGCCTGGGCCAGCTTGTCTTCCACCGCCAGCATGGCAAGCTTCATGAGGTCAGCCTCGGTACCTTGGATCGGCATATTGGCAGCCGCTCGCTCGGCAGCGCTGCGCACCGCAAAGTTGCGCGACGCAACATCCGGCGTCCAGCGGCGGCGACCAAACAGCGTCTGGACGAAACCCGCATCATGCGCTTGCTGGATAGTCTGCGCCATATAGGCTTTGAGCTTCGGCCGGAGGCGGTAGTATTCATCGATGAAGTGCTGCGCCTCGGCATAGCTCATCTGCGCGGCGGCGGCCAGGCCATGCTGGCTCATCCCATACAGCACACCAAAGTTCACCACCTTGGCTCGGCGGCGCTGCTCTTTCGTCACGACATCGAGCGGCACACCATACACCTGGGCGGCGGTGTTGGCATGGATGTCGATATCGGTATTAAAATCACGAATCATCGCCTCCTCCCCCGACAGCACCGCCGCTAGGCGCAGCTCAAACTGTGAATAGTCGGCATTGACAAACACATTGCCCGGCGCTGGCACAAAGGCATCGCGAACGTGCCGCCCCAGCTCACTGCGGATAGGGATGTTTTGCAAATTTGGGTCGGTACTACTGAGCCGGCCCGTCGCCACCACATCTTGGTTGAAGGTGGTATGGATATAGCCCGCGTCATCGGTCAGCTGCGGCAGCGCCTCGACATACGTATTTTGCAGCTTCGTCAGCTCGCGGTAGCGCTCCACTAGCCCAATAATCGGGTGATGCGGCCGGAGCTTATCCAGCTCCTTCTGGCTCGTCGAGTAACCCGTCTTGCCCTTCTTGATGCCCGCTGTTGGCAGCTGAAGCTTGACGAAGAGCGCCTCGGCTAGCTGGGCCGGGCTGCCAATATTAAGCTCATACCCCACCATGCCATAGATCTGCTGCTGCAACTCGGCGATCTCGCTACTCAAGGTGCGCTGCATCGCCGCAAGTGTGCGGCTATCGAGCCGGATACCGCGCCACTCCATCCGCGCTAGCACAGGAATAAGCGGAAAGTCCATTGTCCGGGCCACCCGGGCAAGCTCGGGCAGCGCATCGAGTGCCTGAGCTTGCTCATCGTACACCGCCCACAGTGCACTAATGGCCAGGCGTGGGTCATCAAGCGATTCCAGCCCTGCGAGATCAGCCAGTGCCCGCGACGTGCGCAGGGGATTAAGCAAAAACGACCCTTGGGCGGTATCATGCTTCACGACTGGCAGCTGCCGCACGCCACGAGCCAGTAAGTGGCGTAATAGCTCCTTGGTGCGGTGCCCGACAATCGGCACATGCGGGATAACATCAACCGCATCACGCCAGCTCAGGCGGGCCGCCTTGCCCCGCTCGTGGCTCACCCAGACACCGCCCTCGACCGGCCAGACCAGCAGCTCTTTGGCCATCAGGAAGAGCGCCTTAGCCTGGTGAGCAGGCAGCTCGGCCGCATGCTGCACCACTGGTGCATCGGGTGGCTGAGTACTCTCTGCCGCCTGCATCTGTGGCGGGAGTTGGCGCAGCAAACTACGAAACTCCAGCCGCTGCAACATCGCCCGCACCGCCGCTGGGTCACAGTTATCCATCGCCATCGCTGCTCGGTCAAGCGTCACTGGTGCATCGGTATATAGCCGCGCCAGCTCGCGGCTCATATAGGCCGAATCTTTGCCCTGCTCCAGCTTGCGCCGCAGCGTATCCTTGACCTGCCAGAGGTTATCATAAAGGTTGTCAAGCGTATCGAATTGCTGCAGCAACGTAACCGCCGTCTTCTCCCCCACGCCTGGCACGCCCGGGATATTATCCGACGCATCGCCCTTGAGGCTCTTAAAGTCGAGGAACTGGCTAATCCGAATACCATAGCGCTGCTCAAAGGCAGCGATGTCGAATTTGTCGATATTGGTCAAGCCTTTCTTCAGGGCATAGAGGTAGGTATTTTGGTCGAGTATTTGCAAGGCATCAAGGTCGCTCGTTATAAGATACGTCTCGATATCCCCCTCCTGCTCAGCCTGAGCATCGAGCGTCGCCATAATATCGTCTGCCTCATATTCATCAAACTCATATAGCGGCCAACCAAAGGCCTGCAAAAGCTCGTGGAGTAGCGGTATCTGGGCGTAAAAATCTGGCGGAGCCGGCTTGCGACCAGCCTTGTATTGGTCGTAAATGGCAAGACGGCGACGGATATTCGTCTTGGGCTTGTCCCACGCCACGCACACATAGTCTGGCTGGAGGCGCTTGATCAGCTCTAGGCTCAGCGCCGCAAAGCCATACACCCCGCCAGTTGGTGTGCCATCAGCCGTCGAAAGGTTGGGCATGGCATAGTACCCACGGTAGAACACACTTTTGCCATCAATAATCACTAGGCGCTTCATCATAGTTCTAGTATAGCATTGGTGAAGCGCTGAGCGGCATGGGAGTATCTCGCAGCCGCACCTCTCCCTTGCTAATTGCCACCCGCTCTACGGCGCGGGCGGAGCGCGGTGGCGACGGCGACGCCACCACCACACTAGCCAGCCAGCTAGTGCGATAAGCAGCAAACACAGGCTCAGCAGCAGTGCTGGCACAAAGTTGCTCATCAGCTCAGCCAGCGGACCCTGCGCAGCAAACGCACCCTTTTTCTTCTTCACCGTCATCCGTTTGGTGCCCGGCTTTTTATCTTTCTTGTCGTCCTTTTTCTCTGGTGGAGCAGCCGGTGGTTTTTCGCCAGTAGCCGGAGTGCCGCTTTGGTATATCTTGACGTAGTCGATAAGGAAGGTCTGGTTGGCAAACTTCTTCGATGAGTCGGGCGGGTGCTCCTCACTCTTCCACTCCACATAATCGTTGAGGATGACGTACCACGTATCGTCAAAGACCTGCTTGAATTGATTCGCATCCATGCCCATTTTTGCTGGTTTTTCTGACGGAACTCGAGTGGTTGGATGACTCTTCTCATCGCCCGCTCGATAGTTATACACCAGCACCGGCTGGTTATCAACAAAGAATTTGACCGTCTCACCATCGTATTCCGTCGCCCAGACATGCCAGTCGTTCGCCAACGTCACTGGGGACGGCAGTAGGTTCTCTCGGCTATGTCCTAACCCCTTCGTCTTCCATATCTGTGATGACGGGCTGTGGTAACAACGAATATGCGTCGTCGACCACGTATAGGTCGGCGTCCATGAATACCACTCCAGCATGTCGAGCTCACCATAGGGGTCATTCGCTTGCTTGTTGTTGCTACAGTTGGCAAGTGTCACACTATTGCGCAGCCAAATAGCTGGGCGCGTCCCATTCTCGCCATTCCAATTAATCTTCGCTCGTACCTCCACACGGAATGGCTTATGCCCATCGAGCACCCGACCCGACTCCACTCGCCCACTCTGGTAGCGTGTCATCTTGCCAGATGGGCACGGCTCTTGGCTCGCATTACTATCGCCCAGTGGCTCAGCCACACTCGACACGCAGTGACGCCGGGTCGTAATCTGCAAAGCGCCGTTAGTCACCGCAACATTGTTGGCGCTATATGCCAAATGCTCCTTGCCATAATTATCCTTATTTTGCTGAAGAACCTTCCAATTCGACAGTGGCGCCGTAAACTCCTCGTTATACACCATCTGCCACTGCTGCGCCTGGGCAACCCCACCAAACATCACCGACACAGCACCCGCAACAAGGACACTCACTACTCCATACATCAGCCCACCTCGTCGCTGCACTCCTATCTCCTCAGCCTGCACTATCCGCGCTTATATACGTTATTATATAAGTGTACACGTTTTGTCGGATTTTTCAATTATTATAGCATGAGCAGTGTCTTGCAGGATAAAACGCGGCGTTGCGTCGCAAGGCACACCACACCCACATCGCCACACCTCTACCACTCAATAGCATCCCTTGCTACGTGCTAAGAGGGGTGCTACTTTGCTACAAAATGTATCATTTGTGCGAGTGTGGCGATTGGTGTTTTTGTTACAGATTGTCTGAGATTTGGGCTTTTTTGACTTGCCCCGCCCACCGACGCGCTGCTTCGCGCTGTCTCTTCGTTGTGCCACCAACAATCAAACTATCGTCATCCTGCCCGCGACCTAACTGACTTGCTAAACACTCATACTGCGCTGAGCACATACTACACACCTGCTTTGCAAACTGTGCTCGCCGAGCGATATCGGCCTTCCGAGAATACTCTGGTTTGTTTGCATCAGGGCTGGGAACATCGAGGTCAAAGTAAAATGGACCTTTTGAGCCGCACGCCGCTAAGGCAATCCACTCCGATATATCTGGTACTTTCTCTCCCCGAAGTAGCTGCTCTGCAACATACCGTGCTGGGCTCACGCCATCACTCTTCATTTTTTCTCGCATTGCCTGTGTGGCAGGTGTTGGCTTTCTTGGTTGTTCGCGTTTCATAGATGTTTACTCTTTTGCTATAAAAATAACATTAGCTTCTGCATTATTCCACACCACTGTTGTTTTGCCAAGCATAAGCAGATCTTCGCTTGTGGCCGGGCTGCAGGCAGCATCGCGCATCCATTGCGACGGAAGCGCCGTTCCCTTTTGCTGTCGCACTCGTATGCGCAAGTAGAATATGCGCGACGCAAGGTCAGTTGGTGCGTAGTGTGGGAGTCGCTCTGGTCGTGATGGCTGTGCAGCTGGCTGCTCTTCCATACTATATTTATTGTACCATTCCTCGCACTGCCAACCATAAGCGCTATTATCTGCTATACTAGAGATATGAATCATCCATCTCACCCGACGACAATCCTTGCCTTCGTTGGCCTCTCGGGCGCAGGCAAGAGCGAGGCAGTCAACCACGTCGCACGCCTTGGCATCCCCAAGGTTTACGCTGGTGGCATACTCTACGACGAAATGCGCCGCCGCGGCATCGCCATCACCCCGCAATCACAAGCCGAATTTCGCAAAGCCTGGCGCGAAGAGGCTGGCAAAGACATCATCATCCGCACTGCTGCCGAGCAAATGCAGCGCCTTGCCGCCGCTGGGCAGCGCCACATCCTCTTTGACGGGCTCTACTCCTGGACAGAGTACAAATACCTCACCCACCACTTCCCAGGTGAGCTCGTTGTCGCGGCCATCGTCGCACCCAAACAGCTCCGTCACCGCCGCCTCGCCCAGCGACCCGAGCGGCCCTTTACCGCGCAGGAAGCAATCGCCCGCGACTGGTCGGAAATTGAAGATATCGAGAAAGGTGGCCCCATCGCCATTGCCGACCACTTTATCTCCAACAGCCACGATCTCACCGAACTCCACCAGCAAGTCGACGCCCTCTGCCGCGAGATTGGTTGGCTGTAAAATACCCCAGTGGGGTATATAAATCATCAGATAATTGACACATCGCCCTTCCCCTGCTATAATCCTCCCATCAGATCACGTGTGCATGAGGCAAATGCACAATACTATAATAGCCTAATACGAGGAGTCTATGAACAACCAGCCAACACCCCAGCAACCTGCTGCCCCGCAACCACAGCCAGCTGTGCAACCACAACCGGTAGCCCAACCACAACCGCAGCCGCAGCAGACATACCAATACCAGCAGCCAGCCGCACCAGTACCCCAGCCACAGCCAACATATCAATACCAGCAACCTGCTGCACCAGCGCCGCAGCCAACACCATATGCCTACCCCGTTCGTTATGATAACCCGGGTGAGACACTGGGTGTTATTGGATGCGTCTTGAGCTTCTTTGGTATCTCTATCGGTGGTATTCTCCTTGGCATTATTTCGCGCAATAAGTCTAAGGAGGCCGGTATGTCTACAACGTGGGGTAACGTTAGTCTGGGCTGGGGCATCTTTGGGTCAGTCTGCTGGTGTCTTATCTGGCTTTTCTGGATACTTGTGTTTGTTGGTGTATTGTCCAAGCCATCTTGGTGGTACTATTATTACTACTAAGCCACATGCTTCGATATAAAAATACCCAGCGTACTACTGGGTATTTTTATGTAAAGTATTTTGGGAGTACCTTCTGCATTTTTAGGGCTTTCGTATTCACCCCTCTACAATCATGATCTCTATTTCTCGGTAGCGATAGTAGGAGTGGGTATTCGAGAGGTTTGTGCCCTCACAGCAAAGTAAATAGCCATTATTATACAGAAGCTTCACCAAAAAACCATACAGTAACGACTTTTGCAAGCAATTTATCCAAAAAATCGACATACATACTGTATGCCGATTATTCTCGTGCACTATTCCCTACTGCTGCAAATACTCATACAGCTTCTTGGCATCCTTATGCTTGCGCAGCTTGGCGAGAGCCTTGGCCTCAATCTGACGAATACGCTCACGCGTCACGGCAAACTCCTGCCCAACTTCCTCCAGCGTGTGGCTCTTGCCATTCTCCAGACCAAAGCGCATTTTAATAATCTTCTGCTCGCGGTCACTCAAGGTGGAGAGAATGTCTTGCACCTGCTCTTTGAGAAGTTGGTTGGAGGCCGACTCTTCAGGGCTGACCGTATCTTCGTCCTCGATAAAGTCCCCGAGCACCGACTCCTCCGAGTCGTCACCATCGCGCCCCACACCAGCATCCAGGCTGCTGATGTCTTGCTTGATCTTCATCACATACTCAACCTTATCCGGCTCCATATCAAGCTCTTTAGCAAGCTCGGTAATGGTTGGCTCACGGTTGAGGTCTTGCGTGAGGCGGCGCTGGGTGCGCAGCAGCTTGTTGATCGTCTCCACCATGTGGACAGGAATACGAATAGTGCGCGCTTGGTCAGCAATCGCACGGGTAATCGCCTGGCGAATCCACCAGGTGGCATAGGTGCTGAATTTAAAGCCCTTGTCTGGGTCAAACTTCTCCACCGCCCGCAATAGCCCCGTGTGCCCTTCTTGGATAAGATCGAGAAAATCGAGGCCACGACCACTGTACCGCTTGGCAATGCTTACCACCAGTCGCATATTAGCCTCGGCCATTTTGTCTTTCGCCCGCTTATCGCCTTGCTTGATGCGATAAGCGAGATCAACCTCTTCGTCAGCACTCAGTAGCGGGATCTTGCCGATCTCACGCAGATGCAGCCGGACCGAGTCGTCACTAATATCATCAAAGTATTGGTTACTGTTGAGAATCTCCTCTGGCGTGTCTTCTTCCTCAAGTGCTGCGAGGTCGGGCTCCATATCGTCGACGGCTAGATCCATGATCGGTGGCTGGGCATCGGGCGGCGCTGCCTGAGCTGTGGTTGCTGGTTTTTTTTGCTTGGTATCCTTATCGTCGGTTGCCACGCGCTATCTCCTTGATTAATTGGTTCAGTTGCTCGCGCAAAGCAGCGGCAGCAGTCGTATCGCCGCTCTCTTCTGCTTGGCGCAAGTGGGTGATGAGATCTTGTTTGTGTTGCTGCTTGTGTTCGGTTTCGATCTGCCGCAAAAGCCGGGCGGTCTCGTAGTAGCGATCGGTCTCGCTCCACGCACCATACCGAGCGTCGGCACGTACCCGCACCATTGTAATATACTCGTCAAAATTTTGCAATGGCGGCGGCGTAGTGGTAAGAGGTTGCCCGTGGTGCGCCGCATAGTACTGAGCCAAGGCCTGGCGCGCCTCCCCCGCAAAGAGCTGTGAGTCAACTCGCCCAAACAACTCCTGGCTCGGCCCATCGAGCATCGCCAGCGCAAGCACGTCGTCTTGTACGAGGTAGCGATTGCGTGGTGCAGCCGCAGCCGCCTTAATGGCCTTGCGGATGGGTGCAGCCGGTGCCGTTTGCTGCGCCTTGGCCTGCACAGCCTGCACACTAGAGCCCACCGCCTGAGCAATCTGCCGCTGGTAGTGCTCGCGCTCCACTGGGTCGCCCAAACGATTAACAAATGCCAGCCCAACTGTCGTAAACTGCCGCTTGCCCGCCGCCGTGGTGAGATCAAGCTGCTGCCGATACTGCGCCAGGAGCCAATCCACCGCTGGCTGAGCCGCTGCAATCGCCTGCTGCCACGCTGCCACCCCCTGCTGCTGGATGAGCTCATCGGGATCTTTCGCTTCCACCGGCAGCGACACCACCTTTAGCTCCACCCCCGCTTGGGCAGCCAGGCCAATTGCTCGCTCTGTGGCGGCCTGCCCGGCGTTATCACCATCAAAACTCAGTCGAATATCGCCCGCCAGCCGCTTAAGCGCCCGAATGTGATGCTCCGTCATGGCGGTGCCCGCCGTCGCCACTACTGCTGCTTCGCCCGCCTGATGGCTGCTTATCACATCCATATTACCCTCGACAATCACGGCATAGCCCCGGGTGCGAATTGCCTGCTTTGCCTGCATCAGGCCAAAGACGTGCCGGCCTTTGTCGTAGAGCAACGTCTGAGGTGTGTTGAGGTACTTGGGCGCATTGGGTACATCAGTAATGAGCCGCGCCGTAAAACCAATCACCTGCCCACCAGCGTCCATCAACGGCACCATCATCCGCCCGCGAAAGAGGTCGCCATCGTAGCGGTTCACCAAGCCCGCCTCGCGCAGCTCTGCCAGCGAGAAGCCTTTTTTCTTAAGATACGTTACCAGAGCCTGACCATCACGCGGCGCATAGCCAATCTGAAACTGCTGGACAATCGCCTTACTCAGCCGCCGCGTCCGAAACACATACGCCAGCGCATCCTGGCTCCGCACCAAGCAATGCTGATAAAAATTCGCCGCTAGTCGATGCGCCTCAAGGAGCCGCTGCTTGCGCCGCGCCAGGTCGCGATTACCCTTCTGCTCATACAGCGAGAGATCCACCCCCGCCTTGCGCGCGAGTAGCTCCAGCGCCTGGCGAAAGTCTAGCCCCTCTACTTCCATAATAAAGCTAAAGACATCGCCGCCCCGCCCGCTACTAAAGTCATGCCAAATATTCTTCTCCGGGCTCACAAAAAAGCTCGGCGTCCGCTCACTAGTAAAGGGGCTCAAGCCTTTGTAACTCCGCCCCGCCCGCTTAAGCTGCACATACTCGCCCACCACATCCTCTATATTTAAGCGTGCCCGCACCTCTTCTTTGGCATCCATAGGTATAGTATACCGCATTGAGTATAGACCAATCGAACCGCACCAATCGCCTATCTGATCATTCTCACCTCCCCCGAAAACTATTCAACCCACACGACCGATCATATACAGCAACAAACCAAAACAGAGACTAATTTTTATATAGTATATAGGGGTATAGAGTATATAGGGTAGAGGGGTATATACTATGCTTACTTCATCCATCTGACCTCTGTTAGAGATTATGCTCTTTACCTCTGTTAGTGGTTGTGTTTAAATGGTATTATAGTAACTATGAATCCACAGCAACCATACACTCCCCAACCGAATGGTTCGGCCCCGCAGCCCGAGCAACAGCCCCCGCAACCCAATGCGCCGGCAGCTGCTCCGTATGTCCCCTACTATGCTACCCAAGCGGCGTCGGGTGCGCAGGATTATGGCTATGGTGCATATAATCCGGCAACACAGAGCCAACCAACTCAGCCACAGTATCAAGAGCAGCCCACTCCTTCATCACCGCAGCCCCAAGCTGCTTCCTACCAGCCGTATCAGCCATCACACGACCAACCAGCCGCGAGCTATGGCGCAGGCCAGTCATACCACTACGCGCCACAGCCCGAGCAACAGCCACCAGCTACGGCACCCCAACCAATTAACCAACCCAGTTCACACACTAGCGCAGACCAATCACAGAGCTATGCGAGCGCCTACCCAAGCCCTAGTCAGCCCACTGCGCAACCCTACCAGCCACAATCGGGCGGCTACAATGGCCAGGCATATACCAACCCGCAGCAGCCACTCGGCGCCACTGCTATGGCTGCTACCGACGCAGACCTTGGTGCAGCAAGCGAACCAGACACCTCCTTCCCAGTAGACTACCTCAACGAGATTGCACCCAAGCAGCAACCAGTACAGATTAACCGCTTTGCGGTGTTTGGCCTGATCGGCGGCGTACTCCTACTTGCCTTTGCCATTATCATGATGATGGTCAATAGCCAGCCCAACTACACTAAGCAAGCCCAAAGCACCCTAGCCCGCATCGAGACACTGCAAGCAGCCACCAAGGAGCAGCAATCACGCCTGACAGAAAATGAGCTCTCGAGCATGAACACCACGCTCACCACCTCGCTGGGTAGTATGGGGACAGAACTCAAGTCGTCGCTCAAGGATGCGAAGATCAAGACCGAGCTAGTCGGCGATGCCAAAAAGACCGAAAAAGCCTACTCCGACAAACTCTCCAAAACACTCGAAGACGCTTACCTGACTGGCGCGCTCGACCGCGTCTACGCACGTGAAATGAGCTACCAGCTATCCATCCTCAAGAGCTACCTCCAGAAGCTCAAAACCGCCAGTGGCAACCGCAAAGCCATCGCCGACTACGTCGCCACCAACAGCAAGACGCTCGACGCTGCCACCAAGTCGTTTAGCAACTTCACCTCAACAAAGTAGCAATACACTTACTACTTACTCTACTGACACAGCCCGCCTCTCTGGCGGGCTTTTGTTAATGCGCTGCACTATATAAAACAAACATCTGATTGTGTATAGTTGCATGGCGTATTCCCAAGAGTTTTCCTCCGCGTGAGATGGTAAGTATTAAGGCATTATCACTCAACAAAAAGAAAAGCGCTCACACCGTGAGCACTCCTTCCTATACTGACGATTCTTCTCAAAAAACGAGCGCGCTACTCCGTCACCAGCCGGTAACTGAGCCGCGCTAGGTCAATCACCTCATCATCACTCAACTGGCCGCTGCAAATAACAGTAATCCAATGCTTTTTATTGAGGTGGTAACCTGGCTGGACCGACTCATACCGCTCGCGCAGGGTGAGGGCCAGCTGCGGGTCGCACTTGAGGCTCACCCTTAGTGGCTGCGACCCTTCGGCAATAAGCGCAAACATCTTCTCCTGCTGGCCAGGCACATCCTTGCGCCCTACCTTGTACACCGCGATATCATCCCCAAAGGGATAGTCGAGCCACGCTCCGGGCAGGCTGAGCAAAAATTCTTCGAGCTGCTTGTGTGTCATAGCACTATGATACTACAACCACTTATGCCGCACAAAATACCCCACCATCGCCAGCGGTATGAGGACAATCAGGCCGATCATCAGCCAGAAGGCGACATCACTGCGAAACGGCAACTGCACGAAGTTCATCCCGCCCAGGCCCGTCAAGAACGAGACCGGCATAAAGACAGTGGCAACCAAGGTCAGGCGCTTCATCACATCGTTCATACGGTTAGACACCACCGAGAGGTACATATCGAGCGCGCTGGTGAGAAGGTCGCGCATTGTATCAATAAGCTCGTGGACGCGCCAGGCGTAGTCGTAACTATCGCGCACATACACCGTGCATTTTTTATCAAACAAGGCATAGCGGCCGTTACTGAGGCCATTGAGCACATTCATCAAGGGAAGCACCACTTTGCGCAGGTCGGCTAACTGACGCTTGTACACAAAGAGCTGCTGGAGCTGCTGGTTGTCTGGGGTGCGAATCATCGTATCCTCCAGCTGGTCGGTCACATCGTCGATATGGTTGAGCAGCGGCATAAATTGCTCAATAGAAAACTGCGCAATAGTCGCCAGAATAAGCGATGGCGTCGTGTGACTGGGTTGCAGCGCAGTAATGCGCTGAATGAGCTCATCATCTAGCTCGCCCTGGTGCAGCGTAATAATCTCGGTTTTACTGAGTAAAATGGTAATGGTGTGGTACTTCACATTGTGCCGACTGACGTATGGTATATCCAGCGTCAGCAGCAGCCACGCCTCCCCTTCTATCGCCTGTGGCAGCCAGCGATGCTCGCGCACTATACGGGCCTGCAGCTCAGGTAGGCGCAGTTCGCTTAGCAGCGCCCGTCGCTGCTCAATTGTATCGATCGTGATATCGCGCCACAGCTCGGGCATTACAGAGCGACCTTTTGGAGATAATAGCGCAGCTCCATAATACTACCACGAATATCCTCCAGCGCGCGGTGGTCTTCTGGCTTGGCAAATTTCTTGCCGTATTTGCCCTCCATCACCACCTTCCAGGCGCTTACATCGAGCATGCGGTAGTGCAAACGCTGGGCCAGCTGCGGCCACCAGTGATCGATAAAGCGGCGATCTTGGTGGATGGAGTTCCCCGCCAGCAATATCCGCCCCTCGCCAGCACACTGCGCATCGCAAAATGCCAGCAGCTCTTGCTCGATCTCTGCCAGCGGCTTGCCCTGGGCATTCTGCTCCTCCAGCCCACGCCGCGCTGCCGGATGCTGATCCCAAAAGCTGGCGTTGCCATCGAGGAGGCGCTTAAGCTTAACCGCATCATGGCGCACCACCCCTTCGTACGTTGCAATCTCGGCAAAAGTCCAGTCCGTCACAATCGCCGCCACTTCTAGTATCTCATCTGTAGTAGGGTCCAGCCCCGTCATCTCAAGGTCTACCCACAAAATCCGTTTTGGTTTGAAGCTTGGTTTCATGCTTCTAGTATACTACATGTCCACCACATAGCGCTCATCCTTAGCTATCACTGTTATAAGCATAAGCTTTACTGATACGCAAGTTGCGTGTACTACTTTTTTGTTCAGGTGTCTTTGCCTACCCTCCTATCTCCTCGCTTCCAGACACAACTATAGAGTAAATTTCCTCCTTTACCCCTGTTATTTCCGAATGGTTTATTATTGTGTTCAGGCTACGTAGGTATTTGGGCAGTGCGCAAATTTATTATTCACCATAGAAAAACCACACCGCGGTGGGTGTGGTTGATCGCTACGCAGGCTCTTGCCTACTTAGTCTTTTTTCTTGTCCAAGCGGTCGAGCTTGAGAAAGTGGATGATCAGGTAGATGACGAACGCTGTAGCCAGCAAGGTGATGAGCGAGCTCACGAAAGCTCCCCACGCAAAGTCAGCGCTGCGCCCAGCAATCTCAATATGCGTACTAGCAGCCTCGAGCCCCTTCTGCGAACCGACGATAAACTGCACCACTGGGCTAATGAACCCCTGAACTAATTTTTTAACCGTATCGCCAGCAGCAGTACCAATCGCCAAACCAACAGCCAAGCCAACCACGCCCTGCTCACGGATGAAGTCGGCAAAACCGCCGAGGTGGCTATTCTTCATCTTCTGTTCCATCGCTTGGGCAGCAGCTGCAGCCTCTTGGGCAGCCTTGCGTGGGGTGCGGCGTGCAGTAGGCTTCTTTGCAGCAGCTGCTTTGGTTTTGGTTGTTTTTCGTTCTGCCATAGGTTCTCCTTATTAACCATTGTTTATTCAAATTATAGCATATTCTACATTAATTGCTAGCGGTCTTGTGTTGGTGATGTTCTATGGCGCGAGGACTTCGCTAATCGTTTCTCAATCTTCTTTTTGTCTCGCTCGGCAGCTGCGATCCTCTCCATGCGCGTCTTCTCAAACCCACGTGATAGCACTGGTTTACGTGCCACCACCCGCCCTACGCTCACCAAGAACTCGGCATTATCAGATGGCAATTCAAACAACCCATTATACTCTTCTATCGCTTCGGCTGCCTTCTTGGGGTCGCCCTCAACTTTTGCAATCTTGCGCAGTGTTTCACCCTTAAAGAACCGACTCTCCGAAGTATCGTCGGGCAGCAAGCTTGCCTTGATCACATCCGCTAAGGCCAGGGCGCTATCCCCCATGTGCCGATCGATGAGTTTTGTGCGTAGAGCCTTTGCATGCTCAAGCTTGTTGCGTGGATCAATATCTGGATAGATACCAGCAAATTGATCAATAATATCCTCACTCGCAGCAACTGGATCGGGGTTATTGCCCAGTGTATTAATGATCACATTGTGGTACAGGCGTAGCATTTCGCGGCCTGGCACTGATGGCATGGTAATGAGCTGCAGCTGGCTATGGAGCAGATACTCATACTCATCGTCGTCTCGATGGCGGCTGTCTTTGTCAAAGCTTAGCCAGAACCGATCTCTTATGAACTTTTGGCGCTTACCTGGATCATCTATATCGACTTTTCGTAATAATTCACTAGTCTGCAAGGTATTAATCGCGCGCAGCTCACCACGCCATAATTGGTCAAGCGGGTCTTCACCACCAACCGCCTTGGTCGTTTCTTGGTAAAACTCCTTGGTTGCAACATCGAGCAAAAACGAGCGCTTGCTTCCACTCGTGCGGTCAAACAACATAACCACTGCATGCTGGTTAACATACCCAACATAATGCTCCACCCCTATTTGATCCAGGCACTCCGATGCCACAATGGTGTAGCCATAGCAATTAGCCTTCTCGCGTTGCGCGAGGAGTTCTGCAGTCAACAGTGGTGTTGCTTCATCCATGTCTTCGAATTCAAGTGTCTGCCGCACCAAGTGACCCACAAGAATAGTTGCTTCGATCGCGTCATCAAATGTCAGCGGCGACTGCTCGTAGGCTGTGCCGATGATCTTGAGCTGAGTAGAATCGGGCAAACGCTGGCGGCCAATCTCGGGATTGCTCTCCGCTATACCACGTCTTGGTGTCTTGAGCCCTGCCATCAGCGACTCATCTAAGATAGATGGATTGGTATGTGGCGTACACTCACCCACTACAACCGCTCCGGCGCTTCGATACCGAGCAGAGCAAGGCCAGCAGCCAGAGTGTCACGGTAGCGCTGCACCAGGCTGAGGCGCTCAGCCTGGCGCGGGCTGCCAACGACACGGTTTTTCTCGTAAAAGCGGTTAAATTCTTGGGCAAGCTCATAGAGGTAGTGACAGATGCCATGCACAAGATACTCGCGAGCGGCCTTCTCGACGACCTCTGGATATTCGCTCAGCTTGCGCAGGAGCAGGCGCTCATCATCAGTGCAATCGGTCGGCTCGGCAGGCTCGGCACTCGCCTTGGCCAGGATGCTACAGGCCCGAGCGTGAGCGTATTGAATGTAGGGGCCAGAATTGCCCTGCAGGCTCACCGTCTCATCCATATCAAAGGCGATATCGTTGCCCATGCGATACTTCGCAAAGGCATATTTGATCGCCCCAAGTGCCACCTGGCGCTGCACCACTGGGTCTGTGGTGAGGTGTGCCACGCGCTCTTGGACGATAGTGAGCACATCGGCCGCTCGCGCCACATTGCCCAGGCGCGAACTCATCTTGCTACCATCACCAAAGCGCACCGTGCCATTGGTCAGGTGGGTCATCCGCCCAGCTAGCTCAGGCCGGAAGAGCTCTGCCGCAGCATACACCACGCGCATATACTCCTTTTGGTCGTTGCCAGTGATGAGAATCCGGTGGTCGAAGTGGTAGTCTGCCACCTCCTTCCAGATAACGCCAATATCCTTCGTCTCATACGTTGGCAGGCCGTTGGACGTGACGAAGACGCGGGTGTGCAGGTGCTTGGCTGGGTCGCCGACGAAGACCACCGCCCCCTCAGAACGCTGCAAATTCCCCCGCTCCAGCTGCTCGTGCACCACGGCCAGGCCAATCGGTGCGGTGCTACTCTCAGGAATATAGTCAAGATGATCGACCTGAATCATCGTATAAAAGGCATCGAAGTAATCCAAGCTCCACTGGCGCGTCGTCCAATAGATCTGAGCCAGCGGTGTATTGTGTTCATCGTGTTCGTGGTAGCTGTAGACCAGCTTGTTGAGCTCGATGATCTCTTGCTTGGCTGTGTCATTGTCTTCGTACGCTTTCGCACCAATCACATAGGCCTGGCTAATCCACCGCGCCCGAGCAAAAACATCGCTCTCTACCTCTGTTAATTTCTCTGGTAGCTCGCCTCCTAGCGTGTGGCGCATCCCCCACAAGCACTTAGCAACGTGCAGGCCGACATCACCACCAAAGCTAGCTCGGTCTACCGACGCGCCGACCGACTCGATGATCCGCGCCAATATATCGCCATACACCGTCTGGTACAAGTGGCCAGTGTGCAGCTCCTTAAAGGCGTTGGGGCAGCTATATTCCAGCGTGTAGCGCATGCCGCCATAGATCTGCTGCGGTGCGGTGTTGGCCGCCTGCCACAGCGCTGCGTCGCTCAGGCGGAGATTAATAAAGCCCGGGCCAGCCACGCTCACGTCAGAAAATTGGCCAGTCTGGCGCAGCACCGCTGCCACCTCCTCGGCAATCTCGCGTGGGTTCTTGCCCAGTGGCTTGGCAAGCTTGAGTGCGACGTTGGTCGCAAAATCGCCAAATTTCGGCTCTGGCCGCGTTAATTCCACCGGCGGTGTTTGTTGATAAAGAGTATATACTGCATCACGAATCGTCTGTTCCATGATTATAGTATACAACAGATGCGCCGCAAGAATAGCGTAAGCACAGCGAGAAGATTACGCCTTACCCTTCTGCATCCGTTTCTGCCGCTTGAGCGCCGCCTGCACTAAACCAGCAAAGAGGGGATGAGCCCGGAATGGCCGCGAGGTAAACTCTGGGTGAGCCTGAGTCGCAACGAAGTAGTCGCAGGTAGGTACCTCGACAAACTCGACCAGCCTGCCATCGGGTGACGTACCCGACACCACAACCCCGCCCGCGTTAATAGCAGCAAGATGCGCTTGATTCACCTCATAGCGGTGGCGGTGACGCTCCACAACCTCTGTTGTCCCATATACCTTAGCGGTGCGTGAGCCAGCCCACAGCACCGCTGGGTAATTGCCCAAGCGCATCGTCCCGCCAGTCGATTGCTTGCCCTGCTGGTCAGGCATAAGGTAGATGACGGCATTATCTGGCGCTGCGCCACACTCCGCACTGCCAGCCTGGGCCAGACCACCGCGGCGGGCAGCGGCAATCACCGCCACCTGCATCCCCAGGCATATACCAAGATACGGTATATTGTGCTGCAAGCAATAACTCGCCGCCGCAATCTTCCCTTCTACCCCGCGCTTGCCAAAGCCGCCAGGTACCACCACAGCATCCACAGCGCTGAGCGCTGCGTCAGTCACTGTCTCGGCATTGATCCATTGGATCGTCACCTCACTGCGGTGCGCCCAGGCGGCTGCTTTGAGCGCCTCAGTGATGGAAAGATAGGTATCGGCATTATCAACATATTTTGCCACGAGGCCAATCGTCAGTCGCTGGCGATAGGTCTGGCTGTCATGCCGGACGAGCTGCTGCCAGCGCGTCATATCTGGCACCGTCATATTGCCAGTAAAGCTCGCCAGCACCGGGCCCAATTCGCGCGCCACCATCAGGGGTACTTTGTAGACCGTATCGACATTTGGCATCATAATGATCCCCTCTGGTCGCACCCCACTAGCAATGGCAATCTTATCCGCCACACCACGCGGTGGTACTGTGCTGCCCTCGGTGCGGACTGCCACCACATCGGGCATAATGCCAAAGCCACGCAGGTCAGCCATGGCATTCTGAGCTGGCTTGGTTTTGTACTCCTGGCTCGTCGCAAGAAACGGCACATACACCACATGGACGAAGAGACAGTGCTCGCGCCCCACCTCTAATGAGAATTCGCGGATCGCCTCAACGAAGCTCAGCCCCTCATAATCTCCCACCGTGCCACCAATCTCCACAATGTGCACCTGCCCTGCCGCTGCCTGGTGGATGGCTCGCTTGATCGCTTGGGTAAGGTGCGGCACCAGCTGCACCGTCTGGCCGCCAAATTTCCCGGCCCGCTCATCGGCGATCAAGTCACGCAGCAGCCGCCCCGCTAGCGTAGCATTGCGCTGGGTCAGCTCAAGGTCTAAGAAGCGCTCGTAGTGGCCAAGGTCAAGATCGGTCTCCGCCCCATCTTTGGTCACGAAGCACTCGCCATGCTCCTTGGGGTTAAGCAGCCCAGCATCGACGTTGAGGTACGGGTCGCACTTTTGCACCGAGACAGATAAGCCCTTAGCCTGTAGCACCGCGCCAATACTGGCCGCCGTGATGCCCTTACCCACCCCAGAGAGTACCCCACCGGTGACAAAAATATACGTTGGTTGGTGTGTCTGTGTCATACAATCTCCCTCTCGCGTTCTATTGTAGCATGTATCCATAAGCAGTATACCAGCAAAAAACCAGCCTGGTAGCTGGCTTCTGCTGGTTATTGATACGCGCCACCTATTGGCAGCCCTCGCACATTGTTAGCTCCGCTGGATCTGGCATGATAACAGGGGTGCCACCCGCCGCTGCTTGGTCGATGGCAACCTGCTGAGCAGCCAGCAGTGCCTGCTCGATGGCGTCAAGCTTTTCCTCGAGCGTCATGTCGTCCGTCAGCTGGGGCTTGGTGGTCTGCGCCTGCGTAGTCGCTGGATCGGTTGTTGGTGATGTCGTTTGTGTCGTCTGCGTCATATATTATTCCCTACCCGTTTTTTAGTTATAGTGTCTATTGTACGCTATATATAGCGTTTTATGCAAGGTAGTGCACCCAATTTTCTGTTGTGGAATTATCATCCAGTTGGCCAATTGGTGCGACATACCACTGCGGCTGCACACACTGCGGGCGGAAGCTCCCCAGCTTGGCCGTGTATGCCTCAGTGATGGCCGCGACCTCGTCCTCGCGGGCTTCGCGCACTGTGGTGTGGAGATAGACGGCCTGCTTGGCATCATTCCACACCACAAACTCTGCCCACCCAGTGCGAAAGGCGTTGTGCGAGTGGCGCGCCTCACGATCAGACAGCCAGGCAATCGCATCCCCCACGCGCACAAAGTGCAGCGGCGTCACCAGCGGCGTGCGGTCGCGATTGACGGTGGCCAGCGCACCAACTGGCACGGTATCGAGGATGGTTTGTGTGAGGGTATTCATAAGCTCATATTCCTTTCGTATCTAATTTGCGAATATTATTTGCTACATCAGCGGGCCGCTCTCACTCCATTGCCAGACAAGAAAATATCTGGAGGCCAGCGACCAAGCAGGCGGAAAAGCTCTGTTGCATATTCTGGCCGGAACATTTTCGGTCTGGTGATGGAGTGAGAGCTCCCGTAAGACTGGTAGACTAGTAAGATTGTTCTGTCTACTACTTCGTCGTATTCACCTCATAACTCGTATTCGTACTCTCGAAGAAGTTCACCAGCTCCAGCGTGTCGTTGGCAGCGGCCATCCACTTGGCCGGGTTCGTCACGTTATACTCTGGCTCAAAGCCGAGCTCTTCCAGCCGCCGGTCAGTCATATACATGACATACTGGTTGACGTAGTCAGCGTTTAGGCCCAGAATGCCGCGCGGCAGCATGTCTTTGTTATACGCTTTCTCGAGCTCAACAGCTTCGAGAATCAAGCTGCGGATTTCCTCAGCAAACTCCTCGGTCTGCAAGTCCGGGTTTTCGTGCAAAATAGTCAGCAGCAGGTTAATGCCAAACTCCAGGTGTAGATTTTCGTCCTTCGTTACCCAGTCCAGCAGCGTGCCAACGTTGCGCAGTAGGTTGCGCCGGCGGAAGCTCATTCCCACCATAAAACCACTGTAGAACCAAATCCCCTCCAGCACGATGTTATACGCCACCAAGTTGCGCACAAAGTCCTTCTTGCCCTCCAGCGTCGTCACATCCGGGCGCTCTTCCATCATACGCGTGACGTATTTGGTCTGGAAGGCGGCTTTATCCGCCAAGGATTTTTTACCCCAGCCCGCCGCATAAATTTCCTCACGGTCAAACGGGAAGGTCTCGATAATATACTCGAAGGTCATAAAGTGATTCGCCTCTTCCCACATCTGTTTCGAAAGATACAGGTGGCACTCGGCGGCGTTCACGCAGGGGTAAATACCAAAAGCCAGCGATTTATTAATCAGCAGCTCGTTAGGGTTAAGGTAGCTAATCACCATCTTGAGGGCATGCTTTTCGTCCTCACTCAATTTCTCAAAATCCGCCAAATCCTGACTCAACTGTACCTCATTAGGGAACCACGTGTTAGCCACCGCTTGGTTGTATAGGCGGTACGCCCAGTCATAGCGCACCGGCTTGAGCTGCAAGCCATCGCGTACGCCTGATCCTAAAATGCCCATTATTACCTCCTTGTTTTTGTAAAAAACGAATTAAATTATTATACTATCCAAGCTTATATTTCTGGTCCCATATCTGCTGGGTGACGCTCGGCTACGAAGCTGTTATCTTGCTGACTCAATTTTTTCTCTGTTTGCGGTACTGGGAAGAGTGGTGAGTCCAGACCAACATCAAGGGCATCTTGGACATAATGTATTGAGGCTGTGCCGTCTGCCTCTCCCGTTGCTACAGTGCCGATAGTGTGGTGGACACCACCCGGCGCGAGCTCTGGCTGCTGCGTTCCATCAACTGGCAGTTCTGTGCTTGCTCTCATCTTTGCTATATTGCTATACTCGTGGCTCATGATTCCTTCTCCTTCCCTTCCTCCTGCTTCTTGCGTGCGCGGTAGAAGCCACCAAAGCCCACGCGCTTGGCGTCTTGGTGGAGTTTTTGCTCGGTTTTGTTGGCACGGATGGAGACCTGCTCGGACTGGTGGCGTGGCTTCACGTGCAAATAATACGTCGTTTTCAGGCCGCGACGCCAGGCTTCGCTGTAGATCGTAATATACTCCTCGATATTACGCGATTCTAAATACATATTGCGGCTAATCGCTTGGTCAACCCACTTCTGAGCGCGGGCTGCCACCTCAATGAAGGCATACGGGCTAAGCTGAAAGCTCGTCTTATACACGTCGCGCACCGCCTGAGGGATCTGCTCCATGTGCTGGATGTCGCCTTGGTTAGTAAGCAGCTCATCCTTAAGCTCCTCCCACAGGCCGAGTGCTTTGAGTTTGCGCACCAGGTTAGCATTGACCTCAAGGAATTTACCGTTGAGCGTGCTCCGGCTAAAGATCTGGCTAAATTGCGGGTCGATCCCTGGAGTGGTACCCGTCACGTGCGAGATATTGGCGGTGGGAGCGATGGCCATAAGCGTGGCATTGCGCATGCCGCGCCTCACCTTGGGGCGAAGTGCCTCCCAGTCGAGGCGGCGAGTCGTGTTAATTGCTACTGCCTCACCCCGCTGCGCGCCAAGCCGGTCAATCGTGTCGATAGGCAATTCCCCCTTGCTCCAGCCACTGCCAGCAAAGTTAGGATAGCTACCGCGCGTCACCGCTAGCTCGGCCGACTCGTCGATGGCGTAGTAGCTAATAAACTCCGCCAGCTGATCGATCAGCTCGTACGCCGCCTCAGATTCATAGCTCAGCTCGAGCTTTTCTAGCACATCGGCAAGACCCATAAAGCCCAGGCCAATCGCTCGATTTTGCAGGTTACTATTCATCGCCTCCGAGATAGGTGTTGTGGTAATGTCTACAAGGTTATCAAGTTGCCGCGTGGCTGAGCGCGTCGCCTGCTCGAGTCGTGGCCAGTCCCACGTCTTGGTCGCGTCATCCAGGAAAGCGCTGAGGTTGATACTCACCAGATTACACACCGCAATATTGTGCTCGTTTTGCGGCAAAGTGATCTCTGTACAGAGATTGCTGAGGTGAATAGTACCAGTGTTATTGTTAAGCGCCCGGAGGTTAATAGCGTCCTTCCAGGTGAGCCACGGGTGGCCGGTCGCCTGCAAACTACTGAGAATTCTGTGGAATTGCTGGCGTGCAGGCAGCTTATCATAAGCGCGCAGCTTGCCCGCTTCGGCCTGAGTAATGTAATACGCATACCGCTTAGCGAAAGCCGCACCATACAGCTCGCTCAAGTCACTCACCTCGGCTGGATCAAAGAGATACCAGTCTTCATCAGCCTGCACCCGGCGCATAAATTCATCACTAATAAACACCGCTGTGTCGAGGTAGCGTGTCCGCAAATACGGGTCGCCGGAGTTAGAGCGCAGGTCTATAAATTCCTTGAAATCGATGTGCCAGTTTTCCATATACACAGCAGCTGCACCCATCTTCTTACCCTTGCGTGACACCGCAAACAGCGCTGTATCGATCATCTTAATAAATGGAATTGGCCCCGTGCTTGTTGTGTTGGTCGTCTTGACGGGGCTGCCCGCCGCCCGCAGCTTGGTAAAGCTGATACCAATGCCGCCCGTCCCTTTGGCAATCCACATTGTATCGCGCACACTCTTGGCAATGGACTCCATATCATCCTGCACTTCCATGACGAAGCAGTTGCTCAGCTGCGGGAACAACCCACCAGCATTAACGCGGGTGCTACCGCCCGGGCTGTATTCGAGATTAGCCATGTGCTGGTAAAACTCAATGGCTGCCTCAGTAGGGTGTTCCTCATTGTAGCTCAGGCCCATGGCGATGCGCATAGTGGTAAACTGCGGCACTTCGAGCGGCTCGCCGTTTTGCTTGCGCAGGGCGTAGCGGTTGCGGTTGGTCACCACGCCAAGATATTTGCTGAGTTTATCTTTACTCGGGTCAAGCGCAGCAGCCAGGCGCTCGAGGTCGAAGATCGTCTCATCTTGCATGCGGGGGTCAAGCAAGCCATCGGCCACTGCCTGGCGAATATAGCGCGGAAAGGCCTCAGCGTGACGCTGGCGCAATTCTTCATCAGTAGTATATACGCCCAGCAAATCGCGGTAGATCGTGCCCAGCAGCAGGCGCGCCGCAATCGTGTCGTAGTCTGGGTCATCCTTAATATTCTGCACCGTCGTCTGGATGAGCGTCTCCTCCAGCTGCTTGGTCGTCATCCCATCAAAGAGCGTCAGCTGCAGCTCGCGAGCAATCTGCACGATCTTCTGCAGCGGATCGGCCAGCCCCTGGCTTGCTGCCAGCAACGTGGCATTTATCTTGGTTGTGTCAAATGGCTCGGTCGTGCCATCGCGCTTGGTAATATGAATCGTCATTATCCCTCCCCTTAGGCTCCTTATCATACGGTGCACAAAACCAGCCACCAGGGCACGCCTGGAGCCAAGCTGTATTGTTGTCTCTCCCGTGTTTATGTGTGCTCGCTATATATGTAGCGTCTGGGTCCTACTATAGGCGCCAGATATGGTGCTTGGCAAGAGGTTTTGTGAAAACTACAACCGATTTTGCGGGTGACCTCTGTTGGTGATAGCGCACAAAAACTCAGCACTTTGGCATTATCTCACGCTCCACCTCCCCACACTCCATCCTCAGGAACGCTATAAGGGTCGATATTCACTGGATATCGACCTCTTGCGCTGGGCTGAAAACTCGTTATTACAACGAGTTTTCACACTCCATCGGATGAAGTATGGGGAGGTGGAGCTAACGCAGAGAATATCTAGCTTCATTATATTTATATAACAACAAAGCATTATGTACGACCCTTCCCATTGTTATCGGAGAGCTAGCTATCTCTTACTCTCAGACACCTCTCGGCACTCCTGCCGCAATCGCTCGAGAGGAGCATAATCATCATGGTACGGCGGCTGGCTGGCGAAGGGAGCTGGCTGGCGAGAAGTATTATCGCCACCGTACGTCGCCACGACATTAGTATAATCCCAGCCATCTGCCCGCTCATAACGAAAACTCCCCTGCCCCAATAGAGCGGCATACGGCGCATCCTGAGCAGCGAACAGTGGCTGGCAGGCTGGCTGGCGGCTGGCAATCATATTAACCACCACACGAGCCTGGGGGCGGAGATGCCGCTTGAGTGCGGTAGCATACTCGTGTGTTGCCAGTGAGGCGGGTACATCGCCGTCGTTGTACACATCAACAAGGACGATATCGTACTGCTCGGTGCTGCGCTCGAGAAAGACGCGCGCATCTTGGAAGATCGGCCGCACATTGGCTGGGTCGCGATAATAAAAATACTGGCGAGCAATCGGCAAGAGCCCTGGATCAATCTCTACCACATCGATCTGGCTCTGCGGATAGCGCTGAGCAAGGAGGCGCGGCACTGTGAAAGTCCCACCGCCCAGCACCAAAATGCGCTGCCGCTGCGGGGCCTGTTCTACCGCCTGCATCATCTGGCGCGTATACCAAAATGGCAGCTGCTGAGGCTGCCCAACCACCACACCAGACTGCACACCGACCGGGCCACTGGCGATCCCGCGGATAATCACGCCATCCTGCCGATGCCATTGCTGGAGTGTGTAGTGCGCCGCGGCGGTATCGATCATCTGCGCAGCCTGGGCCCGCACCACTGGTGCCACGCGATAGCCCAGCGCCAGGCCCACGCACAGCACACTCACCACCACGCGCCACTGCCAGCGCTGGCCTGGCACCACCAGCCAGCTGGCTAGCACGAGCAGACTAATGAGTACCACCAGCACGTCGTGAATCCCCAGCCAACCAAACAAGAAAAACCCCGCCGCAAAGGTGCCAACGATCCCACCAATCGAATTCACCGCACTCAGCGACGCCACCGACCGCCCCGTTCGCGCCAGCGTCTCTGTCTGCCGCTCCACCAGGTAGGGACTCACTGCTCCCAGCACCAGGCTGGTCGGAGCAAAAAGTAGGCTTGCCGCTACTGTAGCTTGCAGGCGAATATCGATCGGCAGCTGCGCTACCCACCGCAATATATCGTGGTATTGGCATAGCTCCGTTAGCATCAGCAGCGCCGCACCAAGCAGCAGCCACGCCACATCGCCATCGCGCGAGCGCGTATCGGCTAGCACGCCACCCAGCCAGTAGCCCAGGCTCATCGCCGCAATGATGACGCCAATAATACTCGCCCACACATACGTCGACGCCCCCACCACTGGCGACATCACCCGCGCTGCTACCAGCTCAAACACCATCACACAAAACCCCGCCACAAAAGCAATCACCAAACGCCGATACGGCAGCGGCATCATCAGTCGTTTCAGTTTCATAGGAGTATTGTAGCATGGCTGGCAAGCTATGTTTTTTGGATATTATATCGCTGCTCTTTACATCGCACCTCGATATGATATGATATCGTTATGGAAGTAACAGATTCTATCATCACCGTCAGCCATTTTTCGATGAAATTTGGCAAGACCAGCGTCATCGACGACCTCAGCTTTGAGGTGAAACGCGGCGAGACGTTTGGGTTTTTGGGGAGCAACGGCTCGGGCAAGACCACCACGATCCGCTCACTCCTCGGCATTTATCAACCAACTGGTGGCGAGCTGCTCATCGATGGCAAGCCATACTCTGTCTCGGGCGACGTCAAGCTTGGTTACCTGCCCGAAGAGCGCGGCCTGTACAAGAAGGAGAGCGTCATCGACACGATGGTCTACTTTGGCCAGCTCAAAGGCCTCAGCCGCAGCGAGGCACGCAGCAAGTCACTCGCCTTCCTCGAGCGGGTTGGCCTGGCCGACAAAGCCAAGACCCGCCTGGATAAGCTCAGTGGTGGCCAGCAGCAAAAGGTTCAGCTCGGTATCACCATCATCAACGACCCAGAGCTTATCATTCTCGACGAACCCACCAAAGGTTTCGACCCCGTCAACCGGCGCTTGCTCATGGAAATCATTGAGGAGCACCAAGCCAAGGGTGCCACAGTCGTGATGATCACCCACCAGATGGACGAAGTTGAGCGCTTGTGCGACCGCATCTTGCTGCTCAAAGACGGCGTGGCTCATGCCTATGGTACAGTAGACGAGGTGCGCGCGCAGTTTGGCGGCAAATCGCTCGACGATATCTTCATCCAGGTCTATAGCCAGCCCAGCAAGGAGGACAACTAATATGCATAACCTATCTACCGTCATCCGGTTCGAGATTACCCGTTCGCTCAAGAAGAAGTCGTTTTGGCTTGCGGCAATCAGCTTCCCGCTGGTGTTTGCCGTGCTCTTTGGGGTTATATTCCTCTCTAATAAAGCCTCGGCCGATGCTGCTAAGAACCTCGAGAAGCAAGCCTTTAGCTTTGCCGTGACGGATGAGTCCAAGCTCGTCAAGCCAGAGCTGCTCGCCGCCACCAAAGCCCAGCCCGTCGCTGCCACGGACAAAGACGCCACCATCAAGCGAGTCCAAGAAGGTAAGCTCGACGCCTACATCTACTACCCCAAAGACATCGCCAAAGAACGGGTGGAAGTCTATGGCAAAGATGTTGGGCTCTTTGACAACGGCCGCTACAGCGGCATCGCCACCAGCCTACTCTCTAACTCTGTCCAATCAGAGGTCAGCCCAGCAGTGCGCATGGTCATCCAAGACAAAATTAACACCAAGAATACCGTCTACAAAAATGGCAAAGAATACAACGCCATCAATGAGATGATCCTACCCGGGCTTTTCTTGGTGCTGTTCTACTTCCTCATTAGCTTCTTTGGCAACCAAATGCTCACCAGCACAACAGAGGAAAAGGAAAACCGTGTCATTGAGATGATCCTCACCACGGTGCACGCTCGCACACTCATCATCGGCAAGATTATCTCGCTCATCGTCCTGGCGTTTATTCAGGGGTTGCTCGTTATTTTGCCAGTGCTTGTTGCTTATCTCTTCTTCAAAGACCAGCTGCAGTTGCCCGATGTCGACCTCTCGCACATTGCGGTTGACCCCGTGCGAATTGGGATAGGCTTCCTTGCCTTTGCCGCAAGTTTCCTCTTCTTCACTGGTATGCTGGTGGCTATTGGTGCCGCTGTACCCACCGCCAAGGAAGCTGGTAGCTTCTTTGCCACCATCATGATCCTGCTCTTTGCGCCGCTCTATGCCGCCGCTATGCTCGTCTCCACACCAGACGCGCTGCCAAGCAAGATCATCACCTACTTCCCACTTACCTCGCCCATCCCACTCATGCTGCGCAATGCGATTGGCAACCTCAGTGCGACAGACGCCGCCATTAGCATTAGCATCCTGACTGTCTGTGCCGTCATCGCCATCATGATGGGCGTGCGCCTCTTCCGCTTTGGCGCACTCGAGTACAGCCGCAAGCTCAGCCTGCGCGAGATCTTTACCCGCAAGTAGCAGCACAGCGCGCTAGTCTATTACAGCAAAAAACTGGCACATTACCTCTGTTTCGTGCCTCATAACCCACCGCTTGGTCGGTGGGTTTTGGGTGTGGAGGATAAGAGTATTAGATTCTATATTGGGCCCACCACACCTCACCCAGACGAAAATTATGAGAGTAATGGTTAGAGGCCGCAGATCTTATTAGCTTGACAAACTATGTCATTAGTTTGTATGATCAAACTATCATTTACAATAATTTCTGACAAACACAAGGAATCGACCTCGGTCATGAGAAACCAACCACCTGCCATACTGCCAAAGTCATCAACCAGTCTTGCAACTGAGCTGCCGTCCTTTATAGCATCACATCTTGATTCTACCTATAGCAAAAGCAACCCAACAGCGGTCTTCCCTACTCCAGCAATGACTGAATCCTACCCGCAGACACCAGCCGAGCTATCGACCAGCGGCTCTAGCCCAGACGAAGCAGTTATGGATGAGGCAACCCAAAGGGCGATTCATGGGGCTCGTGCCGAGTATCTCGAGCAGAGAAGCCATCAATTGTCACGACTTGATGTAGCCTGCGAAATGGGTGGTATGGCATTGATACTGGGTGGGGCTGCATCACTCGCTGCCTCATATATGGGCTGCTTGGTAATTTGCGAATATCCGGGTGACATTAACCACCTTACTCCTCCAAAAGTCTTCATCGAAACAACCGATGACACTGCCGTCGTTGACCCCTCAGACGTAGCTGATCTGGGCGCACAGCCGTCGCGCGAAGAGAGGCTTGCAACCCAGCAAAGCAACGCAGCAAAAGCAGTAGCGGCTGGCTTTGGGGGAGTTGTTGTGGCAGCACCACTGGCAGGCCGACTGTCTCGAAGATCGTACAAAAAAGCAGTGGCAAAAGCAGACACTGCGCGCTAGTATTCCTCTGCTATTTATTATACTACCCCTGCGGCCGCTCCGCATACCGCTCATACACAGCACGGTTGGCGGCATTGGTATTGCGGCGGAGCTCTGGAGTGTTGAGAATGCGGTAAGCATCGTGGCGAAGGGCTTGGTGACGCTCAGCATAAGCTTGGTCAAAAGTCGGCTCGATGGCAGCCCGTTTCTCAGGCGAGAGGGTGCGAAGATACGAGTCTTTGATCTGCTGGTAGTCGGGCAAGTCGGGGATACTATAGATCAGCTCTAGTGCGCCATCATTTGCCCCAGCGAAGTTCTCTGCCTTGAGCCGCCCCTCAAAGACTTGGCGTAGCGAGTGCATCTTCTCGGCAGCTGCACCGTTGTATTCGCCGCGCAAGATTGCATCGTACGTCACGTCATTCACAAATGGCACCGCACTCGCCACCCCAGAGGCCACCGCCTCAGCCGAGACAGTGGCGCGGGCATCATAGTTGTACCCCTGACGCACCTGCACCGTGCCATCGTCTGCCACGTATTCGATCTCGCGGCCAGTCTCGCGGATGATCTCGCGCTTTTGGCCAGCCGAGCCGGCGCGGAATTGGTGCTCGATAGCCGCCTCCTTCACGTACTCATTGTCCGCCCGGAAGGTGTGCTGGTTGCCACTAGCATCGGTGAGGGTGATGGCAGTATCACCAGTAGCAGCCATAGCTTGCCATTGGTTACTGTTGAGCTTGAAGTGGCGCATCAGCTGGTCTTCCGCCGCAACATGCTCGCCAAACTCCTTGCGCAGCCGCGCCGTCTGGCCTGCTACCATCAGGTTCTTGTGCCCTACCCCTGTGGCGTAATCTTGCAGCGTCTGGCCATCGACCATCCGGCGGCGCAAGGCAATGCCATCGCCATCGCGCAGCACCACACCATCAGCATTAGCTACTGCCCCATCAGCGAGGAGCTCACGGTCGATCTTCGCCCGCACTTCGCGCTGCGCCATCGCACTGCGGATCTCCGTTAGTGCACCCACCTCAGCTGCCGCATAAGCGCGTCGCCCCAGGCCATGGCTCAAGCCAGCTGGCACCTCACCGCCAAGCTTCAGCTCATCATAGAGCGTATCCAGCTTATGGGCGGCATTCTTGGCTTCATCAGAGGTGAGCTGGGTATTAAGCGCTCGCTGCTTGAGCTCATTATCATGCAAGAGGCGCACGTTCCAGGCTCGGTCGCGCCGCGCTGCTCCCTCCTTGCCACGCAGGTCGGTGTAGCGGTTGTATTCATCGTTGCTCCGCCCCACCGCCGATAAGTCGGCCATTGTTTCAAAGCGCTTCGTATAAGCATCGGTTCGCTGCTGAATAGCGCGCTTCTTCAGGGCTTTCCGCCGCGCTGCATTGCCCAGCCAGTTGCGCTGCGCATCACCAGCAAGCACGCGCGATTTGCGCAGGTCTGCCCGCTGTTGCGCCCAGGTTCGCGTCCGGTCAACGATGCCACGCCGCGGATCATTCATAATCGCGCCCAGCCGACCAAGCAGCGAGCCACTCATCCGCACCACAAAGGGCGTTAGCACCAGTGGCACCACCTGCACTGCCAATCCAAGGATGATGAGGTTGAGATTGTTCGCATCCTTACCATTGGTCAGGATAGCTACTCCTGCCAGGCGCGATCCACCAAACAATATCGACATCAGCGGAAACATCAGCATCATCGTCATAAAGAGATCCTTCCACTTATCAAAATACTTCTCTGTACTGGGCAGCACATGCAGCAAGAAGGCAAAGGGCGAGATGATAACAAGAATCGTGATAAGCGCCTGACGCGCCGCAATAATTACCGCAGCGATGATGACCGCCAGCAGGACACCCACCAGCAGCGGAATAGCCATCGCCAGCGCCCCATCGGTCGCGCCCACCAGTGCACTCACTCCCACCACCGCACCCACCGCACCAGCGCTACCCGTCAGTAGAGCACTCATGATATTAGGCCACGTAATTTTGTTAAGCGTATTATAATCCGCCCCGTTAACCGTCGAGGCAATATTGACAAACAGCTGCTGCAGCTGAAAGCCCAGTATGTTCGAAATATCAATCGCTGCCGCACATAGCCAAAACGACATATTAACGACGATAATTGACACGACAAGGCGCGGAAACATCTTCTTGATGCCATAATTGCTAATACCAACACTGGTAACTTGCGAATAAATTACGATGAGCGAGACGATGATAAAGGCGATGTTGGCCAAGTCGCGCATGATCGCCCAAAAACGAAAGAGTGTGCCATCGCCGCTAGATTGGAGTGGCTGCACCGCCAAGTACTGCGCCACTTGCTGGTAAAGCTGGTCAGTGATCCACGCCATGAAGTTACTCACTGGGCAGACAATCCAGCCAATGCTTCCCAGCGCTGTGCCACTACAACTGGTCGTGGCACCATCATCTTTGTCTGCTTGCTCGGCGGGTTTGTCTTGGGGCTGGTTGTTGTTATTATTTGCCGCTTGGCCGTTATTCCCACCATTTTGGCCGTTGGCGTTGTTCTGATTATTACCAGCGTTTTGCTCAGCTTGACCACCGTTATTTTGGTTATTTTGGTTGTTTTGGCCACCATTATTTTGCGGCGCGGCCTCCTGCTGCCCCGAGACAGAGATGGCAATGGCATCATCCATCTTGTTATACGTATCTGGCTCAACAAAGATATACTCTACGTACGTCGCTTCCTTGGCACGAAGCGGATCACTACCAGCTGGGAAGACGATGGTTTGGCGCCGATTGGTCGTTGGCTCATACTCATAGAAGTGCACACCAGCAGGTAAACCACGAGCAGTCAGATCTTTGTCGTTGGCTCGGTGTGGCTTGAAGGTATTATGACGAAAGACGAGGTTCTCGCCCTGGCGCTGTGCCGTCTCAGCAGCATACACCGGCACAGGGGTAGCGAGCGTGAGCCCTAAGAGTGCCGTCACTAATAGTGCCAGCCACCCCGTATATTGCCGCAGACAACCCCTCGCCCGCGCAACCACTCGCCACGCTCTGTTCATGTCTTGTTCGACATTAGCATAATATCGCACAGTGGTCAAGTTTTTGCTGCCTGCATATCAAAACCTTGTATAGCGCGCAGCTCTCTGAGCTGTTGTACGGGCTACCATTATCTAAGGTCACATCCCCAGTGCTGAGCCACAATAACCATCCGCAATTTATCATCTCCTCCTGAGTAACACAACAGGGAGGAAATCGCCCGATAGATCAAGCAACTCAAATTTTATGCACCATTATAACAATGCCAATATATAACCCCTCACTCCTACTCTGTTCGCACCCCACCCCAGTCTTTACAACACCGCTCGTATCGTATACACTACAGCGTAGGAATAGTATCATGAAATATAAGCGATTAATCTTGGGCCTTGGTGCAGTGCTGGCGATGTTTGCCGGTAGTATTGCTGCGCCAGTGCAGGTGATGGCAACAGGCAGTGGCTGCGGGATTATTGACTTCACAGGCGTAAGTTGTTCCCAAGAGGCTAACCCAAAAGATAAGGGAGATGACAACATCTCTAGCCTACTCATTGGCGTTCTCAGAATCATGAATGTCGGCGTTGGCATTGCGGCCGTTGGCGCGCTTATTTACGCTGGTATTCTCTACTCAACTGCTAGCGGTGATGCCAACAAAACAGCCCAAGCCAAGACAGTTATCACTAATGTTGTCATTGGTATTTTGGCATATGCAGTTATGGGTATTGCGCTTAACTTCCTTGTGCCAGGAGGAATTATCCGATGATTCGCCGTCTTGCTGTTTTTGGGCTTGCTGTTGCCACCATACTCTCCTTTGCGTCTGCTACTCCAGCGCACGCTGCTGCACCCTGTTCACCACCCAACTTCCTTGGTATGCCCGCTTGGTACCGTGGTCTCCAAGACTCGAACGATTGCAGTTCGATCCAAACGACCGACATCCAGACGATGATCCTCACAATTGCCCTCAATATCCTTCAGGCTGCAATGGTTATCGTTGCCTATGTTGCCGTTGGGTTTATCATTAAGGGTGGCTATATGTATATGGTCAGTACAGGCAGCCCCGATGCAATGGCTAAAGCAAAGAACACGATCCGCGATGCTCTTATTGGTCTCGTTATTGCAATCTCAGCAGCAGCAATTGTTGATATGGTAGCGGGAGTTATCTAAATGTGGCCTATATTCTCAGCCCTCAAAGGTGTTAGTGCACAAGATATCAAATACCAAAGCTCCGCGGATAACTCAAGCATTCTTCAAAATGTCCTTAACACTGCTTATATTTGGGCCGGGGTGGTTGCAGTTATCGTCATTATTGTAGCGGGTTTTATGTATACCGTGTCACAAGACGACCCAAGCCAAGTAAGTCGCGCCAAGAACACCCTGCTTGGTGCCATTGTTGGTCTCGCTGTTGTTCTTCTCGCTTTTGTCATTACCAATACTGTTCTAAATGGAGTCTTTTGATGAAGCTATCTCTACAGCGCACACTCTGTCTTATTGGTACAGCCCTGTTGCTCGGTCTTACCTATTCACCCTCCGCCTTTGCCCGTGTTGACGTCACAGGAGAACTCAAGACTGATAATGCCTGCGATCTAGCTACCGACGGTGATGGTAACGATGGCTGCCATGCGGTAACTTCAAGTGCACAAGGTGGTGCTCTCACTCCAATGGTCATCGTCACACGTGGCATTAACATTGCCCTCGTTGTTCTTGGTGGCGTCTCTGCCCTTATGATTGTCTATGCGGGCTTTCGCTTTACATTAGCTGATGGCGACCCACAGAAAGTTAAGGCCGCTCGCAACACTATCCTCTATGCAGTAGCAGGTCTTGTCATTGCTATACTTGCCTATGGTATAGTAAATTGGATTACTGATAGAATATCGATAACATAAGGGAGATACAACCACCATGAATACCTTTACAAAAATACTTCTCAGCGCAAGCATCTGCTCCACTGTTGTAGCTGGTGCCATTGCCCCATCGATCAGCGCAGCAGCGCCATCACCCATCAACACCTTTGCGGCAAGCACTACGGCAAAGGAAAAGGTTAAGGAAGGCATCAAGGGTGCTGGTGGAGACAGCAACCAAATAACCATCGGCTCAGCTATCAAAAGCATCATCGACATCATGCTCTTTGCCCTCGGCGCTATCTCCGTCGTCATGATCGTCATCGGTGGTATTCGCTACACCACATCTAACGGCGACTCAAACGGCATCCAGGGTGCCAAAAATACCATTCTCTACGCTATTGTCGGCCTTGTTGTGGCTATTCTCGCCTATGCCATGGTCAATTTCGTCGTTGATAACCTCGTGAGTGGTGGTGGCCAATCCACTCCAACCGCCCAATATAATTACGTCTAACTACCACTATCATTTACTTTGCTTGCATTCTGCAATAAAATAGGCTCTTTTTCGGTAATTTTCTCCGTTAGCTCTTAACATTTTGGCAAATTTTTGGTATATATAGATAGTACAGGTAGTACAAGACAGTACTAACGCCAATAGAAAGGATACGACAATGAAAATCAATATCAAAAAAGCTATGCTTACACTCCTCGCCGTGCCAGTGCTAGCTGCAGGTGTTGCTGGGCTGGTAGCTCCACACGTTGGCGCAGCAGCTGCATCCGACAACGGTCTTGGCCTCAGGAAGGGAGTTGGCTCTGCTAAGGGGAACGACCAAGTAAGTTGTCTCTTTGGTAGCGAAAAAGAAGGCTGTACTGAAGGCACTGGTATCTTTCAAACTGTCGTCAACGTGATCCTCTTCATCGTTGGTGCAGTCGCTGTTATCATGATCGTCATCGGCGGTGTGCGCTATACCGTATCAAATGGTGACTCAAATGCCGTTACTGGCGCTAAGAACACCATCATGTACGCCATCGTTGGTCTTGTCGTTGCGATCATCGCCTACGCGCTCGTCAACTTCGTCGTCGTCAATATCGGTGCCAACCAAGGGCAATAACACAACCACCTTTCTTCATTGGCTCTCTTATACCACCCTCTCGCAGGGTGGTACTTTCGTTAGGAATATGCTTGTTGACGCTCGTGCAAGAAATCTTGTCTCTTCTTACTGCAGAGATGTCTAATATTAGCCGTTTTTGCGTAGCACTAGCCATACTATTCTACTCTAGCTAAGAAATTCCATCTGAAACCCTCTTCTCCGATTACTACAGCGCTAACCTCTTAGAGTGCCGTCTACCAGCCCCAGATTGCCAATATTCACGCTCTACTAAACGAAATAAGAATATATAAGACAAGAATACCATGAAAGACCTTATTAGCTACCCGTAGCACAAAACAACCCCGCATCAGCGGGGTCATTATCTCAAAGCTCGTTTTCCCTTCTCTACAGGATCGGGATCTTCTTAGCCTGCTCTTGCTTAACCTTCTCGAAGGTAATGGTCAGTACGCCATCCTTCAGCACGGCAGTCGTCTCATCCTCACGTACCGTTACGGGCAGCTCCAGCGTACGGCTAAATTCACCCCAGTAGCACTCTTGGTTGTGCCATTTGGTGGCTACGGTGTCGTCACCACTGCTTAGGGTGCCAACGATTGTCAACAGCCCGTCATTGATCTTCACATCTAGCTCCTCGCGGTTTACTCCAGCGGTGCGGGCCTTCACCACGAGCTGTGTTTCGGTCTCGTACACATCGACTGCCAATTGGCCAGTGTAGTCCTCTTCGCTCTGGGCAGGCTCTTCGCCCCATGGCGAAGTTTGGCTCTGCTGACTCTGGGCAGGCATTGGGTTTGCTTGGGCGTGATTCATCGGCTGGTGAGTTGGCGCAGCTGGCGCGAGCGAGTCATCACCCTCCAAAAATGCTGCCGCAAGCTCATCACCGATCAAAAGATCATCATCTTGACTCCGGGCCATAGTTTCCTCCACATACTTTCTTTTGCTAATTCACAATTACCATTTCGACAACAGTCTGGATTTATTATAGCTAATCAATGGCGTATAATCAACCGGAGAGGCCTCATGAGTGTAAAAATCACAATACCGACCTATCTTGCTACCCTCCTCGCTCCGCATACCTGTTGTGGTTGCAACATCGTTGGGACACTACTCTGTGATAATTGTAAAAACGACATCATTCGCAACCCGCTCTACCGTTGCCTCGAATGTGGCCAACCTACCCTGTCTGGCCAGTGCCAAACCTGCTCGCTGCCCTATGCGGCTGCCTGGTGTGCCCTGCAGCGTGAGGGCGCGCTAGAGCGATTGATCGACCGCTACAAGTTTGAGCGTGCCCAGGCGGCTCAGCACACCCTGGCAGGCTTGCTCGATGCCGTTACGCCGCCACTACCAGCCGATACCATCATCGTACCCATCCCAACCATTCCGGCACACCAGCGCCAGCGCGGGTATGACCACTGCCGGTTGCTTGCGCAGGCCTTTGCGCAGCGGCGTGCCCTGCCCTGCCAGCCAGTCCTCACGCGCGCTCAGCACAGTGTGCAGCTAGGGAGCAGTCGTACTCAGCGCCAGCAGCAAGCCCGCCAGGCATTTACCTGCCCCCGCACACTCTCATCAGAGGTCACCTATTGCCTTATCGATGACATTTCTACAACGGGGGCAACGATCCGCTATGCTTCGCGTTGCCTCCGCACTGCTGGTGCACGGCAGGTTATTGCAGTGGTGGTGGCCCATCAGCCGTTTACGTAAGTCGTTGTGGTATTGCCCCATCTATAATCAACATTGGAGAGAAGGAACAATGTTTCGGCTCTGCAGAACAAGGGGGATAAGGATAATATCCAGGGCTTACGCAAAAGTTAGTCACCCCATCTTTTACCCTATCCCATCTCATGCTATAATAAGCGAGACTGGAGAGATGACCGAGTGGTTGAAGGTACCGGTCTTGAAAACCGGCGTAGGCACCCCCTACCGTGGGTTCGAATCCCACTCTCTCCGCCATGTTGGGCTTACTCGAACCCTCGGTAGCAGGTGTGTTACTGAGGGTATTTTATATTGAATCAAATCGCCACATAGCCCAGATCTCAAAAATTCATCTTCATCTTTCTTTATCTTATTTTTCTACCATTCTTATCCGATGGAGTATGCCCTGAGTTCTACTCTATGCTATACTAAACATATGCAGCCATCGCAATTCGATCAGTCATCATCCTCAGATGCCGCCGACCCATCGCGCACCACTCGTGCTGAGACGCAGGCTACTGATGAGCCCAACCCACCGCTCGAGATTCGCCGTGGGCCGAGTGAAGCCAATAGCAATTCGTCGCAGGTTTCGCCCTTCCCCGACCCCACCGAGCCGCTCCTCATCTGGCAAGAGCGCGAGGTAAATGATACCACCCGCCCCCGTGGCTGGTATGTGATTTTTGGCGTGGTTGTGGTGGTGCTCTTCGCAATTTCGATCTTTTTGTTTAAGTCCTACACCTTTGCGCTGCTCATTCCCATTATGGCGGTGGCATTGATCGTCTCGCTGCAGCGGCCAGCTGCCCTACTGAATTATAGCGCTAGCCACGCCGAGGTGGTGGTGGGCCAGCGGACTTACTCGTACGACACCTTCCGCTCCTTTAGCGTTACTGCCAAGCCCACGCAGAATTGGATCACGCTCATCCCACGTAAACGCTTCGCTATGCCTATCGTCATGTACTTCCCCGAGGATGTGGGCGAGCAACTCGTTGATCTCATCGCCTCTCACCTCCCAATGAGCGAGCGCAAGCCCGACTTGCTTGAGCGGTTGATTATTTACCTGCGGCTGCAGTAGCGGTTTTGGCCACGGGCATCTTGCCCTCAGCGCACCTCTGTGCTACAATAATAAGCGATCTGGTATCATCCAGTGCACCTTATAGTTTGGTCTGGGCAACATTTGTTTCCCAGGTATGCACTCGTAGCTCAGCTGGATAGAGCGTTGGCTTGCGGAGCCAAAGGTCGTGCGTTCGAATCGCGCCGAGTGTACCATAGAGAATACTAACTCAGTATGTTGTTGCATGCTGAGTTTTTTTATTACACAAGAATAGAATACATATTTGGCAAATACCTAGAAATACTAGACCCACGTCTCGTTTTAATTCTTGCCCTTGCAGTATTACGGATCCACCATGCCTATGGCTCAAAACCTCAGTCATTCTCATATCGCTTCTCTCGCATTTGCTTCTGTAGAATAACTAGAGACACCTCCTCATAGCATGATTTATAGCAGCCATGGGTATAAAATATTGCCTACGATAGAGCGCGCCAGCAGCTCGAAGTGCACTCTTTTTCACACCAAAAAGCCGAGCATTTCTGCTCGGCCTTTTGTATACGCTACCAGACTTGGCTGATGGGGAGGAACCTAGTCTATGCGGCGCTTTTCGAGTTTGAGTGTGCCAATGGCGGCGCTATCGGCAGCATTTAGCTTGACGCCAGTGAGGCGAAGCTTCTTGAGGCTGCCAAATGTCGCTAGTTGGCTACCGTTGGCCAGTGTGGTCTTGCGGCTGTAGTCGTAGAGTGAGAGCGACTCCAGGCTGCTCTTGCTGGCCGCAACGTCGGCAATGTCTAGCACGAAGCCATCTTTGCCCGAGAGCGAGACCCGCTTGAGGTGCGCAAGCTTAGCAAGCGGCTTGGTGGAGGTAATTGGATTGCCCGAGACCATCACAAGCTTGAGGTTCGCCAGGCCAGCGATTGGGTCAAGCGACTCGATCTGGTTGGAATGAGCGGTCAACGAAGTCAGCTTGGTTAGCTTGGCGAGCGGTGCAAGGCTCTTCACTTTGTTGCCATCAATTGCCAGCCAGTCGAGGTTCGTTGCCACCTCAAGACCAGTCAGGTCGGCCACTTTGCGGTCATCTGCTGCATCACCCGGCAGGATGAGCGACAGGCCAGTCAACTTTTGCATCTCGCCTGCTGTTACGTCCTGTGAGGCACTGCGGCGTGCGCCAAGGGTCTCAGACAAGCGCTTGTTGATTGCCGCCTTAAGATGGGCGTCTGGGACCGCTACAGTGCTGTTGTCACTCTTGGTGTCGGCTTCAGCAGTTTGGGCTGCATGAGCAGTGTCAGCTTTACTGGCGCTGCCCATGCCCGGTGCTTTTGGGTTTGCCTGCCCGTTGGTCGTTGCACCGTTGGCGTTATTTTGTTGTGGGGTGCTACTGCTCTTACTGCTGATGTTTGGTTCGCCACCAGTCATGTTGGCGTTGACCAGTGCACCACGGTTCACCTTGGTGCCGGCCTTCACGGTTGCACCGCTTGGGTCGATTGCCTTCGCTACGTCGGCAGGCAGCTCCTTACCACTGTTGGCAGCTGGGCTTCCAGCCTTGATGGTGTAGTTACTCTTGTTGTAGTCGTTGTTGTTCGCAGCTTCGCTGGTGAAGAATGGGTTGGCGCTGCGTGAGCCAGTTTGGTCGAGCGAGTTGCGCTCCAGGCCATCGATCGCCTTGCTGACCCGGCCATCTTTGGCAATGTCGGATGTCTTGCTAAAGAGAACGTCGATCGGCGCGTCCGTCTGAGCCAAGTCCCAGGTAAAGACGGTCTTGTCGACATTGGTATCGTTGCGGTAGTAGACGTTGTAGTCGAGGCCAGCAAACATCTCGTTTGTGCCAACCTTTGGCCCGCCAATGTTAGCACCACCCTTGGTGCGGACACCGTATGCCCAGTATGGGCTATCGCCATCCTTGGCAGTTGCGGCACGTGATGAGATGATGTTGTTGTACATCTCTGTGCCTGTTGTATCCCAGCTCAGGCCTTTGGCCTGCGACCAGCTCTCCGGTGCAGTACAGGTGCTACCTTGGTAGGCATTACAACCCTTGCTGCGGGTATCCTCACGGATGCGGATTGGGTAGGCGGTGCGTGAGATAGAGTTGTTGTAGATCTTCGTCTTACTGCTACCCGACACTAAGATACCAGAGCCCGAACCCTCGATGATGTTCGAAGCGATGATACCAGTGTGCGACACCTCGTAGAAGATCGCCATCTGGACGTTGGTAAAGTAGTTGTTGACGATGTTGGTGTTAATACATCCTTCATCACACCAGAAGCCTGGCAGCTGGTGGCGCTTGGCCACAGCGATGTCGGAGTTGGTCGAGCCAGACTTCGAGTAATCCACCACGTTGTTGCGGAAGGTGAAGTTCTCGGCGTGAGTCACCTTCACATCGGCCATACCACACCATGAGGTACAGTAGCTACCATTGGTTTCGAAGCCAGCGGCGTTGTTGTTGCTAAAGGTGTTGTTTTCAAACACCGCATTCTCGATGCGGTTGGCACCAGCACCATTACCCCCGTTGTCGAGGAATTGGCTGTTCTTCACTACGCTGCCCGATGCTTTATCGAGGAACAACCCCGAGTTCGAGTTCTGCGCTACGATCACATCTTGCACCAGCGAGTTCTTCCCGTTGATGGAGATAGCGATTGGCCCAGCCTTGTCATCCAGCTGTGGGTCTTTAAAGCCCCAGGTTTGGTTAGGTGCGTATTGCGAAATATTAATACCCTGCAGCTTGAAGTTCTCGCCTGTTGTAGTAAAGGCGCGAGTGCGCTGCGAGATCTCCGTTGTGCCAGCCGTTGGGTCTGAGCCTAGGTAGTAACTCACGGTGTCTTGCCGGCCTGGGTTGAAGTGCCCACCGCTACGCGTCGTCTGAGTGGCGTCTTCCACATAGAACTTGCCTGGGCCGACCTCAGCCTTGCTCCCCACCTGCGTCAGTGGCTTGTCATTAATAAAGACCTGCTCTGGGTAGGCAGCCATACCTTCGACTTCTGGCTTGATATTGGTCGTACAGACGTGGCAGAAGTTCTGGAAGTTGCCGGTGGCCTTCCACGTATTGCCCTCGCGCGACCAGTTGGTTACAACATCACTACCCTTCAGCCACACCTCAGCGTTCGGTGCTGCCTGCATAGTGACATTCTTCTTCGTCACAAAAAAGTGTGGCTCGCGGTAGATACCACTCTTTGCTACCACTGTTCCGCCGTCGCCGATCTTCGTGACGGCGCGACCAAAGCTCTTGTACGGTGCTGACTCGCTTCCGTTACCCTTGTTGTCGTCCCCGTTGGGCGACACCCAGGCTACGTTGGCGTTCGGCACAGCGTAATTTGCCTTGATATAATTATAGTTTTTATTCAGACCGGCTGCGTTCACCGAGTTGAGACCATAAAAAAGCCCGCCTATAGCGAGCCCACTCACAGCCACAACCGATGCGATGCGCATGACGATCCCACGTTTTTGACGTCTAATCTTCACTGCTCTTTCCTCCCCTTGTCGGTTGGCGTTAGATTTACGTTACAAAGACTATTCTATCATAATGGCCGCACTGGTCAATTAACCATAACCTGCATAACTGCGCAATCCTGTGGTGTACGCCTCGCGCAACACTCATACTTCGCCTCTCTCGCCAGTCGTACGCTTGCACCGTACATATATAGATCATACCCCAGATAGAGCTCTTGACATTTATGATACTTCGCATGTATTAATAGCATTGTATATTTTGCTATGTTCTACACAAATAAAAATATCATTGTAATATCTACAATGATTCGTTTATCTCTCGTTGTGCTGTGTTTTATGTTAAAACTATAGGTTGCTAAGCAACCTCAGCATTCGTCTATTTTGGCTTGTCATTCTTGAGCTGTGGATATTACTGTGCGGCTGTTTTATCAAAAACACCGAGCCAATAGCCATAGCCCAAACAATCCTGGCGGAGGAGGGGAGATTCGAACTCCCGCTGCAGGTCTCCCCACACTAACGATTTAGCAAACCGTCCCCTTCAGCCACTTGGGTACTCCTCCAGCGTGTCGGATTGTGCACCAACGTGCACTGGCTATTGTAGCATAGGTCAGGCGATTGCGCTAGACATTTGTGAGATACAATTTTATCCCTACTTCGTCGCAGTGTCGTGAGCCATATATTTCCTGCACTCCCCTTCCCTTTATCAAGCAATATAAATAAGTAGACTGCCAAGCGCGTCCCACTAACATACCAATTCCTCACGTTGAGGTTCAAGATATCGTCATAATAGCAAGCTTTCAAGACGCTACTAGCAAAAGAGATGAAGGAGCGAATCACCACAGTACCACAAGCTGAGAAATTTCACCGCTTTCCTCTCGACAAAAAAAACGCCATATCGTATAATTACAAGATAAAAGGAGCTAAGTTTATTATGCTAAAAAAATGTCTACTATCTATCAGTGCTCTTGCCCTCATCGGGGGTGGGATAATTGCTGCTGCACCGCCCAGCGCTGCAATTGGTGGCGTGTCAGATGGTGCCAGCCGCTCACGGGGCAAAGACCAGCCTGCCGATCTCTTTGGTGACGCCGGTATCTTCACACGGGTAAGCAACATCATGCTATTCCTCGTTGGTGCTATCGCGGTTATTATGATCATCTTCGGTGGTATTCGCTATGTCGTCTCTGGTGGTAATTCATCACAGGTACAAGGCGCGAAGAATACGATTATGTATGCCCTCGTTGGTGTCGTAGTGGCGCTGCTCGCCTACGCCGCGGTGAACTTTGTTATCAACACCATCATCCCTGGTGGCAACATCAACACCACGACCAACAGCAGCAACACCGGCGCTTCGACTACCTAGCCGATGCCGCTTGGCTCTCTTCTCACACAAACATATGCGCACACTTCGCGGTGTGCGCTTTTTCATTACCTCTGGTGAGTATGTGCAAGACAGAAGTGCACCAAGCGGCACCCCTCACGTCGCGATGCGTCGTTATTATAATAAAAACCTGCTAGCCCAGAGCTCGCAGATAAATACGATCAAAAATATGGCGGAGAGAGAGGGATTCGAACCCTCGAAGCCTTGCGGCTTACCGCTTTTCGAGAGCGGCCAGTTCAACCACTCCTGCACCTCTCCACGTGGTCTGCTCTCATTATAACAGATGTGGTGCCGAACGAAAATATCGCGCAGCAGATATCCTTGAGCTCTTGCCCCACCTTCGCGTATACTAGAGCTATGCAGGATTCTATTTTTACTAAAATTATCAAGGGTGAAATACCAAGCCACACGGTGTATGAGGATGAGCACACGATTGCCTTTCTTGATATCAACCCGCTGAGTGATGGCCATGTGCTGGTGGTACCCAAGCAGCAGATTGACTCGCTGTGGGCGCTCCCCACTGAGGTGTATCAGCACCTCTGGGTGGTAGCGCAGCGGATTGCCCACGCAATGGAGATGACATTCCAGCCTGAGCGGGTTGGCGTTGTGGTAGAGGGCTTTGATGTGCCACACGCTCACATTCATCTCGTGCCGCTATATGACCGCGAGGTGCTACAGCTCCATCATGGCTACCCGACTAATACCAGCGACACTCACCTGTCTACCACCGCCCAGCGCCTTGCTGCAGCAGTACCCAGCAGTGGTGGAGACGCCAGCGCGTGATCACTATCATTGCCATTGGCAAGCGGCACGAGCCCTGGCTGGCTGATGGTATTGCACGCTACAAGCAGCGCATAACTCGCGCCTGGCAGCTGCAGTGGAAGCTCCTCCCCGCCAGCTCGCACAGTGGTGATGCAGCGCGCCGTGAGGAGTCGCAGCAGATTCTGCGGGCGCTTTCGCCCCAGGCGTACGTTGTACTGCTAGATGAGCGCGGCACAATGCTCGACTCGCCTACCCTCTCGCGCAGTCTACATCAGCCAATGGCGCAAGGCAAATCACTCGTGCTTATCATTGGTGGAGCATATGGTGTGACGGAGGCGGTGATGGAGCGCGCCAACCTGGTGTGGTCGCTGTCTCGCCTAGTATTCCCTCATCAGTTGGTGCGGCTCATCTTGGTCGAGCAGCTCTACCGGGCGCAGCAGATTGCCGCTGGTCATCCGTATCACCATCAATAACTAACCAACAATCGGCAAGAACTGATTATCAAAGGCATGGCGCGCTCCCCGCTGTTTGTGCGCCAGGTATCTATATTCATCATCGCGCGGTGGCACACTCGGCGTGTGGTGTTGCCCGTGATGCGCCGCCTTATGCCCAAGCGACGTATGATGCGGATGGACGTGCGGGTCGGTTGTTAGCTTATCGTGCTCTGCCGAGCCTTGCAGCCCACGGCTTCGCAGCACGGCAGGCTCGAGCGTGAGAAGCGCGGTGGTCATCTTATCAAATTGCCCATCGTGCAAAAACACCCCCAGTGCAGTCGCCAAGCTAAAGACCGCCACAGCCGCCTGCGCGAGAATGGTTTTGTATGAAGTAGTGTGGTGTTTGTGTTTCATTGTGTGTATTGGTGACTATCGTTAGTTCTATTTTTGTTCATATTCATGGTAGCAGGATGTTTCTTATCTGTCAAGTATGTTTCGTGTAGATGTAGGAGTTCCCTCCATTTCTGTATAAACTCTTTTCCCTGTTAGCTTGCTTGATAAGAGGTGAAAGCTGTTTGTCTCAGCATGTGTATGCTTATATAAATCCATACGATGAACGCTCGTAGTAAGCTTCAGAAAAATAACGATACGAATAGAAAGAGTGATGCGGTGAGATTTTCAGCTTCAGGTTACTACAGCTCGTCATCACAATAATCCCTTTATCTGTGTTCGCGCTTCCCTTCTTACCACTAAGTACCCTTTTGTCATTGAGAACGCAAGAGGTTAAATCAACACACTTCATTATCTCTACCCATCAAAAAGGCTACCATCTCACATCGACGGTAGCCTTCTCTATTAGCACAAGGTATTAAATTTGCAGTACTGCTATTCGATCACCTGCAATTCCTTCACCAGCCGCTCGATCAACGCCTGCTTGCTTGCCAGCTGCTGGCGTGATTCTTCCACCAAATGAGCGGGTGCTTGGCTGGTATAACGTTCGTTTGCTAGACGTGCCTCCAGCTTGGCGGCGTCATTACGTGCTGCAACCAAGCGTTTCTCGAGATTTGTCTGGTGCTCATAGAGTGTCTCGTCGCTTACATCAAGCCAGGCATCGCGGCCACTGGCAGCCAGGCGCAGGCCTCGTGCTGCATCAGTATGCTCCACTGCCGCCAGGCCAGCCAAACGCCGCACCAGCTCGGCATTATCCGCTACGAGCGCGTCATCCATATAGAGCATCGTATAGCGCTCATTACCTGGCAACTCACTCGTTACGTAGCGCGCTTCAATCACGAATCGCTTGAGCCGGCCAAACTCAGCTGCTTGCAGCTCATTGTATTTCTCAGCCTGCGGATATCGCGCTGCCGCCAGCAGGTCGTTATGCCAGCTCAGGCTTTGCCAAATTGTCTCTGTCACAAATGGTGCAAACGGGTGAGCCAAGCGCAGGCATGTATCGAGCACCCACACCAGCATATCAGCGTGCTGCTCCACCTTAGCTGCCTCAATATACCAATCGGCTACGTCATCCCACACTGTGTGGTAAAGTGTCTCTGCCGCCTCGGCAAAACGATACTGCGTTAGCTGCTGCTCCATCGTCTCCCCTGCCTTGCTCAGCTGTCGGATAATCCAATGATCAGCCATCGATTGCGGCACTGGCACATGCACCGGTTGCGTATCCCCCACTTGCGCCTCAATGAAGCGAGCGATGTTCCACAATTTATTACAAAAGTTGCGCGCTGCCACCACCTTGCCGGTATTAAAGGCCTGCGGCTGAGCGGCTGAGCGGCTGGCGATAATCCCCATGCGCAGTGCGTCCGAGCCATATTGGCTAATCGCCTCCATTGGGTTGATCACATTGCCCTTGCTCTTGCTCATCTTCTGCCCATGCTCATCCAGTACCAGCCCGTGCAGATACACATGTCGGAACGGCACCTGCCCCGTGCAGTACAGGCCAAGCATCATCATCCGCGCCACCCAGAAGAAGAGAATGTCCCCCGCCGTCTCCATTACCGCGTTGGGGTAGAATTTCGCCAGCGGCCCATCCTGCAAATAGTCGGTGGTGATGAATGGCCACTGCCCACTGCTAAACCAAGTATCAAGTGTATCTTCTTCTCGACGATATGTTGTTCCATTTACAACTATTTCTTTTTCGTTGACGTTTGTGTTGAAGATCCAGTCGCTTGGATCAGTCGTGCTCTGGAAGGCTGGGATGGGTATCCCCCACGGGATCTGCCGACTAACGTTCCAATCTTTGATCTCGCGCAGGTATTTGATGACCACCTCGCCTTTATTGGCGGGAGTGAAGGTCACATCACCGTGCTCAATAGCAGCAATCGCTGCATCCGCCAATGGCCGCATCGAAATGAACCACTGCTCCTTAACCATTGGCTCAATGACAGTATCGCACTTGTAGCAATGTCCCACCGAGTGCTCCAGCTCTTCCTCGCCACGACGGAGCTCTTCACGCTCCAGCGCCTCCAGCACCCGTTGGCGCGCCTCCGTCGTGGTGAGGCCATCAAATGGCGTGGGTACATTGGTCATTCGCCCGTCGAAGCCAATTACCTGCTCCACTGGCAGCCCATGCCGCTGCCCCATCTCGAAGTCATTTGGGTCGTGGGCCGGTGTGATCTTGACTGCACCAGTACCATATGACGCATCGACATATTCGTCAGCAATAATCGGGATCTCGCGCCCCACCAGTGGGAGCAGCGCCTTGGTGCCGATCAGCTTCTTGTAGCGCTCATCTGCCGGGTTGACAGCGATGGCGGTATCACCCAGTAGCGTCTCCGGCCGTGTCGTAGCAACGATAATTTCACCAATATGATCGAGTAGTGGATACGCAATACGCCACAGCTTAGACTTCTCCGTCTTGTGCACTACCTCTATGTCGGCAAAGCTGGTCTGGTGCTTGGTACAGTAGTTCACGATTCGCTCACCGCGGTAGATCAACCCATCCTGCCACAGCTTATTGAAGGTGTCATAGACCGTCTCCACCACCTTAGGGTCAAGCGTAAAGACCATATCTTCCCAGTCCGCCCCGACGCCGAGGGCACGTAGCTGGAGCTCCATATCACCCCGCTTTTTATCGACAAAGTCCCACACCTGCGCATACAGCTCATCGCGCGAGTAGTCGAAGCGCGTCTTGCCCTGCTTCTCTAGCTCGCGCTCATACACCACCCACGTCTCGAAGCCAGCATGGTCTGCCCCAGGGATAAACACCGCATCATCGCCTTTCATCCGGTGGTAGCGCACCAAAATATCTTGCAGGGCCGAGCCCAGCGCATGCCCAACGTGCAGGTTGCCATTGGCATTGGGCGGCGGCATCACGATGCTATACGGTGTGCCCTCCCCTTTTGGCCGAAACACACCAGCACTTTCCCACATAGCGTAGATATTTGGCTCGTATTCGTTAGGGTTGTAGGTCTTGGCAAGTTTCATGGCGGTGGCTTCCTTACAGATTATTGATACTTTTCACACGAAAACGGCGCGGTCAATACTTCACGTGAAAAATATGCGTGCAGCATCTGCCAGGCCGATTTTTTGGTGCAACTTCAGCTACCTAGTATAGCACGTTTGGCAGCTCAATGGCAGAGGTGACAGGGGTTAGTGATAAGGCTAAGACGCAGCTGATTAAAATCATATGATTTGTTTCTCGCTATGCAGATTAGTCACTATCGAGTAATCGTTTGTTCTGATAGTTTCCCACTGTGTAGTTTTCACGTGCAAGGTGTGATGCGTGACGACCTGTGACTAAAGCAATTACGATTTTACTATCTCATCCAGTAGAGCATGGGGGATGGGCAGACTACCAGAAAAGCAGCAGAAGTCTCTGCATTGCAAATGTCTGCCCGCATACCATCATGCTGCATTCATCAACGCGCTTCATACAATGCAAAAAGGAAGTATGAATAATAAATCAGAAATAAAGACAGTTTGTGTTTATCATAGTTACAACCAAAATTGAATCACAGTAGGGAAGTGATAGCACAATTTTCACCTGTACATATCTCTATTTCACGTGAATAATACGTGGAACTATATCAAGCTCTATAGCCCCACATCAGCGTATAAATCTCATATTGTTTTCCGTCTAAAGTCACGTCAGTAGAGTAGGGAAGGGATACTATAAAAAGACGCCCTACTAGAGCGTCTTCTTCTAAGTGATCTCTCTACCAACTACTTATGCGAGCGACGATACGATGCCTGACGCAGACTGCGCATGTGCTGATACAGCGCTTGGTAGAGGTGGTACAACCGGTAGCGCAGTGGATGGAGCGGCTTCTCCCAGGTGCCGATATAGTCCACTGGCGTACCCCCAAACGACTTCTTAAAGTGCGTAAAGCCCGCCCAGGGGTGATCCTTTGGTACATCGTCTGGCGCAATACCATAAAAGTCGAAGAATTTGTGCCCGGTATCGTGGGCATAGAAGAGGGCAGACACCACCAGTGCTGTGGCTGGGCTGAGGTTGCGCTGGGCGGTGTAGGACGCCGCATGGGCATAGGCCATCGTCGTACCATCACTAAAGAAGATAAGGCTTGCAACCGGTTTGTCCTCCAGCGTGGCATACATTAGGCCAGCTGCCTTGCGCGGGAAGAGCACCTCTGCCATTTGGCGAAAGTAGGCATCACTATGAGGCTGCATACCAGTGCGCTTGGCTACATCGTGAATCATATCAAGAAAGATCTCAATATCCGCCGGCTCATAACTGGTGTGGAAGCGCACCCCGGCCTTCTGGTTCTTGCGCCAGGTGTAACGCACCGCTTGTTTGGCATTAGCTAGGATGGCATCGTGATCCATCGTCACATCATTAATAATCGTTCGGTCTGGCTGGAGGCTCTTTGCCTTGCGAAAGCCGAGGTTTTGCAACTGCTCAAGTCGCGTCGTTCGGGGATCGACCCGCACAAAGTCTGCGCCATATTGCCGCCCAGTAGCGATGATATCCTTGAGCGCCGCTTCTTGGGCTGCATCGTTGTCTGCCTCAGGTCCATAGGGCACATACAGCCGATGATTGAGCCGACCATGCTCGATAATGCCATAATACTGCCACCCTTTGTCTGCCCGCCGCACCGTGTGGCGCTGCTGCGCTTGTTGAAAGGCCTCCCATGCCTCAGTCTGTAAAAAATGTTTCATAACATTAGTATAGCAACTTTGTGGCGGTTTTTCACTGATGATTGTTGCGAAAGTTCCATGCACGCCACGATGAAATAATGAATATTGGTACAAAGTATTATTGATCTAACCCAGGGGTACGCGCGCTGTGAAGAGTCTAAGGCTAATATGTATCGCTAATGCACATCTCTTCCTCTCACCACTCAAAAATGCTATACTAGCGCTATTATTATGCAGCTCAAACCTATCGATCCATCCACTCTCGAGCAATTTGCCGCGCAGCACCCGCTGGGGAGCTTCGTCCAGTCGGCCGCTAATGCCAAGCGAGTGGCACAGCTGGGCTGGCAGCCACATTATCTGGGGTTGTTTGCTGAGAATGATCGCTTGGTGGCTACCGCCGTGTTATATGAGTGGCGCACCTTGGGCTATAGCGAGTTTGAATGTTTGCAAGGGCCGCTGGTGGATTATCACAACCCAGCCGTGCTCAGTACACTATTGACAGAGCTCAAGAAATATGTCAAAACGCATAAAGGTATTCTGCTTCGCCTACAGCCGCCACTCATCCTGCGGCAGGGAAGTGACCCTACTCAGCTTACTGAGGTAGCCGGTACAGCCAAGGCACTGCAACAACTGGAAAAGACAGGTTTCCGCGCCATCCCCCCGCAGCAGACCGACTGCAACGCGCGCTATGTGCGCTGGTTCTTTGCCAAAGATATTTCCCCCTACCACGACGATGCAGCACTACTCAAGAGCTTCGACGCCAAGACGCGCAGCTGCGTCAAGGCGGCCACCAAGTACGGTGTGGCGGTGCGTGAGATTACTGCGGTGAATGACCTCGCGCCATTTGCGAAGTTGCTGATCGATACCGGCACGCGGCGTGGTTTCTCAGGGCGCAACGAAGCGTTTTATCAGCAATTGTTCCGCGCCTTCCATCGCACGCAGGCGTGGTTCCTCATCGCCGAGCTCGACCTTACTGGCTATCAAGCTCGCCTCAGTGCCCAGCATGATAGCCTGCAAGCCGAGCGCGATATGCTGGCGACTGAGCCAGACAAGCAAGGGCAGGTGAAGGAGCTCGATAACCAGCTCGCTGCGGTGTCAAAGCGCCTGGCAGATTATGAAACGCTCCGCCAAGCGGCCAATGGCGACGTGCTGCCACTTGCCGCCGCCATCTTCATGCACACGAATGATAACGAGGTAGTGTATTTTCTTAGCGGGTCGGACGATCGGCACGCCAAGTTCTCTGGCTCATACGCCCTGCAATACGCAGCAATGCACCGTGCCATCAGCCTTGGCGCTCAGCGCTATAACTTCTACGGCACAAGCGGAAACTTCAACGGCTTCCCTGAGCAAGAGGGGGTGTATCACTTCAAGAAAGGCTTTGGTGGCCAGCTGGAGGAACGCGCTGGCTGCTATGAATATATCGCTCGGCCATTCATACATCAGGTGGTTCGCTGTATGCGTGCGGCACGTAGTATGATTGGTCGGTAAAGACCGACTTATCCAAACATCAACAGCTATTTCTGTGCCAGCGCGCAGACAATAATCCACTACAAGTAGTTACACGCTGGTATCATCATCTCGAATATCATCAAAACATATCTACTGTGCTTCGTGGCCACCCCACACCGCTTCGCGCATCGACAAACTCGGCTGCACTTCGAGCAGGTATGGGTCGACTGTGTGGCCAGCCTGGGCGTAATAGTAGCCGAGAGTGGCGATCATCACTGCATTGTCCGTGCAAAAGGCCATCGGTGCGTAGCTAATGGAGCAGGGCAGGGCGGTGCGTAGCTGGCGGCGAAGTTCTTGATTGGCCGCCACACCACCAGCAATGACGACGGAGCGCGGCGCATAGTGCTCGTAGGCCAGCACCGTCTTATCCACCAACGTCTCTACCGCCACGCGCTGGAAGCTCGCTGCCATATCATGGCGCTGCTGCGGCGTGACAAGCGCTGGGAGCTCGTGCGAAGGAAAAGAGGTATCTTTGCCTACCTCGGCTTGCATTCGGCGCAGCACGGCCGTCTTAAGGCCCGAAAAGGAGAAATCGTACTGGCCCTGCATCCGCGCTTTGGGTAAGGCGTAGCGCTGCGGGTTACCATGCGTAGCGGCAGCAGCAATAGCTGGGCCGCCAGGATAGGGCAAACCAATGATCTTTGCTACCTTGTCGAAGGCTTCGCCCACAGCATCATCCTGTGTTTGGCCAAGTAGTGTATAGTCACCATGCGCCCGAAACAGCACCAACTGACTATGCCCACCAGAGACGATGAGTGCCAACATAGGGAAGCTCGGCTGCGCAGCGGGTAGCGCTAAAGCTGGCTCGGGCTTTGGCCGGCCGTCCTCCACCACGAAGTTGGCATAGACATGCGCCTCCACATGATGAATCGCGTAGAGCGGCTTCTTGTGCACAAGTGCGAGCGTGCGCGCCGCCAACGTCCCAACCAGCAGCGACCCCACCAGCCCAGGCGCATACGTCACTGCAATGCCATCAATCTCATCCCAGCTGCATGCCGCCTCGGCCAATGCGCGGTCGATCACTGGGGTAATCATCTCAATATGGCTCCGCGCCGCTACTTCTGGCACCACACCACCATACTGAGCGTGAATATCTATCTGCGAGTGCACCACGCTACTCAGCAAGCGCCGCCCATCGGCCACCACCGCAGCCGCTGTCTCGTCGCAGCTGCTCTCTATCCCAAGAATCTTCATAGGGTTATTATAGCAAAGGAGGGTACACAACGCAGAAAACTTACTCCAAAATAAAAATGGTGTAGAAAATACGTATAATCTCACTTTTGCAGTGTTAGCTCCACCAGCCAATCCCTTCATCCGATGGTGTGGGGGGTCAATCGCAATAATCACTTTTAGCCCTAGTGCACGAGATGAATATTCGAGAGAGATATTCACCTTTATAGTAGCCCGGAGACGCGTGTATGGGGGAGGTAATAGTGAGAATAATCGAGTGTTTTACAGCTCTCATCGTAGCATATTTACTTGCTCAAAAAATCATGCCTCTCATGGTTTTAAATATTACCAAAAGTGGTATAATATATGTCATGGCATTTTCTCTAAAACAAACACTCAAGAATACGCTTCCACCCAGCGTGCTGGCGGCGCTAGAGCCAGGCTATCGGCTGCTCGAAGCTACTGCGGCAGCGGCCAACCAAGGCTTCCCAGCCCAGGGCATGCACGTCATTGGTGTAACGGGGACAAATGGCAAGACCACGACGTGCTTTATGATCCATCGCATGCTGGTCGAAGCAGGCTACAATGTCGGCCTGATGACGACGGTGGCATATGGAGTGAACGACGACATCACACCACAAACCGAGCACATGAGCACCGTATCTGCACCCCTGCTGCAGCAGCGTTTGGCGGAGTTTCGGCGGCATAATGTGCAGTGGGTGGTGCTGGAGGTGACAAGCCACGCGTTGGCGCAGCACCGCATCTTTGGCGTCCCGATCGATATTGCCGTCATGACCAACGTCACCCACGAGCATCTGGATTATCACAAGACATTCGAGCGCTACCGCGCCGCCAAGATACGTCTCTTCAAGCTCGCGCGGCGGGTTGGCATTATCAATGCGGATGACCCATCGGCGGCAGTCTTCGAGCAAGCGGTGCCGCGTAGCCTGTGCTATGGCATTGCAGGCGGCGACATTCGCGCTACGAACATCACCCAAACCGCCTCGGGCAGCCGCTATGATGTATGGCTCATGGGGCAGATGCATCACATCACCATCAACATGCCGGGTGAGTTCAACATCACCAACAGCCTGGCCGCGGTAGCCGTGGGGCACGAGGTAGGCCTCAGCCGGGCACAGATCGAGCAGGGTCTGGCTGCACTCACTGGGGTGGAGGGCCGTATGACAGTGGTGGATGCTGGGCAGCCATTCTCCGCTATTGTTGATTTTGCCCACACACCCGACGCCTTCGAGCGGCTCCTCGGCAGTGTGCGAGCCAGCACCAAGGGCAAGCTGATCGTCCTGTTTGGCTCGGCTGGCCAGCGCGATGAGTCCAAGCGAGCCATCCAAGGCAAGATCGCAGGGCGAATTGCTGACGAGCTTATTATCACCGAAGAAGACGACCGTGATACAGACGGGCAGCACATCCTTAGCCAAATCGCCAAAGGCGCAGAAGCCGCCGGCAAAGCCCAAGACACCGACCTCTTCCTCATCCACGACCGCGCTGAGGCCATCCGCTTTGCCGTCCGCCGTGCCCGCACCGCCCGCGACACCGTCGTCTTCCTCGGCAAAGGCCACGAAAAAACCATCGAGCGTGCCGACGGCACTCACCCCTGGGACGAAATAACAGAGGTGCGAAACGCTATCCACGAGCGGCAAGCATCGAAGAAAAAGTCGGCACGAGGCAAGAGCAAGCGCACAAAAGACGCCAGCAAGCCTATCTCCAAAGCCAAAGACAAAACCAAACGCAAGAAAAAGCCAACTTCACGCCACAGCAAGCGTGCGTCGGCAAGCTAGTGTCTTCACCCGGCGGATGTCCGCTCTAGCTGCCCTGTGGGGTGTCTGCCTCTCCGTTAGATTGCTTGGGTTCTACTTTGAATATCACATCGTCTACATTATCGCTGCTACCCACTCTTACATAGCGCCCATCAGTAGTCAAACCAGTTGCTGCCCAGCCATCCTCTGTGCGCTGCAGCGATATCCACTGGATAAAGAGTAGCCACGGCTCGCCCTCAGGACCACTATATAGCCATGGCTTTCCGTCAAAAATCGATTGAGAAATTGCCTCTTTGAGTACTGCATGTCTCTCATGCTCCTCATTTGACGGCTGCCGTGGTATTTCGTGTGGCATATAGCACTGCACCTCCTTTACCTCTGTTATGGTCGCGTGTCTGTTGTGAGATCTACCTCTGTTGTATTGGCTTATCTAGAATGCCATGGCTATACATGCGGGCTACCACCCGTGGCGTAACCCGGATAATTTTTTCCTTCGGCAGCATTAGTTTATTGCGATATTCATACCGCTCCACACCAGGGAAGAAAAAGATCCGTCCGTCATCATCATGCTCAGCAGCATCTTCCTGAGCGTTATATTCGTAGTATTCAGACGACTTAAGGTCAATCAGCTTACCATTCACTATCATGTCTATCCCGCGCATATCCTGGTTGGCTGTGCCTGGCTCATAGGCAATGCCCGCTTCATCCAGCACCCGCATAAAGAGTACTTCATTGCGAATACCTACCACTGTTGCATGTAGCATATCTTTTCGATCTTGCTTGTTTTGAGTATGCTTGTTGCCTGGGTACACGGCTTCTAAGCCGTTAACTATATCTGATACAGACGGTATCGACTTCCATGTCTCGCAGGCGTGTGTGGCGTTGTCTATCACATCGCGCAGGGCATGGTTAAAGTGTGTGAGCTTCTTGATCCGCTGCTTCTTTTCTTGCCGAGTTAGCGCCGTATCATCTTGTTCGGTCGCCTCCACCCAGCCAGGATACGCTGCGAGCAGCCGTGCCATATCGACATGCGACCACTGTTCTTTGCTCGTATAGTGCTGCACAAGCGTCACAGCACTCTCTCCCAGGGCAGCCGAGCGTCGCTGGCGGCGTTTTTCCTCACTCCAATTGCGACCCTGCTGCTCGACGAGGTAGGCGAGGTGTGGCTTTTGGCTCTTCAGCGCTGCATCAACGGTAACAAGCTGCTTTTTGATGTTCGAAGAAGACGTCGACCACTGGCTCGGTGATATAAGCGATGGCATTGTATCAATATCATAGCGTTTGCGTTTATGTGTATGGTGTGACTTATGGTGGTGTGTCTTTGTCATGGTTGTGTTTGTATTATATATCATTTTTAGCACCATAACAAAATCACCACATCAGTGGTGATAATGCCTATTCTTACTCTATAAGTCGTTACCGCTGCGACAAATAATCGATCTCTTTGATGATATCGAGCAGAGCTTGGGCGCGGCGGGTTTCATCGCGGATGGATTTGGCAATTTGGTACGCTGGATCGATCAAACTCTTGTCGTCCGTCGAGCGGATCAAAAGCAGATAGGTATCGAACTTCTCATCTGGGCTAACGTTGAGTTTATCCACCAGTGGGCGCAGCTCTTTGATCGCCGATTGCTTAACGCCATTGAGCGCTTCACCGCTAGGCGCAGGCTGCGACGATTGTTGCTGCGAGGACATGACTGGCACAGACGAGCCCATATTACCCGACATACCCGAGAGCGATGAACGGCCAGCACCTTGCCCCGACATCATCGCCTGCGACCGCTGCGACGCCGCTGTGCCTACCTGTGGGCCGATCCCAGCAAGCACCTTGGCAAGCTCTTGATCGTCGGTAATTGATTGTGATGTAGTGCTGATATTCATGGTTCCCACCTGTCTCCAAATATGCTTATGATTCTCTGCTAATTAATGTATCATGGGAGGGTATACTCTTGCAAGCAGAAGGAGACGATTATGCTTGATGACCAGACCATATTGCGCCAACGCGGTGCCGAGGCCACTCTGCATCACATTGCAACATTATGGAAACAAACGACGCTACCAACAGAGGTAGCAAATCAGCTCTCACACTTATCACCCCAGCATGATATTCATAATGTTGTTATTATAGCAACGTATGGTGATGCGGTGTTGGCTCGCGTCGCTCAGCAGCTCATGCAGCCTTATATGACTGTGCCTGTACTGTGCTGCGAGGCAGCAGCAGTACCAGTGTTTGTGAGTGCGCACAGCTTGGTGATTATTATCGAAGCTGGCATCTCACCTGACCAGGTGAAGAATATACTGCGCTATACACAGCAGCATTCCGCTTTGGCCGTTCTACTCACTCATGATGCTGCCGCGGCTGAGTACGCCACAGCATATCCTGCAGCCACTATTATGCCAATTACTCATAGGGAAGGGCAGGTGAAGCGGCAGCGCATACTCATGGCGCTTGGTGGGTTGCTGGCGGCTTACCACCTGCTGGATGGTAACGTGGTGGATACTATGGTCCATAGCGCAGGGCATGTGAGCGACGTGCTGCAGCAGTGGGGTGCTACCGTATCGACCACCCATAACCTCGCCAAGCAGCTCGCACGCCAGGCGGCGGGCAAGACAGCAGTGTTTTGTAGCAGTGGGGCGCTCGCGTCAGTGGCCCAGTGGTGGCAATGGTGTTGGCAGGAACGAGCGCACAATGTAGCCTTTTCTACCACCCTTATCGAAGCAGAGCATGCTGGTGCTCACGGCTGGCTGAGCCATCCGGTAGATAAACCATTTGCGCTTTTCGACCTCGCGAGTGAGAATGACGCCGCTACCCAGCAGCGCATGGCAGCGCTCGATCGCCGCCTCAGTGGCCGCAGACCCCATGCGAAGTCTGTTTTGCTTGCGGGCAAGACAGAGTTAGAACAGGTGCTGCACGGCATAATATTAGCGGAATTTGCCAGCTGCTACCTCGGCGTGTTGAATGGCGTGAGGCAGGGGAAGGGCGACAAATCTTAAAGCTCTAATCCTAGCGTGTTTTAGTTTTTGAGAATCGTAGCGTTTTGTTTTTTCTATTCTAATTCTTAAGCCCTTGTCATGATCTTGTATGGTAACTCGCTGTCGCAAAATGTTACATAAACAACAAGCTGCTACAATAAATTCACCTACGAAATCGCTCATCATCTCAAACATTACATGTGACGATTAATCTGGAATAATATGTGCAGAAATTCTATCATCTTACTCTGTAAATGAGCAGGGCAGGGCGGGCCAGAAATACCACAACTCATACAAAAAACCCGCCACATTTCAGGCGGGTTCTGTATCAGCATAACTATGTCGATTAGTGATACTGCCGCAGCGACTCAATCGTGTTCTTGCGCGCGGCCCGAATAGCTGGGTAGAGGCCGAAGGTGAGGCCAACCGCCAGTGCCAGGCCAATTGCCATCACTGCTGTCTGCCACTCCAGTGCTGGCGGGAAGGACAGCCACAGGCTAAAGCTCAGCGCCACTATGTAGCCCAGGATGTAGCCCAGGATACCACCAAGCAAGCTAATCGCCAGCGCCTCAATAACGAACTGCGTGATGATGTTACCATCAGTCGCGCCAACCGCTTTGCGGATACCCACTTCGCGCGTGCGCTCTACCACACTCACCAGCATGATATTCATGATACCAATGCCACCAACCACCAGCGAGATGGCTGCAATCAGCGTCAACACCTGGGTTAGTGCTGTGAAGAGTCGGTTGGTTGGCTGGCTAATCGCATCGCCTGTTGCCACAGTAAAGTCTTCTTCCCCTTGGTGATTTTGCTTAATCTTGTCCTTAACTTGCTGAGCAATCTGCCCGACCTGCTGCGATGCATCAGCCTGAATGTTGATCTGCTGGATCTGCGTATGACCACTGTGGATTTTCTTACCTGCCTCAGTGGTGATGATAGCTGCGTTGTCGAAATCGACATTGTTATAATTCAGTGGCTTTTCTACACCGCGCATCACACCTACCACGATGAATTCTTTGCCGCGAATTTTGAACGTCTGGCCAATCGACTGCTCGGTGCCAAACAGCTGCACCGACAGCTTTGGCCCAAGCACCGCTGGCTTAGCGTCGTGCGTGCCACCCTCAAGGAAATCGCCATCGCGCAGTGCAAGCTGGCTTGTAATGGCGAGATCCGGCGAGGTCGCCACAACAGTCGCATTAGCTTCTCGACCATCGCCCTTGAGCTTATTCTCAGAGGTCATCATTGGTGCTACAGCGCGGATATGCGGCATCTTGCGCACTGCCTCGACGTCGGACTCGGTGATGGTGCTGGTATTGTAATTATACTGCGCGACCGAGCTCGCCAGCGACGAGAAGCTCTTGTCTTGCACGCCAGGGCGCACGACAATGAGGTTATTGTTGAGGTCGGACACCTGTTGAGAAATAATGTTATGCAGGCCGCCGCTCAGTGCCAAGATCGCCACGATGCTACCCACACCAATTGCCACACCCAGCGTTGCCAGCAAATTACGGCCGCGATTGCGCCGGAAGCTACTGCTTGCATTTTCGAAATGGTCGATGATTATCATGCCTGGGGCTCCTTTGTACTAGATTGGTGAGCAGACGATGGTGCAGCGGGCTGCTGGGCCGGTGTAGCCTTGGCTGGCTGAGCAGATGCTGCAGATGGTGATTGCACCGCAACATGGGCTGCTGGTGCTGCAGGCTGCGCCGACTGACTAGCGGGTTGTGGTGCAACCGGCTTGGGTGGTGCGGCTACAGGCTGTGTTGACGCAGGCGTTGCAGCCTGAGCTGAAATAGCCGATGCTGCTTGAGCCGGCGCAGCGGAGTGTGGTGGAACGGGCTGCCCTGCCGACGGAGCGTGCTGTGCAGCCGGCAAGGCTGGCGGCACCTCTGGCGGAGCAACTGGCATAGGCTCGATGGTCGGGCCATCTTGGGTATGCGGATCTTCGTAGTCGACTACTGTTGGTGCTGTCGTTGCTGGTGCAGGGGCCTTGGCGGGACGACCGCGAGCGATTGCCTTGACTGGCGCAGCTGGCTGAACAGCCGATGCTGTGCCGTGCGCAATCGTCGGCGCAGTCTTGCTAGCAGGCGCCGCCCGACGCACCCGTGGCTTGCGAGCCACTGGCGTTGGCGCGGCAGCAGTGGTGCGCATCTGCTCATCACTAGCAATCTGCCCATCAAGCATCTTAATCACACGGCTGGCGTAGCTCGTAAGGTTTGGGTTGTGCGTCACCATAATAATGGTATTACCCCGGCGGTGTAGCTGAGCCAGCTCTTCCATGATGATATGGCTCGAACGGCTATCGAGGTTACCTGTTGGCTCATCAGCGAGGATAATCGATGGGTGATTCACCAGGGCGCGAGCAATTGCCACGCGCTGCACCTGTCCACCACTAAGCTGCCACGGCATGTAATATTCGCGCTCTTGGAGGTGGAAATTCTTCAGTACCGCACTGGCTTGCTCCAGGCGCTTAACGCGGCGCATCCCTCCACGATAACTCAGAGGAAGGGCAACATTCTCAAGCACTGTTAGGCGATTAATCAGGTTAAAACTCTGGAAGACGATGCCAATCTGCCGCGAGCGAATCCGGGCGTGCTGGCGCTTGCTCAGCGTTGCGACCGATGTTCCATCAAGAAAATACTCACCGCTATCGGCGCGGTCGAGCAAGCCCATGATATTGAGCAATGTCGTCTTGCCACAGCCACTAGGGCCCATAATAACGATAAATTCGCCTTTTTCGACTCGCAGGTCGACATTGTCCAAGGCGTTTTGGGCAGCATCACCCAGACCATACTGCTTGGTGAGGCCTCGGAGTTCTATAACTGGTGTAGAAGATCGTACCATAATTATCCTTTAGTATAAACTGTCAAAAAACATTTCTGCAAGCCCAATCTGCACAAAAATATACAGTATAGCCACGCATCATGCCAAAAGACGAATCAGCAGCGCACTCCTATGGCAGCGTGCCGCCTGGCGCTGATATGGCGGAGAGACAGGGATTCGAACCCTGGGTGACGTTGCCGCCACACACGCGTTCCAGGCGTGCCAATTCAACCACTCTTGCACCTCTCCGTACCTCTGTATTATAGCGGATGTAGGGTGGGGTGGCAATATGTATAGGTGATTCGGATATATGGTAGTTTATTAGTGTAAATTATCAGAGTATTTACTAGTTATATTGTTAATTTGTGTGGCTATATTTTTCAATAATCGAGACAGGGTATCATCATATCTACATAGCTGAGGGCTAACTTCTCACATTCGAGCCATCATATTTCATCCATTATGCAATATGTATAAAATATCTCTTATTTTTTACCAAAAAATATCGTTCGAATATATTTCTATAGTAACCTCTGTCTATACTCGTTATCTATTTTTCTCAACAGAGGCCAAAAAATATTTGACCTGCCGCGCAAACAATGGTAGCATGAAACGCAAGTGCGCATATAATAAGCACACATAACCACTAATCCTGTATTGGGGAGGATTGAAGCTTATGACAGACAAATACAATGGTTATCCGGCAAACGCTAGCGAGCCTGAAGCGCTAGGCAATACAGTCTCTCATGAAGATAGCAAACGAGAAAAAGTCGTTAACCGACGGACTCTTTTTGGCATTCTTGGTGTTGTTGGTGCTGCTGCAGCGGGTATAGCCTATATTGCTGGGCGTGGTTCTGCTGAGAATAATACAGCTTCAGAAATACCTTCACCTTCTCCATCAGAATCTCCAAGCTCAAGCCCAGAAGCAACTCCATCTGCCACTGCAACAGAAACTCCGTCACCTACCCAAGAACCAGTGGAGCCCGGCACACCAAGTAGTGAGCGGCCCAAACCCCTCCGGTCGTATAACTTCGCAAATCTCAGCGAATTCGATTCTAACAGGTGGAACACCTTAAATGATTATGACAAAGGGCTCACATGCAAAACCTTCTTTGGTAACAACCTTGACTCCGATGTTATGAAGATTCTTACCGAATCACGTGCCGACCAATCAAAAGAGTTGGCGATTGCGTGGTTTGACAACGTCGATCGATTCTTCCGTGATCTCTGTGATGATGCTCAGTCGAATGCTTTATTCACAAATGCAGAGGGTAGAGAAGTCGATGCATGGCCAGTCCTACGGTGTTTAGCAGATTATATAGACGTCCCACATTCTAACATTGTTAGAGGCTCCAATGATGAGAGTAAAGATGGCGGCGATAAAAACCAATCAAAACCCCACGGTTATTATGGCCGCCTTGTCGAAGCTGCCTATGAAGCTCATACGAAAGGCAAAAAACCAGAAAAAGAAGACCGCATTGCTCTCCGCGTTACGAAATGTGCGATCATGGCAGAATACGAAGACCCATTCCCGATCAACGACGGCAAAGAAACCAATCAACCCCAGGTGTATGCAGGAGCATATTGTGAAGTGCAAGAGGTGAGAGAAAAGGATAAGGATAAAAAATCATACGACGCAGTTCTTGAGGTTGAAAGGAAAATAACTAAAAAGGATCAAAAAACGGGCCAGTTCACAGTGCATTCATTCCCTCGCATGTCATATCTTTATCCAACAGACGAAGACGGCTACGAGGCTCGTGGTATCAAGCCAAACATTACCGCGCCTCTCAATGATATCGAAGAAGGCTAAAAATCTAGCTTTCATCCAGGCCAGCCAAATACCATACACTACTTATGTTATTTGGCTGGTTTTCTTACTTATTTTTGTGTATTATATGTAGTGTATGACAAACTCTCTTGCATCTAAGCTAAAGCGCTTTTCACTCTTTCCATTAGCTATTATTCTTGTACTTAGTTCTAGCGTGTTTATAGACCAAAAGGCCTATGCTGATGACCATGACAAAAAAATAAGAGCATGGACACTCTATAGAGCACAGCAAGGTTATGAAACAGATAAAGAGCCCGGAAGATTCAAAGAAACTGGCTGTTTTGATGGTATAGACTATATTAGGGCTGTAGATGTTAGCAAAACAAGAGTGGGTGGCAGCGGTCTTGGGCACGCTAAGGGTATGGTTGATGGAGAGAAAAAAAGATGTTCTGATATATATGAAGAAGGTATCCCTTTATGGGGCTTTAAGGATGCGGAGGATTTTCTAACTCAAGCAGGTTACGTAAATAAGGACGGCTGGTGGGGCGCTACACGTGGTGTACAAGCTGGTGTTGATCAAGCTATTAGAAAAAAACTAGGAATTGATGGAAACAACAGGGCTTCGGATTATCTTGGGCCTGGTGAGTTATATAGCTATAATTACAAAGATTTTACAACTTCTTGTCCTGTATCAGGAGAAGCTGATCGATCTCAGTTTAGCAACTCTCAAGCGGGAGCAGCAGATAAAGGTCAGGATGGATTTATATCTTACGATAAAATTGGCAAAGATGCCAATGGTAACGATGTTATCAAAAAGACTATCGCTAAATACAGTACGACTGGTTCCATTTCCACAAATACATGTAGATTAAAAGCTAGTACTGTTACAAAAAATGCGCAAGCCGCGATCAAGGCAGCTGAAAAAAATAAAAAGAAATCTGATGATGCAAACAAGAATAAGAATGGCCCTGATGATAAGAATGCTAACAAGGTAGATGCTGGAACAGGCGAATCTGCCCAGCAAGGTGGTGGCGAAGATAAGGAAGAATCCAAATCACGCTGCGCTATCGATGGTGTTGGCTGGCTCATCTGCCCCGTTGTTAATCTCCTTGCTGATATCTCAGACGATTCTGCAGGTATTTTGGCAAAGTTGCTTGAAGTCAATTCCATCATACTCACAGATCGTGGCCCCGATTCTGCCTTCCACTATTGGTCGCGCATTCGAGACATTGCCAATATTGTCTTTATTATTGTTTTCTTGATCATCATCTACTCACAGGTTAGTGGTCTTGGTATTAGCAACTATGGCATTAAGAAGCTTTTACCTAAGCTTCTTATGACTATTGTCCTCGTCAATATATCTTTCTATATATGTAGTATTCTTGTTGATATCTCTAATATTATTGGGTCATCGTCATTCAATTTCATTACTTCACTTGGTGGTGGCGGGAGCGGCCCAGAAGGTGGCTGGGCAACGAAAGGAAACTGGTGGACGGGTGCTGCTGCTACCGTTCTAGGTACTGCTACGGCTTTCTTTGTGTTAGGTACTCTTATTTCTGGTCTTGTTTTTGTCGTTGTTACTGCAACTATTACAGTATTCCTTCTTGGCGCACGGCAAGCGTTGGTTATCTTTACTATTATTCTATCGCCGCTCGCTTTTGTAGCACTGCTGCTTCCAAGTACAGAAGGGTTATTTAAGAAGTGGTGGGGCTTTTTCAAGACACTCCTCTTTCTCTATCCAGCAATTGGTTTACTCTATGGTGCATGCAATCTGGGGGCAACGGTTATTAATGGTATGAAGGGTGAATCACCTGTATTACTACAGATTATTGCTGCCGCTCTTACCTTTACACCACTCCTCTTAGTTTCTCGTCTAACAAGCCTTATGACCTCAATGATGGGGCTAGCAAATATTGCTGATAAGTGGGGCAACTTGGCTGGCAAAGCTACTGAGAAGAAGTTACAGTCTGGGTTAGATAATTCTATGTATGGGCAACTTATGGCCACTCGTAAACGAAACAAAGAGCGTAGACGCGCACAAATACAAGCGGGCACCTATAGAGGTTCTAACTGGATCCCCACAAACTGGGTCAGAAATGCAAGAAGCAAAACAATGGGTGGTATCAACAATATAGCCGGGAGAGTCCCAGGGGCTATTGGAGAGACAGCTCGACGCGCCCAAGGGAATGCTGCCAATATTATAAAACAGCAGTCAAAAGAGGAAATGGACCTCGCTGAAGCAAAATACGAAAACATAGAGTACACAAATGCAGCTGGTAAACAACAAGTACTTACACAAGCTGACTACTTCACACTTGCACAAGGTGGAAAAATAATGGGCAGAAATAAAAAAGGCGAGCTCGTGGAAGTGCTTAATGGCGCTAAAATGTCTAAACATGACAGACGCTTTATTCTCGATCGAGCAGGTAAGGGTGCAAATTCTGATCAGCTGAAAGAACTTGCTGAAATGGCTATGGAGCCTAAATCAAACCTCGATGCATTTGATCTCCAGACATTAGCGGAGGGCCTTCAAAAATCAGGTGCCGCAAGCAAGAACCCTTGGCTTACAGGCCGTGCAATTGCCGATATTGAGTCTGGTAGCTTCACTTTTGACAAAGCTGTTACTGATGCAGCAAAAGCTGGCAAAATTACTGCGTCTAAAGTCGCACAAATGGATGGAGCTGCAGCAAGGAATATACATAAAGCTCTCGATAAAAGAAGCTCAAAAGACCCACGTGTCAGCTATGATGATCTTTTCGATGCACGCAAAGCAACAGGACAAGCTATCGAGGCTGCTCTTAATTCACCAGAATTATCTCCAGAAATTCTTGGTAATCCAATGGTGAATAATCACGCACAAGCAATGAGAAAATGGAAAGATATCTAATATCCTCTCTTGCTTCTGTAAAGTAAACCAATCACTTATCTTTACTGTCCATCTATCCCCCTCATGCTATAATAAATACATAAGCTATGTCGAGATATAAGGTTGCGCAGGATGTAGAGGCAGAGGATAAGATTCTTGGGCCGTTTAGCTTTCGCCAGTTTATTTATTTGCTGGTTGCGGCGGCGGGGATTGCGCTAGCGTGGGGGCTGTCGCAAGTGTTTTTGCCACTGGCGGTTATTCCGGTGCCGATTATTCTGCTGTTTGGTGCGCTAGCTTTGCCGCTGCGCAAGGATCAGCCAATGGAGGTTTACCTCGCGGCGGTGGTATCATTCTACACCAAGCCACGCCGGCGCATGTGGCAGCCCGATGGTATCAATTCGTTAATCGAAATTACAGTACCCGAGAAGGTGGAGATTGAACGAACGAAGAACCTTAGCCAAGACGAAGCCGAGCGCCGCCTAGCATATCTGTCGCAGCTGGCTGATACTCATGGGTGGTCTATTCGCCACACCCGCGTACCCGATGCACAGGGGTCGATGATTAGCGATGTCTACTTCGAGGCGCAGCAGACCTCAGATATGTTTGATGATAACAGCAGCGAAGCACGGGCGATGACGCGGCGCATTGAGCAATCCAACCAAGCTCGGCGCCGAGCCGCCATCGAGCGCATGCAGGCTCCACCAGCGGCGCTACCCGCCGTAGCTGACGGGCAACCGCTCCAGCAAGCTCCCGTGCCATATCAGCCGGAGTGGCCACAAACTCAAGCTCAGCTGCAGCCATACCACGCAGCGCCGCAAACAGCTCCAAACACTCCACCACAGGCTACACCACCGTACCAACCACCAGTTGACGATGCTGGCTTTGCACCAGTATCACCACCTCAGCCTCGTATGCCAGAGCCGCCATACCCTGTACCAGAGCCTCAGCGCCCAGCGGTGTCATATTCGTCCACGAGCTTCCCCGAGAACCGCACTGCATCGTCGCATCAGCAAGCTCCTTCGCCCGATGCTAGCGCTTATCAGAATCAACCAAGATCATACCCACCTCAGCAATCTACCGAGGTATACGAGCTCTCGCCAGTGGACGACGCGCCGCATGACGAAACACCTACTGCCAAGCCACAGCCTATGCCGCGAGAGCATGACTCACTCCAGTCTCTGCCAATGGCACTGCCAGCCGTTATTCCACACGATTCGGTCTTGCCAGACGCCCTGAGCAAGCCCTACACGCCGGCTAAACCCGCAGTAGAAGCTGCGCCAGAGCCCAAACCAGAAGAAGCACCATCCTTTGAAGCGATCTATGCCAACTTGCGCCAGCACGCTACTCCCAGCACCGATGCCGTGCCGCTTGTGCCACCCCAAAAGCCAGCCGCGCGCACTGCTACTACACCTGATTATCAACCAGCTGCAGCACCTTCTACCGATGCTCAGCTGCCATTCACTCCAGCACCTGCAGAGCAACCCACCCCGCCAGCAGCAGCTCCCAATTATCCGCAAACCCCAGTGTCGTATCCTCCCCAGCAGCCTATCTACCAGCCAGCACAAGCTCAGCAGCCACCCGTCACACCAGCCCAAACCACACAAGCTCCTGCACCCACCCCAGCCGCCGTGTCCTACCGAGATCGCTCAGCATTGGCCGATGACAAAAATGTCATCGACATGTCCGTGCGCTACAACCCATACCCCAGTATTCACCAGTCGGTCATCCAGCCGCTCGACCCCAGTTATTACGCCAAGACAACCCCCACGCGCGAGGAACGCCTGCGCGAGGAGCAACTTGCCCAGCAACGCAACAATATGCCGCCAAACACTAGCACAAACACCGTCTCGCCTGATATAATTAGACTAGCCAGCAACTCTGATTTGTCCGTTGCTGCCATTGCCAATGAAGCTAACCGGATTCAACATCAAGAGCAGGCTAATCAGGATGATGACGATGATGAGATTGTCATTCCTTTGCGCTAAGAAATAAGAAGGAGAGTGGTGTCGCCAAATTCACCCAACAATCAACAGCCACCAGCTGGGCCACCCAGCCAGTTTGGCTATAGCCAAGGCCAGGGCGCTGCGCCAGCGGGCCAGATGCCAGCTAATTATCCGCAGTACCCCGCTCCGCCACAGGGCAATTACCCCGCCGTGCAAGCACCGGCTCAGCCACCAGCTGTGCAGGGCAATACGAATGATCAGCCCACCCAAGACACCAAGAAAAAGGCTCCGCCCAAGCCCGCCACCACGCAGAATAGCCTTCTCCTCTCGGAGCTTCGCGATGATATGATCATCATGGGTGATGGCAGCTTTCGCGCCGTCATCGCCTGTGAGTCGATTAACTTTGACCTCATGAGCGCTCGTGAGCGCGAGGGGGTAGAGTATAGCTACCAGAACTTCCTCAATGCGCTGTACTTCCCGGTGCAGATCTGCATCCGCTCGCAGCGGGTCGATATTGGCCCTTATTTGGATAAGCTCGTTGCCATCCAGCGCACCCAAGACAACATGCTGCTCAGCGTACTGATGGAAGACTATATCAACTTCATCGACGACCTCTCGCAAAACGCCAACATCATGGACAAGAGCTTCTACGTCGTCATCCCGTATTACCCAGCAGGGGAGGGGACGATTCTCGACCAGAGTAAAGGGTTCTTCACCAAGCTCTTCGCCCCTAAGAATACCAACACCGTGACGAAGATTAGCAAAGAAACCTACGAGCGAGCCCGCGAGGAGATTCGCAACCGGGCTGACACCATCCTCAACGGCTTGATGCAGATTGGTGTACGGGCAGTGCAGCTCAAGACTAAAGAGCTCGGCACTCTCTATTACAACATGTATAACCCCGACACGGCAGTGCGCGAGCCCCTGGGCGACTTTAACAATGTGACTTCCACCTTCGTCCGCAAGGGTGAGGGAGCCGTCCCAACCTCGACAGCATATCACAAAGGAGATTTTTAATGGCACGACGACCCGATCCAATCGACATTGCTGCCCAGCAGCGCGAGCGCGAGCAAGCAGAGGTAGAAGAAGCCTTTATCAAGGGGATGACGACGCTGCGCGACTTAATCGCTCCCAGCAGCCTCGAGATTCACAGCACGTACTTCCGCATTGGTACCAAGTATGGCCGCACACTCTACATCTATGGCTACCCACGTGAACTCTACACAGGCTGGCTGTCGGGGTTGATCAACATCGACCAAGTGCTTGATATTAGCATGTTTATTTACCCTGTTGAGACAGAGATCGTCCTCAACAACCTCCGCAAGAAGGTGACGCAGCTTGAGGCCGATATGGCGCTTAATTCCGAAAAAGGCAAGGTGCGTGACCCAGCCCGCGAGGCCGCCCTGGCTGATGCCGAGGAGCTACGTGACCAGCTACAGCTTGGGGCCGAGCGCTTCTTCCGCTTTGGGCTCTACGTCACGCTCTATGCCGATAGCCTCGAGGAGCTAAGCTTTGTCCAGCATGTTATCGAGACAATCTTTGGCCAAAATATGGTCTACAGCAAGACTGCCAGCAACCAGCAAGAGCAAGGCCTCAACAGTACCATCCCCCAAATGACCGACCAGTTGCAAGTCCGCCGCAATATGAACACTGGCGCGGTGAGCACAAGCTTTCCCTTTACCAGTGCCGACCTGAGTGACGGCGAGGGTATTCTCTATGGCGTTAACCAGCACAACCAAGGGCTGGTTATCTTCGACCGCTTTAGCCTTGAGAATGCGAATATGGTCGTCTTTGCAAAGTCTGGTGCTGGTAAATCCTTCACCGTTAAGCTCGAGGCACTGCGCAGTATGATGCTTGGCACCGACATCCTCGTCATCGACCCTGAGAACGAGTACCAGAAGCTAGCTGATGCAGTCGGCGGCAGTTACATTCGCCTCAGCCTTAGTAGCGATACGCGAATTAACCCCTTTGACCTCCCCCGAGTAATCGACAGCGACGAAGCAACCGATGCCCTGCGTGCTAATCTCATCACCCTGCAGCGGCTCTTCAAGCTTATGTTGGGCGGCACATTGGTGGGTGGGCAACAGATTGCCTTGCTCAGCCCAGCTGAAGAGGCCGATCTCGACCAAGCACTTATCGATACCTACGCCCGAGCTGGTATTACCAGCGATCCACTAACACATAATTCTCAGCCACCGACGATCATCGACCTCTACGACACCCTCCTTCACATGGGCGGGGCAGGGCCGTCACTGGCCCAGCGCCTGCGCAAATACACCACAGGTACCTTTGCTGGCATCTTTAGCCAGCAAAGCAATGTTGATATTAATAACAGTATGGTGGTGTTTAACATCCGTGACCTTGAGGACGACCTGCGGCCAGTAGCAATGTATATTGTGCTGAGCCACATCTGGAATATCGCTCGCACCGTACAGCGCCGGCGGATGCTGATCGTCGATGAAGCTTGGCAGCTGATGAAGTATGAAGACTCGGCGGAGTTTCTCCATAGCCTAGCCAAGCGAGCTCGTAAGTATTCTCTGGGGCTGACGACTATTACACAGGATGTGGAGGACTTTATGGGGAGTGAGAAGGGCCGGGCTATTGTGGCAAACAGTTCGCTCCAGCTCTTGCTTAAGCAATCGACCAGTGCAGTGGATGTGCTGGCTGAGGTCTTCAAGCTCACCGAGGAGGAGCGTAAGCGCCTGTCTAACTTCCCGGTGGGCGATGGGCTCTTCTTTGCGGGGCAAAACCATGTCCATATTCGCATCTTCGCCAGCGAGACCGAGACGCAATTCATCACCACCAACCCAGTGGCCAATAACAGCTTATACCAGCAGCCAGTGAGGTCGTAGTCCACCATGCCTACCCCCATCCCCTCCCAGCAAAAACCCGACCTCGACCGGCATAATCCGGGGAATACGCATTGGAGCAACGACACCTTCGCTGGCCGAAATAATCATGCTGGCAGTGGTGATTATAGCCAATCCAACACCGCCCAAGACCTCCAGTCGCGCGAGAATAGCGGAAGTGGCTCATCCGCCCATAGCAACGCCAGCAGCACTGGCGCAACTGGCAGTGACTACGCTAACTCCGTCCGAGGCCAGGAGGGCGCGCCAGGAAGTAACTGGAGCGATAATAACTGGTTCAACAAGGTAGTTCCACCAGACAGCAAACTCTCTGAGCCCAAATCTCGCTTTGCCAAGGCGCGGAGTGCGATATTCTCTAAGAAAGGTGGGCCAATGGGAATCCTTGGCGCTATTTTGCTTGGTGGTGGCTCGATGCTCTCATTTTTTGGTGGGCCAAGCCTACTTTTGCTTCATATCAAAGAAAATCTCACCAACCACTGGAATTCACAAAATACCAGCTTCGAACGACGCGCTAATAAGGTGATGTTCAAGCGTATTCAAAACACTGCAACCGATGGCCTTTGTTCGGTTGTGAATGTACGATGCCGCTATAATCGCGTCTCGAATCGGCTACTAAAGCAATTTGAAAAAAATAATGTTGAAGCCCTCGACAAGGAAGGGAATGTCGTCAAAGCTTCCGATGGGTTTGATGCAAAAAAGTCCACAATCGGTGAAAAAATCGAGAATCTGCGTGTCACCTACCCTAATGGCACCCAGGAAACAATTAGCGCCAAAGATTTCAAAAAATTATATTATGAGAAGCCTGAACTCAGAGCAATTATGCACCGCGCATATGCACCGCGTTGGGTAGCTTTCTTCGATAAAGTGTTTAACAATGGCGTCATAAAAAAATTCTCTCTTACCAAGAAAAACAAGCTCGCTGGTGCCAAAAGCGAGAAAGAAGTCCGCGAAAGCATCGACAAAAATACCAAAGGCAAAGAAATGAATGGTAAATACGAGGCCAAGGAGAATGACGACGAGGGCAAAGAAAAGGTTACTGAAGACACCGATGTTGGCAAAGCCGCTAAAGAAGCAGTAAGTGAAGGTGCCGAAGGAGCAACAAAATCTATCAGCAAAGAAGCAGCAGCCAATATTATCAAAAATGGCGTTGGCAAGACTGGCAATATCGTCGCCATGATTGCTGGCGGCCTCTGTATGGTACAAGATGGTGCTCAGTCTATTAGCAAGACAATTCGCCTCATCCAAATGACGCAGGTCATTAGCTATGCCATGATGTTCTTTACGATGGCAGACAACATTAAGGCTGGCTCAACAGATTATATGGCCGTTGCTGTGCTTGGGACGATTCTAACCACCGTGCTCGTCAACAAATCTGGCAACGTAACCAAAAAAGCCGCGACCGACGGAATGGGTCTTAAATATGGACTCATGAAAGAGATAGCCCCAACTGACACCTCCAACTGGACAGAATACGTCCCTGGCGGTGGCTGGGCTCGGAAGATGAGTGGCGTTGCCAATGCTCTTGGTGCTAACATTAGCGCACTGAAGACATCCTGCACAGCCATCAACAGCACTGGTGGTCAGCTTCTCATGAGTGTCGTTGGTGGATGGACAAGCGTCGTTGGTGAGTTGGTTTCAAACTTAGCTGCTCCTGTTATTTCTGCTGTGTTTGCGCCAATTCTCAGTAAGCTCATAAATTCTATGGCGGGCACTCTTGTGAGTAGTGCTACTGTTGGTGAAGATGCTGGAGATGCCCTCACGAGTGGTGCAGTAAATATGTTCTCTGAAGCAGCAGCGGCGGGTGGCAACGGTATGCTCAATGTCGACCAAACAATCGCCTACGAACGAGAAACAGCTCGTCTCAACCTTGCCTATGCTGCTGAGCAACGCGTTGAGCGGAGCCCATTTGACGCAACGTCGCCATATACCTTTATGGGGAGCCTCTACAGTTCGTTTATTCCATATATGGGTAGTTTCTCTAATCTTAGTAGTTTTGTTCATAATCTTGTGTCGCTCCCTAAGAATATCGTACCGGCTTTCTTTGGTAATAAAGTAAGCGCTAATACCGAGACAGATCGCATGAAAAAAATTTGGCAAGCATGCGATGACCCAAATATCCCCAAAGACGTCGCTGCTGGGCCATTTTGTAATATATCGTATGGTGCACTCAATCTCGATAAAGACCCTGACGAGGTTGCCCAATCTCTCGCTGGGCAATACAACGAAGAAACAGGCCAAGCAACTGGCGGCACGCTCAAAGAATGGCAAGAGAAGTGTGGCAAAGGTACTGATGGAGAGAATGGCGTCGACACCGCTTATTGCAAGTTTGACTCTGAGGAAAAAGTCAATGCTGCACTCTTCACAATTGACCAACGCGTCGTCGACACCATGGACAATGAACCGATTGACGATGGCGGTAGTAATTCTCAAGGGCAACAATCCCAAGGTGGATCACTCCCTTCAGGTGATGCTAAATCTCTTGCTCAACAAATTCTAGACAATCCAAATATTACTGTCGCAGACTATGGTTGGAATTCTGGCGAAACAACCCCTAAGAGCCAGATTGAAAATACCGCAAAAGGTCAGCCAGCTATACCAGACTCAGTACCAACCCAATATAGTCGTAATGTGGATCCACAGATTCTTCAAGTCATTCTTCTGATCGGCCAAAAACATAAGATCACAGTTTCGTCTCTTATGCGCACACAAATGACAGCAGGAGGATACAGCCAACACCCCCGAGGTAGAGCCGTTGACTTAAGTCCAATTGGCTCCTGCGGTGATGGTGCTGGTGAGGAATGTGCTCAAGCAGTACAGGAGTTGATCAATGCAAATGCGCTACCTCAAGGTGGTGGTATTGGCCAGTCAACCTGTGGAGGAGCACGTGGCGCATTAAACAATGCTATCACTCAAAAGGGATGGCAATCGTTTGATGATTCTTGTAATCACTTACATATCGATCTAGGACAAGGAAATGCGGCATCATAAGAAAACATTTTCCATATTTACGACGGCTAAAAAAAATAGGTTTTTAGCTCTCATCTTTGCTAGTCTTATGGTAATAGTCCAACCATCTTTTGTTTATGCCGAATTATCACCAGCTTCATACCCTATGCAGGCAATCGAATTCTATAGCATTAAAGGCTGCCTCACTGGTGTTGGCGAGGGTGGCGCAGGTGCCAGTACCACTCTTGTTGGAAATGATAATATTGAAAAAGTCTTGAGATTCTTTGTCGGAAAAGGTTTATCTCTCAAGCAAGCAGCGGCAATTGCAGGAAATCTAGAACAAGAGTCAAGAATTAACCCAACTATCGAAAATAGTATTGGTGCTTACGGTATCGCACAATGGCTTGGCGGACGCAAAAATAATCTTAAAGCAAAGAGTAATTACAATACCCTTGAAACACAATTAGAGTTTCTCTGGGAAGAGTTAAATGGAGTGGAGAAGGCCGGCTTAGAAGCCATTAAGAACGATTCCGGTTCTGACGTTGGCAAATTAGCTGTCGAATTTGGAGAAAAATTTGAACGATACGGAGCTGGGGAAGAAGGAAAGCGTGCACAGTATGCAAACGAGATATACACCAGTTTTCAATCAAAAATTCCCGACTCTTCCTCGTCAGGTGGTAGCTCATCATCGGGGAGTGGTGGATCTCAATCTTCAGGATCAAATTGTACTGGGATAGGAGGCAGTAATGGTGGGGGATCATATATGGACGATAGCTTTATTGTTCATAACCAATGTGACCAACCATGGGCTAATCTCTCTTATGGCTCCAACACTATTTGCTCAGCAGGATGTGGCCCTTCTGCTATGTCGAACATTATTACAGCAATGACTGGTAAAAAGGTAACACCAGAAGAGACATCAAAGTTTGCTGCAGATAACGGAATGGCCCATGAGTGGGGTAGCTCTTGGGATGTAAGTCCAAAGCTTGCCGAACATTGGGGGCTTAAAGCCAAGAATATTGCAAATGATGTCACTGCAATCAACGAAGCACTCCGTGGTGGTGCACTAGTTAATATGTCTGGGGCTGGTCCTTCACCTTTTATTGCTGGCGGGCACTTTATTGTTATCCGTGGAGTAACAAATGACGGCAAGTGGAAAATTGCTGATTCAAATGGACAAGCTGGGCAAGAGAACAGCAAAAAGGAGTGGGACCCCAATGCAATCCTTCCCTATGCACGGCAGGGTAATGTTTGGGCTATAACAAAATAATGGAGGTTTAAATTAGAGTATGGATAGCTCGGTCAAAAAACAGCTTTTTATACTATCTGCTATTATCGTAGTAATTCTTAGTGTTGTCACTCTTCTTTGGTGGTGGCTCACCCCATCGCAACCAAAAAAAACTGAAGATCAATCAAAAGTAAATTCATATACAGACCCTTACTCGGGTGAAACCGTCTATAACCCGCCAGGTCGCGTGCCCGAACGATATCGTTCTCGCAATGATATTGTTTATCTTGGGCTGTCTGAATTACTAAATCATGGCTTTACTGAACCGCAAGTTGGTCAATATAAAGTATATATCAAAAAATACTCAGATAAGCGTGCTACCAAAAAAGAGAAAGTAATTTCTGAAGTAACTATCAATTTCGACAGCTACAAACAAATAATAGATAAAAAAACAGGGGAAACTACAGTTACTTTTGACATTATTCTTAATCGTAACCAGCAATTATCATATATAGCTAAAGTAGTCATGCCTAGTGTGAATAAGATCGAGATGTCAATATATTCAAAAGACGATACAAGCCTATCAACGCCTTTATTTGATTCAAAAACTGATGGTTTAGCTGACTAATTATAATTAACCGACTCTGCTCACTCATCCCACCGCACTCGTCATCACAATCTGGTTATCGACGAACTCGCTGAGGAGGCGCTGCTGGCGCTGTTGGTCGAGCTCACCAAAGACATCGTCGAGTAGAATAAGTGGTGCTTGGCCTGTTTGCTGTTGAATATAAGCCGCCTCAAGAAATTTAAGAGCAAGCACAATGGTGCGGATTTCACCCCGCGATGCAGTCTTGGCGGCCGGATTACCTCGAAACAGTACCGTTATATCATGCCGGTGCGGGCCAACACTCGTCGCGCCGACCACTGTATCATACGCTGTTTTTTGCTCATACTCGGCGAGGAGCTGCTGCGCGGTCACGCTGCGCTCCTCCGAGTAGTGCAGCGCAACGCTATCCGCCACGCCCGCAATACTTTGGTACATAGCACTGCTTTTTGTATTAAGATAGCGCAGCACCCGCTGACGCTTCGTAATGATCGACGCGCCATACTGACTCAAGATAAGATTCCACGAGAAAAGTGTCGCATCACTAAGAGCAGGGTCTTTGAGCAATTTATTTCGCTGCTGCAGTGCTCGGTGGTAGCGGCTCAGCTCATGGCTATAGTGTGCGTCATATTGCTGGATAAGTGTGTCGAGAAAATCACGTCGGCGCTGCGGCGAGCCAGTAATAATTCGCAGCGTATCTGGCTCGAAGAGGACGATCGGATATTTTTTGCCATAGGGAAGGCGACCATAGGTTGTACCATCGACGATAAAACGCTTGCGCTTTTTCTCGTGTCGGCGATCATACTGGATACGGTAATGCTGCTCATCCGTCGCAAGATCAATTGTATAACTTTTTTGTTCATGTTGGCAGACTGCTTCATCACTACCACGAAAGGAAGTTCCACGCAGCGCAATATGAATCGCCTCGATAAGCGATGTCTTGCCAGAGCCATTTGGGCCAGAAATCAGCGTCGTACCTGGCTCAAGGTTAAGTGTCTTGAGCGTATGGATTCGCACATGCTGCACTGCTAGCCGTGTTATCTTCATCACTAGCTCTTCAGTGGCATAATAATATGAATGTAGTTTGGCTCGGGCTGAGCGACTGTCAAGACGCAGGGCGAGAGCTTACCACTAAAGCGGAAGGTGATCGTCTCGCCATCGAGAACACCCAGTGCATCACTAATGTACCGCGAATTGAGCGTAATCTGCCCATCGCTCGACACCTCAGCTTCCGCCTCGGAGGTATTTTCGCCCAGCTCGGACGCAACGGAGTGAATCCGCAATTTCTGCGCCTCATGGTCGGCGGTAAGCGTGACACTGCCGCCAGACTCACGCGCAAAGAGCCCTGCCACCTTTACTACGCGCGAGAAATCGCCTGCTGCCAGCGTGACATTTGTCTCGGACTGAGTAGGGATGAGCTGCCGATAATTTGGGTAGGTGCCATCGATTAAGCGGCTGGTAATCTCCACTTCCTCTAACCGAAAGCGCACCTGCGTCTCATCAAAGAGCACCTCCACTTCTTCCGTGCCGTCACTGAGCGAGCGTAGCGCTTCCTGCAAACTGCTCGCTGGCACAATGGCTGCAATCTGGCTCTGGCTTGCCATCAAACGCCGCTCGGCCAAGCGATAACCATCCGTTGCCGCCATATAGAGCGCACCGTCCACTGTGTGCCAGTACACACCGGTCAGGACAGGTCGCGTCGTGTCATTACTGCACGTCACCAAGGTCTGCGCTGCCGCCTGCTTAAAGTCTGCAGCGGCAATGCTATAGCGCACCGATTGCTCTTCATCAATCGTCGGCAGCTCCGGAAAGTCATCCGCTACCACGCCATTAATCGTCGAAGTATACCCGCCAGACGTCAGTGTCATACGCGTGCCATCGGTCTCAAGCTCGATCGGCCCCTTCGGCAAGTTCGCCACAAATTCGCTCACAAGTTTAGCCGGCAGGGTAATTACCCCCGGCGTCTCTACTTTTGCGCCAATATAATAGGTAGCGGCAATCTCTAGGTTCGTCGCAGCGAGAAGAAGGCGATTACCTTCGGTGCGGAATAATATATTATTTAAGATCGGCAGGCCAGCTCGGTTGCTCGCAACTCGCCCGACAACCCCGAGCGCTCGTGCAAGGTTTTCTTGTGTGACGGACAGTTTCATATCGACAATCCTTTCTTTTTATCTGGTTGATATAGTAATAGGTACTGTGGATACTGTGGAAACCATGATGAATAACAGAGGTACGACCTGCTCACTACTTGTGTAAAACGCTGCGATCGCTGACGTGGATAAATCGGGGAGAAGTGGCGGTTATCCACCAGCCAATGAGGCTGGAGGGCGATGCGCTCTTGGTGCTGTGGATGACTACCCACGAGCTGTCCGCCGGTTATACGTCTAGCTGTGCACGGCTTTTCCACAGGTGTCGCGAAAAAAACACATGGTTTAGGCATAGAGCTTGTCCCGGATGTCAGCGACCTGCTCACGGATGAGGTAGTCGAGCTTGATGGATTTTTCGATTTTTTCGACTGAATGGATGGCAGTAGTGTGGTCTTTGCGGCCCAGCTCATTGGCAATTTGTGGAAAGCTCATGTGGAGCTCGCTGCGCAGCAAGTACATGGCAATTTGCCGTGGTACGACGATATGCTTAGCTCGCTTAGCACCACAGATTTCTTTGCTATCGATCTGGAAATGGCGGGCAGTCTTGTCGATAATCTGCTTGGCGGTGAGGTGCTGGGGGCGACTGCGCCGGACGTTACCAAGCAGCCCCTCTGCTGTCATTACGTCAGGAGCGACGCCACGCATCTCAGCATAAGCAAGAAGTTGATTAAGCGCACCCTCGAGCTCGCGGATATTTGTCTTGACGTTCTTAGCAAGGTATTCCACGGTGTCGCGCTCAAGAGTCACGCCAGCGAAGCTCGCTTTAGTCTCGACAATCGCGCAGCGCGTCTCAAAGTCGGGCATCTGGATGTCGATTGCCATCCCCCATTCAAAGCGACTGCGCAAGCGCTCCGTCAGGGTAGGGATGCTGTGCGGTGGCTTGTCGCTACCGATGATGATTTGCTTGTTGGCTTGATGGAGGGCATTGAAGGTATGGAAGAACTCCTCCTGAGTCTTTTCGCGCCCAGCAATAAATTGCATGTCGTCGACGATGAGCACATCGACATTGCGATACCGGTCAGAAAAGCCAGCCTTTTTGAAGCGGATTGACTCGATAAATTCTTTGACAAACGTTTCCGAGCTCAGATAGGCGACCTTCTTGCCTGGGTCGCGCGCAAGGATCTCATTACCTACCGCTTGGATGAGGTGTGTTTTACCGAGGCCGACACCACCGTAGATGAAGAGGGGATTATATTTGGTACCAGGGCTATGTGCGACTGCTTGGCAAGCGGTGTAGGCGAGGTCGTTGCTCGAGCCGACAATGAAATTCTGGAAGGTATAGCGCGCGTTCAGGCTGGTTGCTGGTGTGGTAGAGCTAGAATGTGATGAGGTAGTTGGCTTGCTGATGAGCGCCGCCGCTCGTTCCTCGACGCGGTCGGCTGGCTGGCCAGTGGTTTCGCGGCTAATCACAGTGCGTTTTTTGCCTTGTTTATTTACCACGTAGGCGATGCGCGACACCTCTACACCACTGTGCTGGAGCGCTTCTTTGACGATGCTATCATAGCGCACTTCAAACTGACGAATCGCAAAGATATTCGCCACGCCAATAGTAATTACCCCATCTTTGTTGCTGAGCATCTCGGTATTGGCAAACCACGTCGAAAAAATACCGCTTGGTATCGACACTTCAATCTCACCCAAAACACTCTTCCACAGGCTGTGGTACACTGGCTTTTGCTACTCCTTGTTTGTTATACAATGACTCCTTTTAGTATAAGAAAAAACCGACTTTTCCACAACCGTGAGAAATACAACAACGGGGTAAACCCGAAAAGAACAACAGGGGTGGAGTTTTTCCACAAAAATGTATTACCTCTGTTAAAGTGTGGATAACTCGCGAACAAATGTGGATAAACAATTTGGCTATGCTTATGACGGAGGTTGCTCGGAGCACAAAATCCACCAAGCGAGTGAAAAGTTGAAAGATCTGGAGCAATCGCGTATAATAGCAATGATATGCCAAAACGAACTCACCAACCACACACTCGTCATCGTGCTCGGACGCACGGGTTTCGGGCACGGATTGCCACCAAGGCAGGCCGCAATGTGCTCAAGCGCCGCCGCGCCAAGGGCCGCGCTCGCCTCGCACTCTCGTAGTGAGATGATAGCAAAATGACGAAAATAACCCACTGCTTGGTGGGTTATTTTGTCTCGGTCTGTGAGTAGATTTGCTATAATACAGCTATGTTACAGCAACGATATCGGTTTCATGGCTATGGCGGGCTACGCTATTTGTATCGCCATGCGAGTGCCGAGCGATCACGCTTGCTGACCGTCAAGTACGTTGCCAATCGCCGCCGGCGTATGCCGCGAATTGCCGTGGTGGTGAGCAAAAAGGTGCACAAATCTGCGGTGGGGCGCAACCGCATTCGCCGCCGCGTCTATGAGATTCTACGCCAGCACGTGCCGTACTTTACAGGGGTGTACGACGTTGCACTAATCATCACCTCAAGCGAAGTCCTTACCACGCCGCACGATGAGCTTGCGCTGGTGGTAAAAAATCTCCTTGTGCGAGCTGGTATTTGCCCTGGCGACGCAACGCCAAGTGATGAAAGAGATAAGGCAGAATAAAATCTTATATCCTTTCAGTCTTCTTTGCGCGACCTACTTCATAGTACTTTGAGTCAAATCAATGCAAAATAGCTCTTTATAAACAGTGGAAGCTAGAACTCAAAACATTTATACAAAATTCTTTTCTTGTCATTCTATACTAATGAAAGGCAAGCTAGGTGAGTGTTCTTTTCTAAGGTTATAAATACTCTTATATGTAGTATTGGCAGTAGTGTATCGCATATATAAACGATTGATTTCCAAAAATACTTCGCCACAATTCATCTTCCGTGGCCACCTATGATACAATAAATGCAGTAATCGGAGTCAATATGTTTGAGACAATAATTTTACAGCCCATTTTTAACGCACTTTTGCTTATATATAGTATCATCCCTGGTGGTGACTTTGGTGTGGCGGTGATTATCTTCACAGTTATCATCCGCTTCTTGCTCTACCCACTACTCAAGCGGCAGCTCCACCAGAGCAAACAGATGCGCAAGATGCAGCCTGAGCTCGCCAAGATCAAGAAAGCGGCTAATGGCAACCGCCAAGTAGAAGCGATGCAGCAGATGGAGCTATATAAGAAGTACGGTATCAAGCCATTTCGCTCGATTCTGTTACTCTTTATTCAGATTCCGATCTTTATCGGCCTCTACCAGGTGATCATGATCATCTCGCTCCACCGCGACCAAGTGGCGCGCTACATCTACGAGCCGCTTAAGAATATCGATGCTATCAAGACCATCATCAACCACCCTGAGCAGTTCAACCACACCATGCTCGGCTTTATCGACCTCACTAAGGTAGCGCTTGGCAAGGATGGTATTGTTTGGCCGCTCCTCGCTCTCGCAATCATCTCAGCTCTCACCCAGTATGTGATGACTAAGCAAACTATGCCAACCGGTAAGAGTGCCAAGCGTTTCCGCGACATCATGAAGGAGACGGCTGCCGGTAAAGAGGCCGATCCCGCCGAGATGAACGCTGCAATGATGCGCAATATGGCGAAGTTTATGCCAGTGATGATGTTTATGATCATGATGGGCCTGCCAGGGGCGTTGGCGCTCTACTACACGGCATCTAACTTAGTAGCGGTAGCGCAGCAGTCATATCTCCTCCGCAAAGACAAGCAAGAGCTTGAAGCAATTGCCGATGAAGTAGATATTACAACACCTGCCAAGAAAAAGTCGACGAAAAAGCGCACCAAAGCGGCCACAGAAGCCAACGTCACACGCATCAAAGCCAAAGAATAACAGAGGAGGAGAACCCGATGGATCGATACCAATCAGTAACATTTGCCCGAGAATATCTCCAGAACATCATCTCATTTTTTGGCGAAAATATTGCGGTATCGGGTGATGATGATGGCGAGGTAATGACACTTCGGGTAGAGTCGTCGGATATCAATAGTATCTTGATTGGCCGCGGGGCAGAGACGCTGCGGGCGCTGCAATATATCGTCTCGTCGGCGCTGCGGGCGCAAAATGCCGCGGTAGTGCGTGTAAGTGTTGATATTGCGGACTATAAAAAGCAGCACGAGGAAAAGATTGCCGACAAAGCGCGGGGGTGGATCGAGCGCGTGCGTGCAACTGGTGAGCCCTACACCGCTCACCTCAACCCAGCCGATCGACGCATCGTCCACCAAGTCGCTGCCGACGCAGCTGGCATCACGACCGTCTCCGAAGGCGAAGGTCGTGAGCGCCATGTGATCATCCAGCTGGAAGAGGCTGAGTAAAAGCAAAAGTCTATACGCAACAGGGGAGTGAAACACTAAAGAACATTCACCCCTTAATTCTGTATATCTTTGAGAAAAGGTGGCGTATTTAGTAGAATAACTGTTTGACGCCGCAGAGAGAAAAAAGTATTATACTATTGTTACATACTAAGAAACACGAGGAACCCCTATGTCACGTTATGAAGACCCATATTATGAACAGAAAAAACAAAAGAACTAGCAACAGCAGATTTTAACACTCTCGTCGATAAGCGACTCAATAATGAGCCACTTATACACCATGGCGACCCATACAATGGCATGAGTAGGCAAGAGAAATACATAACAACCTACACCTTGGAATATCTTACAAACATTGCCGAGCAAAATGCGTCCAAGACTATTATGGCTTTTCTGCAAGATGTAAGGCAAAAAGCTGCCCATGTAGCACAATATAAAGGAACGGATGATAATGTCCGCGTTGCAATAAGTATTGCAAAAGAACACAACAAGGAAAGCAATGAGCAGGAGCCATTGAATTACCGCGAAGTAATCATAGATATTGCAATGAGTGAAGAAGCAGCGAGGCGTGATATAAATACAAACATGTCCTCTAATGATCAGCTACATGAATCGGGGTCTATGACAGAGGAGCTGGTGATCGGGTCTATAAAATTCTCAACAGACGATAGTGGTCAGTTTGATATACACCAAACGGTAGGAGATGTGAGAAAAAAGAATAACCCATCATTGGATGATATAGCAACCCTTAATACGTTACTCAATCCTTCGTGGAAGGAAGTACAAATGGCGCAAGCTCGAGGGGCTGCTGTACAAGCCTTGGTAGAACGAGCGACGAGTACACCTCAGATGTAGCCATAGTAGCAGCTCCTTTAGGTTCTGTATCGAACTATAGGAGCTGCTACTGTATATAGGTTGCCCTGTTATTCTATGTATCGCGCTTACTGCTTACTAAGTGCTTGCTCATACACCGCCAACGTTTCCTTCCCGCAGCGCTCCCACGAGTAGCGGGCAGCTTGGGCTTTGCCTTTGACGATGAGCTCGCGACGGCGAGCTGGCTGGCTGAGGACGCGGTCGATTGCGCTCGCGATAGCATCGACGTCGAGTGGGTCGAAGTACTCGGCAGCATCGCCCAAAATCTCGGGCATGCACGAGGTATTGCTCGATATAACAGGGGTCGTGCCATACGCCATCGTCTCGAGTGGTGGCAGGCCAAACCCTTCCATGAGGGACGGAAAGACATACGCCTCGGCTTTGTTAAGCAGCCAATCGCGCTGCCCATCAGGGATGAACCCGGTGAAGTGGATATTGCGGTAGCCCTGCTGCTGGTAGTAAGCTTGGTTGCGCTTGGTGTCTTCGTTCATTCGCCCCACAAATACCAGACCAAGGTCTGGCCAGCGACTCAGCAGCTGCTGGTGTGCGGCCGTGAGGCGACGCAGATTTTTATAATCAGGCTGCTGCCCAACGTAGATAATGAACCGCTTGAAGGGAAGGTCGATATATGGCGTGAGCTGCCCAGGGTGTGCCTCGCCCGCCTCGTAGATGACCGAGATTTTGCTATCGGGGATCTTAGTAAAGCTCTGATATTCTTGCTTGGTCGTCTGAGAAATAGCGATGATATGCTCGCTGGTGCGGGCAATCCGCCGAAACACCCAGCGCCCTACCAACTGCTTAAGATGAAACATCAGCCAATTTTTGTCGGAATTGTACGTCTTAAGAAGGGTCATATCGTGCACTGTTGTGACGTGCTTACCTCTGTAAAAGACCGGTTGCTGCGGCATGCAAAAATGTACTAAGTCGGGCCCTAGCTCATCTAAGTAGCGCCGGAAGCCAAGTTGCTCTGCTAGCGAATAGTTAGCAAAATCAACCGTACGGATGGTGAAGTTAGGGTTGTGTGGCTGCCAGTAGTCGCGGTCCTTGGTGGGGACAAGGATGCTATAGCGGTTGGTCGTATCAAGCCGCTCCAGCTGCTCGAGCAACTTCACGACATATGTGCCCGTGCCAGAATTGATCACGCGGGCGTCGATTGCAATATGAAAACTCATACTTTCTAGTATACAGTCCCTGCACCAAAAGTGCCAGACGAGCGAGGGTGTGTCAAGGCGGATAATAATAAACCAACTCTGTATAAAAGTGTTATAATACCCATATTATCGTAATATGACAGAACTACAGCAATACATAGCAGCTCAGACAAGCGTGGCGCAAATCGAGCACGTTCTTCACCAGGCGGGTTACCACATTACTGGGGTAGATAGCCAGCGGCCATGGGGCGGGTTTGTCTGTATTGATCCAGCGCAGGCAGGGCAGTTTGCGGCGGATTTCTTTGCGGCATCGGAAGTAATAGCTAAGGACAATGCTCATGCGCCGCTCAGTCCTAAGATTCTTTTTGTCCGGCCAGGGGCGCGCCTGAGCTGGCAATATCATCATCGGCGGGCGGAGTTGTGGTGTTTTCTGACCGCTGGTGCGTACTATCGCAACATGAGCGACGAGCTACCAGCCCAGCCAACTCCAGCTCAGGCAGGTGATATCGTAAGGCTGGCAGCAGGGGAGCGTCACCGTGCTTGCGGTGATGCTCAGCACCCAACGATCATTGCTGAGCTCTGGCAACACACCGACCCAGCGCACCCATCAACAGAGGATGATATTGTGCGGGTGGCGGATGATTATCAGCGTCAATAATAGGTATGAATGTACAGTGAGTTTGTAGATGTACTGTTTAAGAACCGTATTTTTAACGAAACATTATCTCTCTGTTGTTCTAAAAACAACACGATCATACAAACAATAATTCCACACCAGCGATGCACCAGTAGCAATAATTTTTGCGAGCAGCAGCACAAGTGACTCAGTATGAATAACAGAGGCCAGGATAGGCGAAGCGCAGAAAATAACCGCATTTTGCAGCCCCCACAAGCCCGTCAGCGTGACGACGACAAACAAGATCAGCTGCCGGCGCACATTACCCTGGGCGCGAAAGGTATACGACTTATTAGCAAAAAAGCTAAAGATAAAGGCCAGGCCTGTCGATACTGTATTGGCCGCGAGCTTTGGCAAACCAAGCGCAGTAAGCCCAAACAGCAAACCAATATCGATTACTGTATTAATCCCGCCAACGAGCGCAAACCGCAGCAGCTTACCTCTGTTATTTGCGATGACGAGCCTCACGATGTTCCTCGACGAGATAAGGTGGGCGCTGCTTCGTTTCGCTAAAAATCCGGGCGATGTATTCGCCAATCACCCCCAAACTCAGCAGCTGCACTCCACCAAGGAAGAGAATTACTGCCATGAGCGACGAATAGCCTGCACCAGTTGGCACACCAAACAGTGGTCGAATGAGCAGATAGAGAATATAGATAGAGGCCAAGAAGGCGATAAGGAAGCCCAGCACGGCCGAGATGCGCAGTGGCGCGGTCGTAAAGCTCGTGAGGCCGTCAATAGCCAGGTTGATGAGCGTGCGCGGACTTTGCTTGATGGTACCAGCAGCTCGTGGGTCGCGGTCATAGAGAATCTCCTTCTTTTTGTAACCCACCCAACTAAAGATCGCTTTGGTATTGCGCTGAGATTCGCGCAGCTGAGTGATGGCAGTGACGCAGCGCTTGCTCAGTAAGCGGAAGTCACCCGTGTCGATCTGGACGGGTATATGCGTTGTACTCTGGAGGAGACGGTAATACCACGCGGCGGTTTTTTTCTTGAGCCAGGTCTCGCCGGAGCGGCTTCGGCGCCGTGCATACACATCATCATACCCCTGTTCCCACAGCTCGATCATCTGTGGGATGAGCTCTGGTGGGTCTTGCAAGTCGGCATCAATTACCACGACAGCATCACCCGCGGCGTGGTCGAAGCCAGCGAGCATAGCAGCTTCTTTACCAAAGTTGCGCGAGAGATTGAGGTAGGCGATGGCGGGGTTGTGTTGCTGCTCGATCTGGATGAGCTCGAGCGTGTGATCCTGGCTGCCATCATTAATAAATAAGAATTCGAACTGGTAGCGTCGGCGATCAACACTGCGCTGCAGCGTCTCGAGCCGGGCAAACAGCTGTGGCAAAACAGCTGCTTCGTTGTAGGCAGGAATAAGAATGGTGATTGTTTTCATCGTAGCCTTATTGTATCACTTATTGGTTGGTATGAGCGCGATGAGCGACTGGATGGACGATGCCACCACTGCGCCATTGGCCTCGAGCCGGGCCGTCTTGGCCTGGGCTGACTCCAGCTCATTTGTGCCAAGAATTGCTCCAGCGTGGCCCATCTGTACTCCAGATGGTGCACTGTGGCCCGCAATGTAAGCATAGACTGGTTTGCTTATATGACGCTTAATATAATCCGCCGCGGCAATCTCGCTCGTGCCACCAATCTCACCGATCAGCACAATCTGCTCCACCGCCGCATCCTGCTCAAACAACTGCAGGCAATCGATAAAGCTACTGCCACCAATCATATCGCCGCCAATCCCAATCACATAGCGCTGGCCAATACCCGCCTGAGCGAGAAGGCTCATTGCTTCGTAGGTGAGCGTACCACTGCGGCTGACGATGGCAGCGTGGCCTGGCGTGGCGAGCGTGGCAGGGATGATGCCAAGGTTGTGCACGCCGGGGATGAGAACGCCAGGGCAGTTGGGGCCGATCAAAATAGAAGAACTGGTTGCTAAGCGTTGTTTTATATGCAACATATCGTGGACAGGTACGCCCTCGGTGATACAAATAATGAGTGGCACCTCTGCATCAATTGCTTCCATAATCGCTGCTTTGGCATAGGCTGCTGGCACAAAAATGACGGAAATATCGACAGGCTGCTGCGCCTGAATTTCACGAATCGTCCGGAAGACAGGCACGCCATGTACCGCTGTAACCGATTGGTTGGGTGATGTGCCACCAATGATATGTGTGCCACTTGCCAACATACGCTCGGTATGAAATGAGCCATGTTTGCCAGTTATACCCTGGACAATAACATGCTTACCATGAAAGATATCAGGGGTCATCATACGGCCTCCTCCAGGATGTGAGAGAGATTATCGTAGAGTGGAATGTGTTCGCGGGCAAGGAGCGTCTTGGCTTCGGCTTCGCGGTTACCCGTCAGGCGGACAGCGAGTGGCGGGAGGTTAGGTAGCTGCTGCTTGGCACTGATGATGGCCGCCGCTACGTCGTCGCAGCGCACAATACCACCAAAGATATTAATAATGATGAGCGCCACGGCAGGGAAGCGGGCAATCTGCTTAAAACTAGCCAGGATCTTCTCTGGAGTTGCTGTGCCGCCAATGTCAAGAAAATTAGCTGGCTGCACACCGCGGGCAGTCACCGCATCGACAGTTGCCATTGCCAGGCCTGCACCGTTGGCAATCGTCGCAACCGTCCCATTATGGTCGAGCGTGACGAAATTATGATCCTCTAGGGCTACTTCGTGCCACTGCGGGTGGCGAAATAGCGCCGCATCATCAATCGTTATTTTTGCATCACCGGCGATGAGCTGGCCATCTGTCGTCACAACGAGTGGGTTAATCTCGAGTAATAGACAATCGTTGTCAATAAAGCAACGCAAACAATTCGCCACCATATCCTCAAGCGCAAAGGCTTGCTCTGGCAGCGACAGATACTCCGCTAGTGCTTCGGCTACAGTATGAACTGTTTGCGGCGTAATGGCCTGGCGAAAGAACGCTGCACGATCGTGTTCTTCCACATCAATGCCACCACTCGTGTGGGCGAGTAGCTCGATGGATGATTGCTCACGGTTAATAGTAAGCGAAATGTAACACTCGCGGGCGATAGAGAGAACTTCTTCGGCAAGAAGCTTCGTGGGGGTGTAGCCACCGATATCGAGAGCAAAGAGACGCTGAATGGTTGGCGTAACAGCGGATTGCTCGCGGACGATCACCACACCACCTGCCTTGCCGCGGCCACCGATCGGAACTTGTGATTTGAGGACGATAGGGGCGATGGGCACCACTGTTGCAGATTGTACAACATCACTTTGCGGTACTGCCACACCAGCCTCGGCCAAGCATTGCTTGGCTTGGTATTCAAGAAGACGCATAGGTATTATTGTACGCATAGATGGCGAATATGCAAAATGATTGCGTGTGTAGCAGGGGTAAGGTAGAGTAGATTAATTGTATACGAATAGAATATGGTGTACTTCTTTCGTATAATAACTGCACCGAAAATGTTCCGGCCAGACTCTTGTATAGTGCTTTTCCGCTTACTGGGTTACTGGCCTCCAGATATTTTCTCTTGTACAGTTATCATACGAAAGCCGGTTTTTACAATTCACCTCTTTGGCGCTAGTCTTATTCTCTTGTTAACTAGAAAATAGAGTATTACTGAAGAAGAGAGGAGTAATCAGCAAGTATTTTGAGATTTCGCCTGGTTCGTTTTGCGGTAGAACAACTAAACTGAGTTATTTACCAGTAAAAAACTTCCGGAATTTGAGCAGACCTGTCTGGTTAGGTAGTGGACCGTTGTGGATAATACTACGGATATAATCGACCGATACGTTGCGCTGCCGCTGGATAGTAAAGCGTTGGCGATAGGCCGCTGGCTGGTGAATAACAGAAGCGAGCATACCACGCAGTGCTGGCCAACCATTGCCATGGCGCAGTGCACTAAAGAATATCAGCCAATAGGTGAGGCAAAAGCGCGCCCCAATCGACCAAAACAGCCGTCCTGGCACATTCTTGATAAAAATAAGCGGCAGGTTCTTAAAGGTATTGTATACCGCGAGCCCTGGAACTTTGCTACTGCTGGCACCAACCTTGTGGTATGCGACGGCGTGCGGCGTGAAGCGCACCGTCCAGCCTGCTAGCTGCGTGCGAAAGCTGAGGTCGATATCTTCGTAGTACATGAAGAATGCTTCGTCAAAAAGATCAACAGTGTCGAACAGTGCCGTGCGATACACTGCTCCACCACCCGTTGCACCAAACACTGCTCCGGCCTCTGTTGGCGCATGGCTAATTGGCTCATCACGGTGGCGCGGGCCAGGCAAACCCCAGGTGGTGTAGAAGTCGCCCGAGCTATCGATGGTTGTCCCATCGCGACGAGCGAGTAGTCCAGTGGCAATGCCACAGTGCGGATGAGCTCGTAGCTCGTCCACTAGGGCTTGGCACCAGTGTGTGTTAGCAACTGCGTCGGGATTAAGCACGCCAACAAAGCGAAATTGCTGCTTCTGTGCGTAGCGTAGGCCTGTGTTAATACCACCGGCGAAGCCGAGGTTGCGCTGGTTCTCAATGATGACGAGACTGAGCGCAGGGTGCTTAGCTTGATATGAGCGGAAGCGTGCCACCGAGTCATCGTGTGAGTCGTTATCGACCACAATAATGGTCGGCACCAGCGTCTGCTGCGCCAACGAATCGATGCATTCTAGGGCATCATCGGCGCCGTTCCAGTTAAGAACTATGATTGCAAGATTGTTTTTTACCACGGTCATATTATATAATGGCCAGAGAAACTATGAAAGTAACAAATCTTTTGCAACGAAAAAACCGTATCTTGCTGCGCGAGCTGGTCGTAACGGACTTCAAGCTACGCTACCAGGGATCGGTGCTGGGCTATTTGTGGTCAATCCTCAAGCCGATATTTTTGTTTATTATTTTGTACGTCGTGTTCGATAAATTCCTCGGCCTTGGTCGCAACATCGAGCACTATCCTGTCTATCTGCTAGTAGGGATCGTGCTGTGGAATTTCTTTAGTGAGGCGACGGTGCAGGGGCTGCAGTCGATCGTTTCGCGGGGCGACCTGATCCGTAAGATCAACTTTCCCAAGTACATTATCGTTATCTCAGGTACGATCTCGGCCTTTATTAACCTCGCTATCAATATGGTGGTGATTCTTGGTTTTTGTTTGTTTAATGGTGTGCATTGGTCGTGGGAGGCGCTGCTTGTGGTGCCGCTGATCCTCGAGCTTTATGTGCTTTCCTTGGCGGTGGCGTTTTTCCTTGCGACGATCAATGTGAAATACCGCGATATTGGCTATCTGTGGGAAATCTTCATGCAGGCTGCCTTCTATGCTACACCGGTTATTTATCCTCTGCAGATGGTAATGGAGCGCATGCCAGCTGCTGCGCCATATCTCATGCTCAACCCAGCAGCCCAGATCATCCAAGACGTCCGCCAAGTGCTCGTAACATCCCAGACTATCCAGCTCTACGATCTTGTTTCTTTCCCGTGGGTACTCATTCCATTTATTTCGATTATCATTATCATTCTGTTGGCGGTGTTTTATTTCCGGCGCAACCAGCAGTATTTTGCGGAGAGTATCTAGATGGCGCAACCAATCGTTGTTATCAATAACCTCACCAAGTCCTTCAAGATCCCGCTGGAGGCAAGCTCGGGCATCAAGCAAAAGCTCATTAATATTCTTAAGGGGCGCAAAGGGTATCGGGTTTTTACGCCACTTAAGGATATCGACTTTACCATCAACGAGGGTGATTTCTTTGGTATTGTTGGGCGCAATGGCTCAGGCAAGAGTACATTACTCAAGACAATCGCTGGTATCTACACCCCCAATAGCGGGAGTGTCGAGGTGGGTGGCTCGCTGGTGCCGTTTATCGAGCTGGGTGTTGGCTTTAACCCAGAGCTCACTGGCCGCGAGAATGTCTTTCTCAATGGTGCACTGCTCGGCTTTAGCCACGACGAGATGGAGGCAATGTATGATAAAATTGTCGACTTTGCCGAGCTGGGCGACTTTATGGAGGAGCGGCTCAAGAATTATTCTAGTGGGATGCAGGTGCGCCTGGCTTTCTCCATTGCCATCCGTGCCCATGCCGATATCTTGCTGCTAGATGAAGTTTTGGCAGTGGGGGACGAAGCCTTCCAAAAGAAATGCTACGCTTATTTCGATAAGCTTAAGCGCGAAAAGCGCACTGTTATCCTCGTCACGCACGATATGTCGGCGGTAGAGCGCTTTTGCAACAAGGCAGTGTTTATCGAGGATGGGAAGGTGAAGATGATCGGCAAGCCATACCGCATTGCCGCCGCCTATAGCCGGAGCAACATCAAGAGTTACAACGAGTCGGAAGGGCTAGACGAGCAAATATCAGATGACTTTGATATTACACTGCGCGGCAGTGATGGTAACGAACAGACGGTGTATGAGTATAACGAAACTATGACGGTGGAGTTAGAGTGGCAGCAAACAGGGGTCAAGCACGTTGGTGTCGCAATCTTCCGCGAGAATGGTGAGTATGTCTATGGCCCGAACACCTATCAAGAAAAAGTGAAGATTGCTGGCAAGAATCGCGCGGTCTACACGGTGCAGCTCAACCTCAACGAGGGGAGTTACTTCATCAAGGCTGGCTTGATGGGGGCGGACGACACGAAGACGATTGCCTTTACTGAGGAGGGGCCGCACTTCTCGGTGCAACGTGATTATGATCATGGCCGGTGGGGTGGTGTTACCAAGCTCAAGCATACCTGGAAATAGGGAGAAATGTCGTATATATTACATCGTTTGACGCACCTTATCAAAGCCAATCGCCATCTCCACCGCGCGGTACGTTGTCTCTTGGCGCCGTATCGAGCCCATCTCGATAATCGCCAGCGCCGCATCTACGATGTATGGCAGCGTCAGCACACCGAGCAGCCACCAACGCTTGCCTCGCTTACTGAGCAGCCGCGTATCTCCATCATCGTACCAACGTATAATACGCCAATTCCGTTCCTGCGAGAGATGGTGCAGTCGGTGGCGGAGCAGTCGTACCCGCACTGGGAGCTTATCATCGTTGACGATGCCTCGACCAACGAGACTACCCGTCAGGCGATTCGTGACCTAGCCGAGGACACACCGCAGCTCAAGCCATTCTTTTTGGACAAAAACCGCCACATTGCCGGTGCAACCAACTATGGTATCGCACAGGCTACGGGCGAGTACATTGCGCTGCTTGATCATGATGACACTCTCCACCCTGATGCACTTCTGTGGGTTGCGGCCGCAATCGACCGTACTGGCGCGCAGTTCGTCTACACCGATGAGACGAAGATGGACGAGCACGGCCGGCCCTATCAGCCGTTTTTCAAACCCGATTGGAACGAAGATTTTTTGCGCGCGGTGAATTATATTACGCACTTTGCCGTTATGTCACGCCAGTTACTCACAGAGGTTGGCGGCGAAGATGGGTCGTATAATGGCACACAGGATTGGGAGCTGTTCTTGCGCCTGACGCGGGCTTTGCAGCCCGAGCAGATTGCTCATGTGCCGCAGATCCTCTACTATTGGCGTGTCCATCAAGCCTCCACAGCGAAAGACCTTGATGCCAAACCTTACGTCATCGATGCGCAGCGCCGCGCCCTCGAGGCAGACAGCGCTGCTCGCCAGGTGCAGACCCAGGTGAAGCGCGACCCGCAGTATGGCGCTCAGTGGCAGATGAGCTATATCTTAGGCCAAGCATATAGCACTGACACTGCGTCGTTTGATGAGTCGACTACTGTTGATCGGTTGCTTGAGGCAACCACTGCCGAGATGATATGCCTGACGCAGCATAATGCGCTGCCTTCTAGCACGCTGCAGCATCTCGCTGCCGATGCCGCTCGCCCAATGATTGGTGCGGTGGCGCCACGGATTGCCGATGAGCAGCAGGTGATTGCAAATTTGTCGTCGATTTTGCAACCATCGGTGGTGGATCTGCTTCAGCAGCTCAGTCGGCGCTCATTTACCAAACATATCTACTTGACAGCCCGCTATAATCTTGGTACTATCGACGCACCAACAGTGGTGGTGGCGCGTACCAAACTTGCCGCTCTTGCGCCAGATACACCGCTTACCAGTGCTCAGATAACTGCTGCACTCTGTGGTAAAGGATACAACACACTATATAACCCGCACGTAACGCCAGAGGAGGACGTATGATCGGTAAAGTACACAAAGCCGCCAAGAAAAGCATGAAGATTATCAAAGACGATGGAGTAGTTGGCTTTGGCAAGCGTGCCACGAAGTATGCCTATTATCGTAAATTCCCCGAGCGCAAGCAGAAGTATTACAAAGACATCCTCTTTATCAACGGCTGCACCTTGCCGCACCCTGAGCGCTACCGCGTGGCACACCAAATGGAGCAGCTGATGTCGCAGGGGCTGACGGTGGAGAGTGTGTTTTATGATCGGCTCTCGCTGGATGATCTCAAGTATTATCGTGGCTTCGTATTCTTCCGCTGCCCAGTGACAGAGACGGTGCGGGAGTTTATCAAGCAAGCAAAGTTTTTCAACAAGACCTGCTTCTTCGATATCGACGATCTTGTCATCGATCAAACGTACACCGACGGTATCAAATACGTCCAGCAGATGAACCAGGCCGATAAGCAGCTCTACGACGATGGGGTGAACCGTATGCGTGAAACGCTTAAGCTCTGCGACCACGTTGTGACGACTACAACGCAACTGCGTGATGAACTGCAAAAGTACACCACTGGTGATGTCCTGATTAACCGTAATGCTGCCTCTGATGAGATGATCAAGACGTCTAATATGGCGCTGGAAGATTTGGCTGAAGGGAAGATTGCCAAGGATGCAGACAAAATTATCATCGGGTACTTTAGTGGGAGTATTACGCACAATGAGGACTTCGAGCTGGTGATTCCAGATTTGATTCGGCTGTTCGATGCATATCCACAGCTCCACCTCAAGATAGCCGGGATTCTCGATGTACCGGCCGCACTTGAGCCGTATAAAGAGCGGGTGATGACGTCGGGCTTTGTCGATTGGCGTGAACTACCTAAGGTGATGGTGGACTGCGATATTATTCTTGCACCACTGGTCGATACGATCTTTAACCGTGCGAAGTCTGAAAACAAATGGCTCGAGGCTGGCCTCGTCAAGGTACCGACGGTGGCGAGCCGGGTGGGGGCCTTTGCCGAGCAAGTGAAGGACGGCGAGACGGGCCTCTTGGTTGGCGCGGATAACGATTGGTATGCAGCGCTCGATCGCCTCATTACCGACAAAACACTGCGCACTCAGCTGGGTGAAAATGCACACAAGATTGCCACCAATGATTATTCGACGGTCTATACTGGCTACACGCTTGCATCGTTTATACGGGAGCGCTTGGCGCGCAATATTGGCTTTGTCTTGCCTTCGATGGATATCTCGGGTGGAGTGATCGTTGCTGTCAAGCATGCCGATATTCTGCGCAAGGCGGGCTGGGATGTAACGCTGATCGATTCAGTAAGTAAGCATGCCCTCAAGCAAGCCAAAAAGACCTACCAATACCGCTCCGAATTGCCAGGCTTTAACGTTATTACGGCGCACAAGACGAAGATAGAGGCCTTCTTTGATACACAAGTGGCGACGCTGTGGTCAACGGTGGAGATCATCAAAAAACATCCCAATGTGCGCAACCGGCTTTACTTCGTCCAAAACTTCGAGACTGATTTTTATATCCCCGGCACGGGTGGGCCACGCTTTGCAGCCAATGCATCGTACTGCGACCAGTCGGGCGTGCGCTATGTAACAATGTCGCTCTGGTGCCAGAAGTGGCTCAAAGATATGTTTGGCAAGGATGCGAAGTATGTCTCGAACGGCATCGATATCGAGTATTATCCATACCGCGAGCGCGACTTTGACAGTGGTCGCAAGATAAAAATCCTCGTCGAGGGCGATAGCAAGAGTGAGTACAAGAATACCGACGAAGCCTTCCGTATTATCAACCAACTTGACCCTGCGAAGTATGAAGTTTCGTACCTATCGTACCGCAAAGAGCCCAAGGACTGGTACCGCGTCGATACATTCTACAATCGCATTGCACCCGAGAAGGTCGGCGAAGTATATGCCAGCTGTGACATTCTCATCAAAACAAGCATCCTCGAGAGCTTCTCCTATCCACCACTTGAGATGATGGCAACTGGTGGTCTTGCGGTAGTAGTGCCTAATGGCGGTAATGTTGAGTACCTCAAGGATGGTGAGAACTGCCTCCTCTACCAACAGGGTGATATAGCGGCTGGTGTCGCGGCCGTAGAGCGCCTGGTAGCAGACAAAGCGCTACGCGACAAGCTCATCGCTGGTGGCCGCCAAACCGCCAACGATTATCAATGGAAGAATATTGAGGAGAAAGTGGCAGCGATTTACGAATAGCCCGCAGTTGTTTTATTATAGTTATATTGTGGTATAAAAAATAGGAAATACTATGAGAGAGAAGCTAACCAAACCAAACCAA
>CAUQYS010000002.1:0-342270 GCA_963522905.1 uncultured Candidatus Saccharibacteria bacterium | reverse complement strand
CACCACAACTTTAAAATAAATAATAGTCAATATAATACAAATAAAAAGTATTTAAAACGAGACAAAAACAATCCAAATTAATCATATCAAAACCAAATAAATCCATACGTAACCAAACCAAACCAAACCAAACATATGAGTCCTATCAAGAGGGCCAGAGCCAAGCGGAGCATACACTGCCAGCAGATGGTGAGATGATAGAAGAGACCCCAGTGGCAGATTCAATCCAAAAATTTTCTTGCAGAGCACTAGGCAAAGCAATAAAATCCTGGTGGAAAGAGCGGCATTGGAAACCAGGCGACCCCTTCTATACAGTAGGGCTAATTGATCCGGGTGACCCTGTGGCAAACGTGTATCCAAAATCTGCAAGAAAATTTTTGCGGCGGCACGAAATGACGTGTAGAGAGTATGACATTACGACGAGCTAGCTGGTAGCTGCTAGAGTAAATCTTACAATCACTCACTCTTCTCGACGAGCTTCATCATCACTGCTTCGACCTGTGAGCCGGGTCGGTCGCCGGCAACCTCGCCGTTCTTTTTCCAGCCTTGCCAGCCCACCCAGGAGAGGTGAGTGTTGTAATAAATATCGTAGCGAGCGGCGTCGGCGGGACTGAGGCTAAGCTTGATGGCTTCGAGCGCTTTGCTCTGACTGGTCGTGCCACAGGGCTGCGATGGTGAGAGAGTGATTGGTGGGAGCCACTGGCCAGCAGTTTTTGCTTCGCACTGGATGGTGATGGGTGAACCATCGCGCAGCGATACGGCTTTGCCAAGGCGGATTGCCTCGAGATAGCGCGATTTGCCAGTAGTGCCAGCCATGATAGGGTGTGACACATCGGGCATCCAGCCAATGTAGCTTACATGGGCAGCATAGCTCAGTTGGTAGAGATCGGGCACAGCAGTATTGGTTGGGTTATAAAAGGCACCACCGGGCAAGCTGAGTGTATGCTTTGGCACAAGGCGCACCTCTAGTGCTTCGAGCTGTCGGTAGGCACCGGTCGAACCAGCTGGTTGGCCATTCTTGGCCCAACCCATCCAGCCGACGTATTGCGAGTAACCTCGGTACCAGATGTCGTATCTAGTAGCGAGTTTGCCGGTGAGCAAGAAGCGGACTGCCTCGATGGAGCGGAACTGCCCTGTGGTGCCAGATACTTCGCCCGCTTGTTTCCAATCTTGCCAGCCGACGTAGCTAACATGTGATGAATATTGGATATTGCCTGGCAAGCCCGTTGTGTTGTGAAGCGATGCTTTGATGGCTTCGATACGGCGGCTTTGGCCAGTGGTGCCGCTCATCATCTCATCGCGTACTTCTGGCTGCCAGCCCACCATACCGACATGTGAGCTGAGTGAGAGTCTAAGAGGTGATGGGTCGTCATGTGTTGCAATATTTTTATACGCCATTCCAGATGACTCAGGCGCAGGCGTTCCTTTGCGTACAAGCTTTATTTCGATCGCTTCGATAGCATTGTTAGCTCCACCAGTTGCACCAGCCACTTCACCATTCTTGGCCCAGCCCATCCAGCCAATGTAGCTCACGTGGGCGCGATAGTAGATGTCGTATGCCTGGGCGAGAGTGCCGGTTGGCTGGATCTTGACGGCGGTGATTGGTCGGCCAAGCCCCGTTGTACCCGATTGCATACTGCCGTGCACAGTGGGCTGCCAACCGCGCTCGTTGCTATATGAGGTATAACTTACCTCACCATCGATCGTGAGAGCTTGCATTGCCTTGCTTTGACCAGTGATGCCTGTAATGCCACGGTTATGAATTACCCCTGTCCAGCCGACGTAGCTGCTGTGCGATCGGAAACTGATGAGTGGCCGGCTGTGCTGGGTCGAGCCAAACCAGTCATTCCACACGCGCCAGAAGTTGCGGTTGCCATAGGCGCTGCAATGATCGCCTAGGCCATACATATTAGCCAGGGCTGCTTGATTGGGTTGGTAGGGTGTGTAGGTGTAGAGCGCCGCTGTTGCCTTGCTCTCGATATACACATCGCCAGCGCCGCAGCCTCGCTGCACCACATTCCACAGGATACGATTGGTCGCAAACGGTTTTTTGTACGACCACCACGGTTGCTGCATACTATCCAGATACCAGCGGATGAGCTGTGCTCCTGAGACAACTTGCATCGAGAAGCCAGCATAATTGCGATCGCAATTGGCACTGCCACCTGGGCCGCTATCGGGGCAGTGTGAGCCCATGGCATAGGTGTATTGGTTTTGGAGGGGCCAAGTGTCAGAAGTGAGTGGGCCAGCCGACTCGGTGGCGATCTTCACCAGCAGGACTTTGGGATTAAGATTATTCTGCTTGGCAGCATCATAGATAATCTGCGCGGCACTAACTGCTCCAGCGGGGATCGCTCCACCAAAGTTATTAGCAGGGATGTAATTGCCCGGCGTGTATTTGGGCACTTCATAATAATCCTTGAGGCAGACATATGGCGGCCCATGCCAACCGCGAGCGGCGGCATACTGCGCCCGGCTAATATCGCGCCGGCCATGCTCGATAGCGGGCTGCCGGCCATAGGTGTCGCACTGTGGATTGAGGCTGTTGAGAAACGCCTGAATATCAGCCACCGACATATCGTCGCTATTGGTAAAGAGCAAGTCATCAACGATATTGCCTGCTCGCCAATCGGCTGCCGTTACTGCTTGGGCTGGGCGGGAGAGGACAGTCGCAGCAAATAAACTCACACACAAAACACCAGCAAGGATATATCGCCAATATGTCGAGAAGGGGCGGACGGTGGAATATGATTGAGTCATCATTTAGCGAATCTCCTTATCGAGTGTCTTCGTGAGTGCCCTGCCACCAAGCGGCGTGACAGCGAGAGAGATATGCCACGTACCTTTGGGTAATGATCGGACGGGCACAGAGAAGCCAGCACAGGTGGAATATTCTGGTTGGTAGATGATGGCAGCGTGCTGCTCGGAGCGCTGCCCGCCACTGGTGACCGTCAGCACGCACTGACCAGAGGAAAAGCCTTGTTCTCTTAGCTTGGTAGTCACGACGACCGTCTCGCCTGACTGCTCAGTAAAGAGCTCAATGTGCTTGGCCGAGGCTGGGATTGGCGCGGGCTGAGCCTGGGTGGTGCGCTGCTGCGAGGTGTCTTTGGTAGTGTTCGTATCGTGGCTGGTGTTGCTGTCTAGAAATGATTCTTTCGTGGTGGCATCGGTCTTGTGCTGTGTTTGTTTTTGGGTTGGTGTTGGCTCATCCGACAGGGGTGGCAGTGGAGCAGGGCGCGTTGCAATATAAGCACCATAACCACCTGCAGCGACGAGCGCAAGGCCAATATTAATGATGAGTGTGAGACGTTTTTTGGATAGAGTACGTAATAACTTCATAATGCTTGTGCTATTAGTGTTCCATGTCACTATAGCATAAGCGTCATGAAAGGGGAAGGTGAAAAGAAGGATTTTAAAACTTTTATAGAATCATATATTTTGTATGATTCCTCCTTCAAGATACGATAGAGGGCGACACTCTCTATAGACCCAATCTCCCAGTACCAGTGCTAAAATTCGTTAGGATAACGACAAATCAGATGAAACAATGGAGTGGAGGAATTGATGCCAAAAGAAAGCATTGAGATTTAAGCAGATGGAGTACAAGCTAAACAAGCAGAAAAAACAAAGAGCTTTGAGAGACAGAGAATATTTTCTCTTACGCCACCGGTGGTACTGGTATCGGCGCGTGGTAAGCCCAATAGGTGCCAAAGGTATAGTACAGCAGAATTGCCCCGCAGCCGAAGAATATAAGGGCATGAAACACCTTAGCCGAGGTAGTATGGAACCAAATATACTTGCGTAGCCACACCCCACAGGGGATGAGGAGCACGAGTAGCGCCGTAAAGTAACGTCCCTGCACCCCATCGGCGTAGTATGCACCAGCACCAAAGCGAATTGGTAGTAGCGCCCAGGCAGTGTACATGGCGTACGAAACCGCCGCAATGAAGACGGCAACAGTGGTGAGATTGGCTGCGGCTAATCGGCCAGCGGCTGGTGCTAGTACTTGCTCCTCAGCCTTATCGCGCTTGATGAATGCAAGAAAGACTAGTAGGAAGAGCGGGATCAAAACAAAGAGCGGCAGGTGATATTTGAAGCTCGAGAAGTCGCCCACACTCCCACGTACCACGATGTCGGTGTAGCCGATGTTTGGATTAATGTAAGTATTAAAGAGGATGCGGATAAAGCCAAGCGGGTTGTGATGCAATGGATTATCGGCCGAACCGGATGAAAGGAGCGCACCATCATAGATCTTTTGCCAGATGAGCAGTGCCGCCAGCGACACAATGCCAGCGCCCGCGATCAGCGCCCACTTGTGTAGACTGAAGGGGAGCTTCTTGAAAAGTGATGGTAGCTTGGATAGCTCGGTGTTTGGGATGAAGAGTCGCCCCGGCAAAAACAGAAGCGGGAAGAGCAGTAAACCGTTAACCGCCTTGGTCAGTGCCAGTAGCGCCGCTATAGCTAAGAGGCCAGCAACTTGCTTGCGGCGGATTGGCGTTTCTTGGGTGTAGAGATTGAGTGTCATGGCGGTAATGAGGAATATCGCCACATTCGTCATGACATCGCTTGAGAGCGAGGCGGCAAGATGAACCATTAGTGGTAACAGCCCCACTACTGCAAAAACCCACTTACCAATCCGCACCCACTTGATGATGAAAAATACACTGAGCGCATAGAACAGCAAGTTTGCAATCCGCCCAAAGAGAATCGTCAGTCCTGTTGACCCATTGAAGAGATTAGCAATAAAAATACCAAGTGTTTGCGGTGCATGCATAATGGGGGCATAGCCCACGGCACTGTTGCACTTGCTTGTTGTCTTGAGTTCTGAGCGGTTGATGGGGCGCGAATAATCAGCACTAATATTGCCATGATACACCGATGATGCTCGGCCATTAACGTCCGCTGGGTAGGTGCAGCGCTTGGATTCTAAGCGACCATCTGCCAGCGCATAGGCCCGCAAGTAGTGCATATTTTCATCACTCACCGATAGCTGCGGCACAAAAAACGCCGACAATAAGCCAAACAACAAACACAGCGAAAGAAAGACCCGCTCTGGCCGTGCAATAAATGATTCGAATAATGCCCAATATTTCTTCATAACACGCCTGATTATAGAGCACAAATCACAACAGAGCAAATTATGGTCTAAATCGCAGGAAATAATCAACCAGTGGTATACTAAATAAGATTATGCAATCTAAAAATTATATCTGGAACTCCATCGGCTCCTTTTTGCAAAGCGCCATCTCGCCAGCGCTCCTGCTGCTTATTACGCGGCTTAATGGCATTGCGGACTCGGGGGTTTTTTCCTTTGCGCTGTCGCTCTCGGTGGTGTTTTGGGCGATTGGCTTGTGGGGTGGGCGCACTTATCAGGTGTCGGATGTGCGCAAAGAGTTTAGTAGCAGCAGTTACCTTGCCGTTAAACTCGTGACGTCGATCGTGATGATGGTAGGTGCGGTGCTGTTTTGCGCGGCAAATCACTATGATGCCGTTAAGTCGAGTATCATCATCGCGCTCGTACTCTTCAAGGCGCTGGAGGCAGTGGCCGACGCACTCTATGGCGTGCTGCAGATTCACCACAGACTCTACGTCGTTGGCTATTCGCTTACGATTAAGGCGGTAGGGGGCTTTGTGGCATTTTTGCTCGTCGATATGCTTATGTATAGTGTGCTGTGGGGGGTGGTGGCAATTGTGATGGTCAATGCTCTCATGCTTATGTTGTATGATTGGCAACAGGTACAGCGGTACGAATCTATCCAACCCCATATCGATCATCTCGTGCCTAAGCTGCGTCATGTTGGTATGATCATGCGGCGCTGCGCACCAGTGTTTCTTACCACATTTTTGACGATGTTTTCGCTTAATATCCCGCGCTATTTTCTCGATACATTCCACACGCACGAGATCGCGTATTTTGGTATTATGGCCATGCCCATTACCTTACTCTCGCTGTTTATTACCTTCATTATTCAGCCCAATATTGTGCAGCTGTCGGAGCTCTATCATCAGCAAAAGCGCCTTGAGTTTCACGCTCTGGTGAGCAAAATTATCCTTATCGTCTTAGGGATTAGCGCACTGACACTGATTGCGACGTGGCTGGTTGGGGCACCGCTCCTCACGCTCATTTTCAATGCGCGTATTACTGATTACCGCACTGAGCTGCTCATCATGGTGGTGGGGGCGGTGGCTAATGCGCTGGTGTCAATTTATATCAATATCCTCACCGTGCTGCGCGAATTTAAGGGGCAGTTCTATATACTTCTGCTGAGTAATATCGTACTCACAGTCGTGTCATATGGTGTGGTGCAGCACTATGCGATGCTGGGCAGTGTGCTGTGTTTTATGGTGGCAGGTATCATCCAAGCAGTGCTGCTCTCAGTAGTCTACCGCCGACAGCTGCGCTGTATGGCTGCGTAGTATTGTTTGCCGCTGCAAGGTAAAGCTTATTGGCTTTTTACAAGAGATTATCAGGCCTTCATCGCCTCTACCTAAATTGCAAAATCTTCACGCTCTGTCTTTCTACACCCCCTTCGATAGATCACTAAAGGGTCGATGTCTACGAGACACCGCCCCTTTGTGTCAGATCTGAAGTTGATCACGAATACCGATTTCGCGCCCCATCGGAGCAAACTGCAAGAGAGAATCTAACACCAAGAGAAGCTGTGATATTCAGATTATTCTAGTTCGCTACGTGGCAAAATTGATTGTAATGATGCCCAAGGGGGAGCGGAAGATTTAGCGAGACTATACAAGTTTTAACAGTGGTAGGATGGGTTATTAGTGCGTTTTTTATTCCATATCGACCATGCGATTTCAGATATTTCAAAAAGCTTACGCTAACTGTGCTATAATAGCGGAAACAAAGGAGGGTATATGAGCAAGGGGATTGTAATATTGGGTTGTAATGGCCAAGTGGGGCGAGCGCTCCAGGAAATATATCCAAAGGCTACGGCGCTGGGTCACCAACAGCTCGACATTTCGGACGAAGAGCAGGTGCTTGGGTATGATTGGTCGGGTGTGGATGTTATTATCAACGCGGCGGCATTCGTTAATGCCGATGGCTCCGAGACGCTTGAGGGTCGCACCAAAGCCTGGCAGGTTAATGCTGTTGGCCCGCGCAATCTCGTCAAGGTAGCGCTGGAGCATGATATTACACTGGTGCACTACTCATCCGACTATGTCTTTGATGGGACGAACAAAAACCACGGTGAGGATGAGTCGCTCTCACCACTGTCGGTCTATGGTGATGTCAAGGCAGCAGGGGATCTACTGGTTAGCCTTGCGCCGCGCCATTATGTGCTGCGTGTCTCCTGGGTGATTGGCGATGGGCACAACTTCCCGCGGACGATGAAGCGCCTGGCTGACATGCGCATTAATCCCAAGGTTGTGGATGATCAATATGGTCGGCCAACCTTTGCGTCGGAGATCGCGCGCGCCACCAAGCATTTGATAGATACCAAGGCTGAGTATGGTTTGTATCATGTTTCTAACTCCGGGCCGATCAAATCGTGGGCAGAGCTTGCTGAGGATGTATTCGAATATGCTGGGCACGATCGCGATAGGGTTGTAAAAGTGTCAACACAAGAGTATAGTAAAGATAAGATTCCGTTTGCACCTCGACCAATGTATAGCGATATGAATTTGTCGAAGTTGCACAACACCGGATTCATCAGTGAGAGCTATCAGCCATTACTGGAAAACTACGTAAAAAACATAGCAGCAGTGGAATAAAGGAGAGAGGCAGGCCATGCCCAGAGTCAAAAAGAAAATCTTAAACGTCTTGTATCAAAGTGACGATAACTACGCAGTGGTGAGTGCGATTTCGATCGCATCACTGCTCGAGAATAACAAGACACTCGACGAGATTTATATTTTTTATTGTGGGTATAAGCTGAGCAAGCAAAGTAAGGACCGTCTCAAGAAGTTGGTTGAAAAATACCCCAATGCCTATTTAACATTTATCAATCCCAACGCGTATCACAAAAAATTACAGAAGCTAGGTGTTAAGCCGTGGCATGGCGTGTATGTGACGTGGCTCAAGATGCTGGCTCTTGCCGATCTTGATATTAAGACCGATCGCGTACTCTATCTTAATCCGCATACGATCATTACCAGCTCGCTTGATGGATTGCTGGAGCTTGATTTTGAGAAAAATATCATGGCACTGGCCTATGATACGCTCACTAATCAGCATAAAGCAACGATTGGCCTCCAGCCCACGGATGGTTACTACAACTGTGGCATCATGCTTATCAATCACAAAAAATGGCTCAAAGATGATGTTTCGAGCCAAGTTGTCGAGCATCTGTCGAAGAAAAGCGACTATGTCATTGCCGATCAAGACCTCTGTAATGTTATGTTCCGAGGGCAGATTAAGACGCTCGATATCGCCTATAATTTCTCTAGTGCGTTTTATGCTTATCGGCCGCAAGATCTGCTGCGCATTAATAATCTTAAGCAGCCGTATTTCTATAGTTACGACGAGATTATGACCAACTATTACAGTCCCAAGATTATTCACTCGCTCTATGGTATTCAGGGTAAACCGTGGGAAGTTGGCAACAAGCACCCGAACCGACTGCTGTGGCAAAAGTATTTTGCACTCACTCCGTGGAAAAACACCGAGCTTCCGCATGCTAAGAAAACACTGGTGTGGTATCTGTATGATGTCTTACCTCGCCCGATCTTTATGCAGCTATACATCATGGCGGTGGAGCGCAAATTTGCCGAGGTCGATAAAGAGAAAACCGAAACGACTGAAGCAAACGTGAGGTAGCGTATATAATAAAACAAACCGGCTCGAGGAAATCGAGCTGGTTTTATAGTGTGGCACAAAGGAGTAATATTTCTTGATATAGAAGAACTCAAATTTTTCATGCTCTTGTCGCATCTTCATATTATTCAAGACGCACGCTATTTTTAAACCCCGCAATGCTTAGTCAGAGTGTTTTATAAAGAATAAAAACCAATCTCACATCCATCATCTTGTCTATGATGAGGCTGGGATTAGCTAATAGAGAAAATAATAAGTGAATTACTGCTAACAAATGTCATTCTCAAGTTTTACCATGCAGTAGTGCAAGAGCAAAGGGACACTAATTTACTCACAAAATAACCGCTATTTTTATAGAGGTGAGAGGATAGTCAAATTACATTAGCTGCGACAACAACTGATGAATGCGCGATGTAATATGGAGCCGGGCTGCCCGAGCAGCTTTATGCCAGCCAACCGATGCGAAGCGCTGAGCATAGCTAGTATATACCTCGTTTTCTTCTGCAAAGCGCACGCCATCCTTTGACTTTTCTTTACTTGAGAGCGACTGGGCAAAGCGTCGGTATTGGAATGTCTCAGTCTGATCAAAAGCAAGCACTGCGCCATCAAGAATGAAGTCAAACACCAAAACAAGATCCTCTAAAATAGTGTATGTTGCATCAAAGGAATACCGCTTGAGCGTCGCTGTCTTCCAGACGATCGATGGGAAGTAGAGCCAGTCGCCATGACTCAGAGACGTTGCAAGTTTTTCGCCTGAGTAAAGCCCTGATTTATGAGGTTGCAAAAATCGCTTAACACGGTCAACCAATGGGAAATATAGCTGCCCTTTGTCATTAATCACTTGCACCCCTGGCTGATAAAAATCTGCCTCACCAATTGTCTGCAGTGCCACTGCCACACACTCCGGCAAGAGCCGATCATCACACCCCACAATCATACAGTGCGGTGCCGTTACGTGCTGGATGGCAAAGTTGAAGTTGTTGGTAATGCCGAGATTTTTCTTGTGCCGGATGTAGGTGATGCGTGGGTCGGCGAGCTTTTTGTAATAATCGCGCGCTTCGGTCGATGGGTAGTGGTCATCAAGAATGGTTAGGTGCCAGTCATCGCTCGTCTGAGCCAAGACAGAGTCAACCGCTTCTTTGAGAAGAGTGAATTCACCCCAGTAGGGGATGACGATATCGAGTGATTTATTTTTTGTCATGACCCGAGAGTTTAATTGACAATTCTTGATGGAGGTCGCGCACGCGGCGTTCGTTTTGGTCGATCCGCTGGCGCTGCGTGTTGACGATGTAGAAGAGCAACACGATCGCTGTCGTCTGGACAATATCAAACAAGCTTAATTCCGACGAATCAAACGGTGGGTGGCCAATCGAAATATTATACAGCGGGAAGCAGCTTAGTAGCACTGCCATCACCACCAGCCACATCACCACCTGGTGGCGTAAGCGAGTGACGGTGATTTTGTTTAGTTTGTATTGGGTGATGATATTGACCAGTGCCAAAAGAATAATTGGCACATTGAGCAAGACAAGAGCAAAATATCTCATTCGAAGAGCTCCGTTAAGCGTTGTTTGAATAAGCGTTTGACGATATTGATGGCATTCCAGTTGTTTTGGCCTTTGGCACGGGAGTAGTCGGTGTAGATTGCCTTGATTGGGTATTCACCAATTGTCATCCCCGCTTGCTTGGCACGCCAAATCATCTCTGAGCAAAATTCATAACCAGTCGACTTCCAGTCGAGATCATCAATGGCGCGGCGCGAATAAATACGCAGGCCCGACTGTGAATCTGTCACATTAATGCCAAATAAGAGTTTGGTAATGAGACTCAAGCCTTTATTACCCAGCACCTTCGTCTTGGACATGCCCGTGCTGTCGATGAGGCGACTACCAATGAGTAAATCAGCCTGGCGCTCATCGATCTGCGCGATACCCGCCAGCACATCCTCTGGCGCGTGCTGGCCATCGGCATCCATCGTGGCGGCAATGTCATAGTCATGCTGCCGAGCATACGATAGACCAGTTAAAGTTGCGCCGCCTGCACCAGAGTTAAGAATATGATCGATCGTAATGGCGCCACCTTTTTTAGCTTGAGTGAGTGTGTCGTCCTTCGACCCGTCATTTACTAGCACGACGTCGATCGCATAACCAGCTGCCTTGGCTTTGGCAAAGACTCGCTTGGATTGTTTGATCACGTCCTTGATGACCGTCGCTTCGTTGTAGGCTGGGACGATCACACACACTGTCTTGGTATTCGTTTTCATATTGGTATTATTATACTACGCTGAGAGGTAATTTCCGTAGCCTGATTTTTTTAACGGTGCAGCAAGTTCGGTAAGCTGCTCGTCAGTGATCCAGCCATTGGTGTGCGCAGTCTTTTCGGGGCTGCCAACGACTTGGCCGGTGCGATTCTGTACAACGCGCACAAAGTCCTCAGCATCGGTCAGGCTACTAATCGTCCCAGTATCAAGCCATACATCGCCGTTGTCTAGTGTCTGGACCTTCAGTTTGCCGCGACGCAGATACTCAGCGTTCACAGAGGTAATTTCTAACTCACCACGGTCGCTTGGCTGGACATTCTTCGCAATTTCTACCACATCATTATCGTAGAAATAGAGTCCTACCACTGCAAAGTTCGACTTAGGCTGGGCGGGCTTTTCTTCAATCGACACCGCATGATTGTTATCGTCAAAGGCTACAACGCCATACCGCTCTGGGTCAGATACTTTGTAAGCAAAAACCACCCCGCCGTCTGGGTTGGTACAAGCACGCAGTGAGTCATCGAGCGCTGCGCCGTAGAAGATGTTGTCACCTAAGACGAGCGCCACTTTGTCGTTACCAATAAATTCCTCACCAATGATAAATGCCTGCGCCAAGCCGTCAGGGCTGGGCTGAATGGCATATTGCAGATTGATACCCCACTGCGCACCATCACCAAGCAAACGCTGGAAGCCTGCTTGATCAGCTGGGGTCGTGATGATGAGAATGTCGCGAATCCCTGCTTGCATCAGCGTAGTGAGGGGGTAATAGATCATCGGCTTATCATAGATGGGCATCAGCTGTTTGCTAATTGCTTTAGTAATCGGCCACAGGCGCGAACCCGAACCACCTGCCAAAATAATACCTTTCATACGTAAAACTCCTTATGTTCTAACTATATACTTATCATACCAGATATAGTTATAGTACCATAGTATCAAATATGATGTGATATGAATATAGAGTGGATGATAACAGTCTGTGATAATCGGTTGAACAAACGAGAGATTTGCTTGTGAGTTCACTTGAGAGTATCATGAGTTATATCATCAGGAAGATAAAAGGAGACATATGGCAAATCGCGCATATCTGTATTCAATTGATCGAAAACCATACACCGACGAAGACATCAGCAAAGCTCGAATAGTTGATCTATCTGAATATAATACGGGTATACCAATTGTATATAGTATTCTGCTCAGTAGCAAAACAGAGATTGTCGATTCGACAATATTTAACAGTCTTGAAGAGGAGGGCAAGACTTTGCCACTTGCTCTCATTGCAGATTATAAACGTGGCGTGGACCGGCTTGAAATGTTCTTTGCTAATATTGAAGAGTGTATTGACCCTCAGGTGGTCACTAAAACACTCAATTTCTTGCACAACGAAAAAAACGCTCAGCAGTATTTTTTGCTCGAGGCGGGCGAAATATATTCACTGTTAGCTGATGATGATGCGGGTGTGATTGCAGAAAACCGCGATCTATACGAAAGCATTAGAAGTGATGATGCTGACTCTGAAGTCGCACAAGTCTACAGTGATTTTGTTAAGCTGCAGATTTCCATGGGTTATACACAGACCTTAGATCAGATCAATAATATATATTGGTCGAATGTGTTATATTTCCATTGGTCTAATAAGAATGGATCGTAGAAGAAATTCTAGGGTGTCATTAATGAATACTTCTCACAACATATTCATGTAGTGCATCCTGCCAGTCTTGGCTCGCAAAGCCAGTCGCGTGTAATTTTTCAAGGCTGAGGTCGCTATTGAGTGGTCGTGGTGCGACGCTAGGCTTATTAGCAAAATACTCGGCGGTGGTTGTATCTGTTACTGGTAAGTCATCACGCCCTGCCAGGGCAAAGATCTGCCGCGTGATGTCTGCCCAGCTTACCAGTGGACCACTATTTGTTACATTGTAGGTACCGTATGGCACCTTGTTCTCTACTAAGTAGTCAATCGCCCGTGCAATTTCTGGCGTGAAGCTCAGGCGGCCGATTTGGTCTGCTACTACTGTTGGTGCGATATTTTTTGCAGCCAAGCCAAGCATCGTTGTCACGAAGTTTTTACCGTCGCCGATCACCCAGCTGGTGCGGACAATATAGTGCCGTGGCGTGGTGCTCGCGGCAATGTCGCCTGCTGCTTTGGATGCACCATAGACACTTAAGGGGCTAAATAGCTCATCTTCGGTATGTGGTGCTGTCTCACCATCAAAAACATAATCGCTCGACACATGAACCAAGGTAATGTCTCGATCGGAGCAGATACGAGCAAGCTGTCCCACCGCTTGGGCATTAATGCGCCAGGCTGCTGCGCGGCCCTCCGATGTTTCTGCGCCGTCAACATTGGTATAAGCAGCAGTGTTGATGATTGTCTTAATGTCAGACCAGTCGAAGGTTGCAATAGCTGCTGCGTTGCAGAGGTCGAGCTCATTATGCCCAACCGCTCGAGCGCTAGGGTATTGCCGCTGCATTGCCTTGGCCAATTGCCCGTTGGCACCAATGATGAGGGTAGAGGTGTGATCTGTCATACAATCTTCCTTTCGTCTTATAATTCCATTGGCTGTACGTCGCGCAGGAGGGGGTGCGCAGCATCTTTGTCAGAGATGATCGCCTGATCTTTGCCAAGTGGCCACGCAATATCTAGCGCTGGGTCAAAGAGGTTAACAAAGGTATACTGCGCATCTGGTGACCAATGGGCGTCAACCAGGTAGGTATATGCCACATTATCGTCCAGTGTCTGGTAGCCATTTGCCACGCCCTTGGGTACAAACACCGCTGTGCCAGGATTAATTTCTACAGAGAATGTGTGGCCGAAGGTTGGGCCTTGGCGCACATCACACCATGCACCGAACACGCGGCCATTGGCGGTACTAATGAACTTGTTCCAGGGCTCGGCGTGTAGCCCACGTGTTGCACCAGCTTTGTCATTAAAGCTGATATTGTTTTGTACAATGGTAAAGGCAGGTAGCCCCAGCGCTTCCATCTTCTCCTTTTGGTAATTTTCTTTGAACCACCCACGGTTGTCACCATGGACGGGCAGTTTAATGACGAATAGCCCTGGAATCGGCGATTCAGTCACAGTAAGGTCGTTGTAGCTTGATGGGTCGAAATTCATGCGTTCTCCTTTCGCCATATATGATAATAATGGAGGCCAGCTAGTGTCTGGCAGTCGTTAATATCGCCTTGGGTAATAAGCTGGTCAATCTCCTCATGAGTGAAGAACCGCATATCGCTAAATACTTCATCCGATTGTTCTTTGTTACCACCAAAAGACAGGTCTCGTGCCAAGCACACCGCCATTTTCTCTGTCATTAGGCCGTTGCATACATATGCTTCACCGAGCTTCTCCCACGACTGGGCAACAATACCGGTCTCTTCTTCTAGCTTACGCTTGGAGGCGGTGAGCAGATCTTCGCCGTCACCGCCGCCACCAGGCAGTTCCCAGCCAAAACTCTGCGACGGATAGCGGAAGCCGCGTACCAGATAGATCCGCTCATGCTCGTCGACAGCGACGACCATACACGAGTTTCGCGACTCCATATAGCCGTATATTCCCAGGTTACCTGCATGGTCGCGTGTCTGGTCTTCGTGGATGGTGATCCAGGGGTTTTGGTAGGCGATCTTGCTACTCACACGAGTTTTGCTGGGGGTGTCGGGCATTGGTTATTGTCCTTGCTTAGCGTAGGTTGCTTCTACAGCGGCTTTTTGGGCTTGCCACCAGTCGCGGTTGGTAGTGTACCACTCAATGGTTTGGCGTAGGCCGTTAGCCATGCCATCTTGGTCGGTATATTGTGGTTGCCAGCCAAGCTCGCGGCGCAGCTTGCTCGAGTCCATTGCGTAGCGCATGTCGTGGCCAGGGCGATCATTGACATGCTCGTACCAGTCCTTACCTTTGCCCATTAAGTCGCAGATCATCTCAATTACTGCTTTGTTATTGACGTGGTCGTTGTCTGCACCAATGATGTAGGTGTCGCCCAGCGTGCCTTTTTCGAGAATCAAATGCACCGCTGAGTTATGGTCATCGACATGGATCCAATCGCGTACCTGCTCGCCCGTGCCATAGAGCTTTGGTTTGATGTCGCTCAGGATGTTAGTGATTTGCCGCGGGATAAATTTCTCGATGTGTTGGCGGGGGCCGTAGTTGTTGGAGCAGTTACTAATCGTCGCCTTCACACCAAAGCTGCGAATCCAGGCGCGCACCAGCATGTCGCTCGACGCCTTAGTACTCGAGTAGGGGCTAGATGGGTTGTATGGTGTCTCCTCAGTAAAGCGGTTTGGATCGTCAAGTTCTAGATCACCAAACACTTCATCGGTGCTAATGTGATGGAGGCGCTTGTTGTGGTTGCGCACTGCTTGCAAAATAGTGTATGTGCCATACACGTTGGTGTCGAGGAAAGGCTTTGGGTCGCGCAGTGAGTTGTCATTATGACTCTCCGCCGCAAAGTGGACGACAATATCCGTCTCGGCAATCAAGCGATCCATCAGCTCAGCATCGCAAATATCGCCCTGCACGAAGGTAATCTGCTCGCGCACTCCATCAAGGTTGTGCGGGTTCGCAGCATATGTCATCTTATCGACGACAGTGATTTCATATTCCGGCTTGTGATGAACGGTATAATGCACGAAGTTCGAGCCAATGAACCCCGCACCACCGGTGATAAGCAGTTTTGTCATAGCTGTATTATAGCGTGAAATAGGGGATGGTGTCGAGATATACAAGAGTAATGGTATAATATAGCAACAGAAGCTTTCTAATGATAAACAACAAGGAGATAGTAATAAATGCGAGTAGTAATTGTCAGTGGTTATTTTAATCCGCTCCATGGTGGGCATATCGATATGATCGAAGCAGCTGCCGCGATGGGCGACAAACTTATTGTTATTGTCAACAACGACAAGCAACAATTGCTGAAAAAAGGCAAAATTATCCTCAACGAAAGCAATCGCCTGCGTCTCATGCGCGCCCTCAAAGATGTCGACCAAGTGATTCTATCAATCGACGAAGACCCAACACAGATCAAGTCTCTCGAGATGGTTGCTGGCCAATATCCTGGCGACCAACTTATTTTTGCCAACGGTGGTGATCGTGACACCGAAAAGGCTATTCCTGAAGCAGAAGTGTGTAAAAAGTACAATATAGAAATGCGCTTCGACGCCGGCGAAGGCAAACCAGATTCCTCAACTCGTATCAACCAAGCGACTGGCCAAGAGTAGAATTGCTTGAGTAAGCTAACTTTTTGCTATTTGCACTAGAAAACAGCCCGTAGATAGTGGGCTGTTTTTTGTTTCCACATGGTTACATTTGGCAGACGAGAACAGCCTGAATACATTTATTGTTCACACGAGAAGCACAGATTGTTAATAGACCAATATTTTGAACAGCAAATTTATAGTACGAACAAATAATATATTCAAACTGAACGTACATCTATATTATTCATTGCAAAATACCCCCCATGGGGTATTATTTAAATTTAACCATTATACCCATTTGGGTTGTGAGACTGCCATCGCCAGGAGTCTTCACAGGCTTGTTCGATGGACAATTCTGCATGCCAACCAAGCTCTTGCTGTGCCTTGCTGCAGTCGGCATAGCAAGCTGCAATATCACCAGCTCGGCGTGGTTTTATCTCGTATGGAATGTCATGTTTGCACGCTTTGCCAAAGGCGCTAATGATCTCCAAAACAGAGGTACCATGGCCAGTGCCAAGGTTGTAGGTGTGCTCGCCTTGCTTCATGTGTGATAGGGCAGCCACATGTCCCTTAGCAAGATCAACGACATGAATGTAGTCGCGTACACCGGTACCATCAGGTGTGTCGTAGTCATCACCAAACACACCAACGCTTTGCAATTTTCCAACCGCAACTTGTGCAACGTAAGGCAAGAGATTATTAGGGATGCCATTTGGATCTTCGCCAATCATACCTGATGCATGGGCACCAATCGGATTAAAGTAGCGCAAGATGGTCGCTTGGAAGTCGGGGTGTGCCGTGCAATAGTCACGAATGATCTGCTCAATCATATATTTCGTCCAGCCGTATGGATTGGTAATACCGGTGCCAGTGCGTGATGATTCAGTGAGTGGCAATGACTCTGGTGTGCCATAGACCGTTGCGGAGCTCGAGAAAACGAGCCGATACACCCCATGTTGGCGCATAGCGGCTAAGAGGGTGAGGGTTGAGCTAAGATTGCAGTCATAATATTCGAGCGGCTTCTCGACCGACTCGCCAACTGCTTTGAGTCCAGCAAAGTGAATGACAGCACTGATATCATGCTTGGTAAAAATCGCATCGAGTGCCGATCGGTCGCGCACATCCGCCTCGATAAAGGGGATGGTTGTACCAGTAATCGTTTCGACGCGCTGCAGGCTTTCATGACTCGCATTGGCAAGATTGTCAATAACGACGACGTCAAATCCTGCCGCAATAAGCTCAATAATGGTGTGGCTGCCAATATACCCAGCGCCACCAGTGACTAAAATCGTTTCTCTACTCATATCACCTAGTATACCCCTTCGTCGAAAAAATGTCGAACATATCGTATTATTTTTTGTCTATAAGTATGAGCATATCGACTTAACTATTGCTGAGAATAAGCACTGCATTCGTCCTTGCTTTTTCTGTCGTTTTTCTCTATCTTTTATGGGTAAAGTACTATTGATGTAAAAACACCAACAGAATCTAACAGAGAAAAATCATTGTAATTTTTACATTCTTGCAAAATTGTTTAAAAATGAGAGTACACTAGAAGGCAAAGACCAAAGCGCCATAATACAAGAGGAAAGGAAAAATCTATGTGCGGAATAGTTGGATATATCGGAACGCGGCCAGCGCAGGGTGTACTGCTGACGGAGCTCAAGCGGCTTGAATATCGCGGATATGATAGTGCTGGTATTGTTACACTCGACAAGGATGCTGCGCCAACGTTACTCCGAACAAAAGGCAAGGTGGCTGCGCTGAATGAGCTCACAGCTCGCCACAAGACGACTGATACGGTTGGCATTGGTCACACTCGCTGGGCAACCCACGGGGCACCCAGCAAACGCAACGCTCATCCACATCAGGTGGGGCAGGTCTACGTTGTACATAACGGCATTATCGAGAACTATCAAGCGCTTAAGACGATGCTTGCAGCACATGAGTATGAATTTAAGAGTGATACTGATACTGAGGTATTGACGGCGCTCATCGATTACCTGCACAAGCAAGCACCAGATCTCTTGGCGGCAGTGCGAGGCGCGCTCAAGATGGTGGTAGGCACGTATGGCTTAGCAGTTGTTCAAGCGAATGACCCTAATGAGATTATTGTGGCACGCAAGGGTAGCCCGCTTATTGTTGGGCTCGGCGATGGCGAAACATACATTGCCAGTGATGCATCGGCCTTGGTAGGGTATACCAACCAAGTGGTCTATCTGCACGATGGCGAAGTAGGGCGCTGCACTCGCACTGGTCTCGAGCTTCAAACGACTGATTCGCAAGTGGTCGATGTGCAAGTAGAGACACTAGAGATGGATTTGCAAGCTATTCAAAAGCAGGGGTACGACCACTTCCTCCTCAAAGAAATATTTGAGCAGCCGACCAGCCTTGCAGCAACGCTGGCTGGGCGCGTGATTGCCGCGCAGCGCTATGCCCGGCTAGGCGGCATAGGCTTAAGTGATGTTGAATTGCGACAGATCAAGCATGTGATGATTGTGGGCTGTGGCACGGCGTATTTTGCGGGGATGCAGGCTAGTTATTTTATTGAGCAACTAACTGATGATGTGACAGTGAGTGTGGAGATTGCTAGTGAGCTACGCTACCGAGCATATAACATCCCCGAGCATACCGTTGCGCTGATTGTGAGCCAGAGTGGTGAGACGGCCGATACATTGGCCTGCCTCACGGAACTCAAACGGCGTGGTGTAACGTGCCTTGGCGTCGTCAATGCAGTGGGGAGCACGATTGCACGCGAAGTTGACGGTGGAGTATATGTACACGTGGGAGCGGAGATTAGTGTGGCCAGCACCAAGGCCTTTACCTCGCAAGTGGCAGCGATGACGATCTTTGGCCTGATGCTCGCAGCGGCCAAGGGGACAAACCCGCAACTGATAGGTGAGTTTATCAATGAGCTTGAGATGCTACCAGCCGAGATCGAAAAGACGCTGGCTAAGCAAGCTGATAGCGTCAAAGATATCGCACATAATTATGCCCACTATAATCATGCGCTCTATATTGGTCGCGATACACTCTACCCAGCTGCACTTGAGGGTGCACTTAAGCTTAAGGAGGTAAGCTACATTCATGCTGAAGCCTATGCAGCAGGTGAGCTCAAGCATGGGCCAATTGCCCTGATTGACGATCATTTCTTCGAAGTGTGTTATTTGCAGGACAACTGGCTGTACGAAAAATCGCAGAGTAATTTGATTGAGATGAATGCGCGTGGTGCCCATGCGATTGTCATTACCGACACAGATAAACGCGTCCCTGCCGAGACGGTGGTGCGCGTCGCGACCAAGCTGCAGCACCTCACGCCAATTTTGTTTAATGTTATATCACAGCTTTTTGCTTACTATATGGCAGTGGAGCGGGGGCACGACGTCGACCAGCCGCGCAATCTTGCCAAGAGTGTGACGGTGGAGTAAGGTATAGGTAAAATCTCTCCTTTGCGCTACACTGATACTATGAGTAAACAACCCAAAATTGCCATTGTCTGCGACTTCTTGACAACAATGGGTGGTGCCGAGAATGTCGTGCTCGCTATGCACGAAGCTTTTCCGGATGCACCGATCTATACCGCAATGTATAATGAGGACAAGATGCCAGCCTTTGCTGAGCTTGATGTTCGGCCGTCGTTTTTGCAAAAAATCCCACGCAAGGTGCGCACGTATTATAAGCTGTTTCCAACACTGGCTGTCAAAGCGATGCGGCGACTTGATCTGCGTGAGTTTGATATCATCCTCACCAGCTCATACATGCATGGCCATCAAGTGAGGAAGACGCGGCCTGGCCAAGTCATTATCAACTACTGCCACACACCACCACGATACTACTGGAGCCACTACAACGAATATCGGCGCGACCCAGGCTATGGTAACCTTAATCCACTCATTCGCACACTCATGCCGCTTATGGTACCACACCAGCGCAAGCTAGACCTTCAAGCGGCTCGGCAAGTCGATGTTTTCTTGGCAAACTCTACCGAGACGCAACAGCGCATTAAAAAATATTACAATCGAAATAGCATAGTTATTCATCCACCGGTAGATATAAGCCGGTTTGCACCTGCTGCCAAGCGGGGTGATCATTATGTGACGATTGGCCGGCAGTTGCCATATAAGCGGTACGACCTGGCAGTCACAGCAGCGACGAAGCTTGGCAAGAAGCTGATCGTCTTTGGTAATGGCCCCGCACACAATAGGCTTGTTGATCTGGCTGGCCCAACGGTTGAGTTCCGCACCGATCGCTTCGGCGATGCGAGCGATGCCGAGTATGAGAAGGCTATTACAACAGCGCGTGGCTTTATCTATCCAGCAGAGGAAGATTTTGGAATTGTCAGTGTCGAAGCGCTAGCGGCTGGTGCGCCAGTGATTGGCTTGGCCCGTGGTGGTACGACGGATATCGTGACGTCACCCGAAGTGGGTGTGTTGTTTGACCGACAGACGAGCATTAGCGTTGCTAAAGCAATTGAGCAGGCCGAGAAACGAACCTTTGATCCGACGGTCTTGCGTCGCACTGCACAGCGTTTTGACAAGACGCTATTTCTGACCAAGCTACGCAAGGTAGTGCGTGACCAGATGATACAGTAGTGTAGTTTGTGACTTAACTAGAGGATGCCTATCGAGGTTACCCGCTTACACGGGCCTCACAATGACATGGTGCCATGTGTTATTTTGCACCTGTCTTGCGCAGCACTACACCAATCGTCTTGAACAGAATCTTGATATCTAGCCAGAAGCTCCAGTTTTGAGCGTAAAATAACTCAAGCTCGATCCGCTCATCGAAGCTCAGGTTTGAGCGCCCAGATACCTGCCATAGGCCCGTCACCCCTGACTTTACGCTGTGCAAGAGTGCCGTGCGGGCTGAACTAAACTTCACTTCTTGGGGTAGAATTGGCCGCGGCCCAACCAGGCTCAAATCACCACGAAAGACGTTGAAAATCTGGGGTAATTCGTCAAGTGATGTTGCCCGCAAAAAGTTGCCAAAGCGAGTGATGCGTGGGTCGTGTTCGACCTTGCGGTTTTTTTCATACTCTTCGGCCAGGTCGTTGCGGCCCATTGCACGGAATTCATCAGCCGCGTCTTGCTTGCCATATTGTGCACCCATACTACGGAACTTGATGAGCTGGATTGGCTCGGAGTAGCGACTGAGGCGCTTTGAGATATAAAATGCTGGCCCGGGGTTAAAGATCTTTTGTAGGATGATGATGAGCACAAAAAGCGGCGCCAGGACAATGAGTAATATGCCAGAAATGATCGTATCAAAAATCCGTTTTGCAATCTCTCCCCAGCCAATGAGCGGTGTTTGACTAACGGTAATCATTGGGTAGCCAAGAAAAACATCGATGGTGTTTTTGCCAGTATAAAATTCTGGCTCGCCAGGGATGAAGTTGTATTGGATATGGTTGACCTGTGCGGCACCAAGCACTTTTTGATTCTTTTCCTCGTTTTCGTAGAGGTTGGTTTGGATGATGGTGTCAATCTTGAGCTCCTTGATCTGCGCCAGAGCGGGGTCGAGTGATGCAAAATGAACAACATCGAGCCCAGGTGGCACAAAGCGCTTGGGGCCAGCCATTGCTACAACACGAAAACCTGACTTGTAGGTGGTTGAGATCGACTCGGCGATGTCGCGTGTCGCCAGCGATGTCCCAATCACCATCACACGGTTCACACCATGGTTGTACTGGAAGAGCCAACTCCGCGTCAGGCGAAACAACTCGCGCACCGTGCCAATTGCCAAGAACGAACCAAGAAAGACATACATTGCTACCAAGCGGGCTGGAAAGATATACATTCGTGTGCCGTACTCCCAGCCGATCACCAGCAGAATACCCATGAATGTCCCAAGCAGCAGTCGCCCCCATTCGACGAGTCGCCGGCTATAGACGCTCGCACTATAGAGCCCAAGCGAGGCATAGAGAATAATCCACACTGGCGCAATGACGACGAAGCCGAGCAAGTAGTCGCTGGCATAGACAGTATGGAGCAAATCACGGTGATCGATTTGCGTGCGGACATAGTATGCGATGAAAAACACCGCCATCAGCACAACAAAATCGAGGCCGATGAGAATGAGACTATAAAATTTCGTATTTTTTGACGGCATAACAACTGTTACTATAACACTTTTTACCGAAAGTTTGCTACACTAGAAAGAGATGAAGCGGTTATTGCGAGAAAAGATACCGGCTTGGTTTTTGTGTACGATATTTTTCGGGCTGGCTATCCATGCACCGCTGACCGTATGGGTGGGCGCTCATTGGCCAGATCATGCGCTCTTTGTCAAGGCATGGAAGGAAGTCTTGCTTCTCGTTGTCTTGCTTCTTGTTGTTATCGACGTGACGCTACGTCGACAGTGGCAGCGTTGGCTGAGTGATCGTATTATTCAGCTGGCGCTCGCCTTTGTGCTGTGGCACGGTGTGGTGGCGCTGCTTGTGCCGACGTCTGGGTTGGCATTGCTATCGGGCTTGTTGATTGACCTGCGTTTTGTGGCACTTGGTGTGGTGGTCTATGTGTTTGTGAGTAATTATCCACAGTATCGGCGCTGGTTGCTGCGTATGCTCGGTGCGGGTGCGGTTGTTGTGATTGGTTTTGCGGCAGCGCAGCTTGCTTTGCCGCGTGATGTGCTTGTGCCGCTTGGCTACGGGCCGACGACGATCGAGCCTTACCAAACAGTCGACTCCAACAGTGCCTATGTCCGCATTAATAGCACACTGCGTGGGCCAAATCCGCTCGGAGCGTATGCAAGTACTGTCCTGACGCTTATTGTGGCGTATGGTGCATTGCAATGGCGGCGTATCTCACCTATGCGGCGCTGGCTGCTTGGTGGTGCGGCGCTAGCGTCAGCGCTTGCAGTGTGGCAGAGTTATTCGCGGAGCGCGTTGCTCGCGGTGGCGGTTGGTGTTGGTATTGTTGCGATTGTCAGCGCATGGCGGTCACAGGCATCTCGGCGTATTGTGCTGTGGGGTGTTGGCGCAGTACTTGGCTGTGGGGTGATTGTTGGTAGTATTGGCTACGCTATGGATCCACACTTTATTGATAATGTTATCTTGCATAACGACCCAACGCATGGCCCCGCTCAAACATCCGACAGCGACCGAATCACTTCGTTGCAAGCTGGCCTAGCGCGCGCTCTGCAGCAACCACTTGGCACTGGCGTAGGAAGTACTGGCTCGGCATCGCTTCTTGGCAATGGGCAGAGCTTGATTATCGAAAACCATTATTTGTTCGTTGCTCACGAAATTGGCTGGATTGGATTACTATTATTAGTTGCATTAACCACTGGTGTGCTGGTAAAATTATGGCATCGCCGGTCGTATTGGCTGGCTTTCGGTAGTTTTGCTGGCGGAATCGGCCTAACTGTGATAGGATTGTTCTTACCAGTTTTTGTTGACGACACTGTGTCGATGCTCTGGTGGGGGCTGGCAGCACTAGCGATAACGGAGGATGGATTATGACAAGCCCAACGCGAAAACAACGTGAATTATTGACATTTATAGACACATTTATCAAGAGTAATGGTTACGGCCCAAGCTACCGCGAGATTATGCGTGCCTTCGACTATAAGTCGGTCAGTACGGTAGCAGCGCATGTAAACGGTTTGATTGTTCGTGGATTTTTGGTCAAAAAGGATAACTCAGCGCGTAGCTTGCAAGTGGTACCACCCACCCAGAATGTTGCGGATGTTGTGGTGGCGCCAGTCGAGCAAGTAATTCGTGCCAAAATAAGCGCGCTTGAGCAGCAGGATAATACCGCTGATGATATTGCGGTTTTGCGGCGCGCACTAGAAATTTTGCAAAGCGACCAATCATCATAGATGATATAATATCTACATGATGTACACTCCTCCGCGCGCGCAGCGTCCGTACCCCCGACGCCGCAAGGCAACTATTGCCGAGAAACTTCGTTTTGCCGATTGGCGTGTGCCAGTGCTGCGTATTCGCTGGACACGGCGCAAAACATATATCACCATTGGTATTATTCTTGGGCTCAATGTGCTGTTCCAGCTGGTGTATCCGAGCGATCGGCTGCTGCCAAATGCGCGGATCGACGGTGTGTCGCTTGGCTGGCAAACACTGCCAGAAGCCACAGAGACCCTTAATCAAGCCTACCAAGGGCACTCTGTAAAGCTAGTGGGTGATGGTACAACCATTGCCTCGCCGACGATCGAGCAACTTGCTATTACAGTAGACAACACCGACCGGCTTGCGCAGGCGCAGTATCCCTTGCTGTGGCGGATTATGCCATTATCGTCGCTCTGGTGGCAGCCAGATGTGCCAAGCTCACCAAAATTGACGACCACAACACGTACTGAGCAATATATTACGCAGACGATCATGCCAGTCTGTAAGCGTGCACCAGTCGATGCTAGTCTCAAGGTAGAGCACGGTAAACTGGTAGTGAATCAAGCGCGGCGCGGCGGTGAGTGCGAGCGTGGTGCGGTGTCGCACAGTATTGGTGCAATTAGCCCGCGCCTCATGCAGGGTACGACTGTCGAGATCCCAATGCGTGGCATTGCCCCAGCCATTACAACCGATGCAGCGAATGCACTCGAGCAAAAAATCACGAAAGTTATTGGCAAAGGTGTTGCGCTGAAGGTAAACGACGAGACGGTAACATTGCCAGCGAATGAAGTCACCCAGTGGGTTGTCGCTCAGCCAAAGGATAAGACATTAGTAGCAAGCATTAGTGCATCACAGGCCTCCGGCTATCTCACAAAGCATGTTACGCCAAAGGTGAACATTGACCCAGGCACCACGAAAGTTGCCACATACGATCTCACCGAAACGTCACGCACAGATGGTAAGCCAGGGCGCACGCTCGATATTGACGCGACTGCCCAGCAGCTCTCGGAGTTTATTAATCAAACACGCCCACAGCCAACTGTAGTGACGAAGACGGTGCCAGCCAAGGTAGAATATGACCGCAATTATAGCTCGACCGAAGACGGGCTCAACGCTCTTCTCAAGCACTATGCCGAGGACCACCCCGGGACGTACGGTGTCTCATTCTTAGAGATTGATGGCAAGAAACGTAATGCAAGCTACAATGGCAACAAGCAATTTGTGACTGCCAGTACATACAAACTATTTGTTGGCTATAGCGTGCTTCGGCGCGAGCAGCTGGCAGGCTGGCGCTGGGAGGACAACCAAGTTTGCTTCAATAAGATGATTAGCCAGAGCGACAACCCATGCGCAGAGAACTACCTTAAGGTTATTGGTTATGATGTTGTGACAAAGGATGCCAATGACATTGGATTCAAAGACACGACCTTTGCCAAGTCTGGCGGGCCATACACCACAGCAAATGACCTTGCACGCTTTATGGTAATGCTTGATGCGGGGCAGAACTTTAGTAGTGCCAACCGCGACCGATTCCTCTCTGCGCTTAAGGCTAATGTATATCGCAAGGGCATTCCTGCTGGCACGAATGGTACGGTGGCAGATAAGGTTGGGTTCTTGAATGGTCTCCTGCACGACGCAGCGATCGTCTATGGCTCAAACGGCAAATATGTGCTCGCCATCATGACAGATGGCAGTAGTTGGAACAATATTGCTGAGCTAACTAAGCGGATCGAACAATTCCGTAGCCAGCCATAGCATAAAATGCCTATTTTGCGGCGTGACTCTTGACGAACCACCCCTCCAACCGGTATACTTACAGAGTAATCCGGAGTAGCTCAGTGGTAGAGCGGGTCGCTGTTAACGATTAGGTCGCTGGTTCGAGCCCAGTCTCCGGAGCCACGATGTATGATAAAGACCGATGAAAATCGGTCTTATTTTATTAAAGCGTATATCGCCCTTGAGTCGCAAAATTCAAATACCGAGAGACTAACCCTAGTAGACAAGCGAGCTTATACTATAGTGTAAGCTCAACAACGACTGGGTAGTGGTCCGACGCTCGGTCTGATAGTGGTGTTTTGACAACATTGTATGAGGTTAGTGTGTAAGCTGAAATGATTTAATTTAATCAATGATTTACAGCTTGGTATAACTGCTCAGCCTGCATCATTACCACGCGAGCGGTCGAAGGGCGGATATTCATAAAGATACGCCATGGATTATGGGCTGATGTTGCGTTAGCTCGTGGGAGAGCGAGTGGCTGCAAGCCGTGCTTGCCTGTCAATGCAGCAATCCACGCCAGTGGTGTCTTGCCATAAAGCCCTTCTTCGCTAGCAGAGCCGTCCATGCGCCATGCGGCGTAGGTTTGAATAATAGTGGTGGTATCGTCTGGCTGGAGAAGATAGCGCTGGGCGCTGCTACGGCCAAGCATATCATTGGCGTATGGAGGGGTATCCACACCAGGTGCAACGATAGCCGTAAAGACATTGAGTGGTGTGCCGTCTGCCTCTGCCGCGGCGTTAACCATATGGAGAGCAGCGAGTACAGCATAATCTTGATCTGGTGATGATGTCGTGGCATCGATCGTAGTATTGGCACGGTAGAGTACATCACCACCGGTGTCGATGCCACAAACTGCATCAGCTCCCGTCTCGCGGATGAGAATCTGCAGGTCGTGAGCAATCTGCTCCGGCTCGATTGAATTAAGCAGATAAACTGGTGCGATTGTTTCATCCTTGGCAATAATATCCTCAAGGAAGCGCCAGTCGCCAACTTTGGTTGTTTCCTTCGTAATCTCTGCGAGTGCGTCACCAATCTGTTGGCCAGTATGAGCAAGCTGTTTGTTGCTATCGGCAGCGAAGTTGCGCACCGACACAATGGCTGTAGGCTGCACGGCATGGTGCTGCTGATGAAGCTTGCTCAGCATAGCAGCCTGAATACCATCCGAGCCACCACCCATCCCAAGGTAGATAATCCGCTTGCCGCGTAACTTCTCAGAGTCAAACGCTGGGAGTGAATCAATAGCAAGCTCGGGTGTGTCCTGATATTCTGACACAAGCGTCTCACCGCTGTGGTGAAAGCGCAGCTCAGCGTGGTGTGGGTCGAGCGTGCCTTGGTTGGCGGCTTGGGCGATAGTACTGAGGTCTGCCGTGACGACACCTGTCTCGCCTGCTTTGCGCGCTGCTTTGTCGGCAATGTGTGCCTCTTGCAAAACATGAGCAAAGTAAGTGAGCGCTGTGCCGAGGCTATGATGTTTTTCAAGCCCCTTTAGCAAGGCTGGGCCATAGTAAGGCAGCGTTGCACGCTGATGAATACCATCATTGCTGAGCTCTTGAGCAAGAATAGCTTGTACAGGGCCAGGTAGCGTATCTAGTGTATTGGTCAGTTGCTGATACTCTTCTGGCAAATCGTAGCGTAACATACAAGCAAGGCGCACGGTGTGGGTGTGTGCTTGGCTGTTGATGAGCTGCTCAATAGCATCGTTATCGAGGCCAAAGCGCTGTGCTCGCCGAGTGAGGTAATGAGCGTAGCGTGCGTCGTCGGTCGAGAGGGTGCTATCGGTTAAGACGTCGCAGGCTGCTGCCATTTGGTTGTATAGAGGAGAAGTGAGGAGTAGAGAGCTCTCGGCATTAACATGCCCCGCCGCGCCAGCAATATCAAACAGAGTATGCATGATATAGAGCGAACGCACTGGCTCAGCACTGTCCGCAAAGCCTGCCAGCACTGCCGCTGGTGCTTCGGCTTGGATGAACTGGCCAAGATTGAGTTCTGTGTTGATAACATCGCGTATGATCATTTGGTCTGCTTCGCTTAATTGGCTAAATGTCGGTAATAACTCTGTGCGCTTTGCAGCGTAATCTGGCCTGAGCAAGCGGCGCAACACTTCGTCATGATCGACCGAATCAGCGGCATCCTCTCCCATAACGGCACTCGCAAGCGTTTGGTTCTTGCCTAAATCATGAATAAGCATAATGTAGCGCATCACATTAGCACTGTGCTCGCCAGGCAAGTTGCTCGCAACCCACTGATGAAATTCTTCAAATTCTTCACGCGTGAGGCGATTGGCGTCGTTCTGGGTAGCGGTCAGTTTGTGATAATTTTCATCGCCGCCATAATATAGATAGTCCATAACGTTGAGCGAGCAGACAGTTCGTTGATATTCTGCGCGCTGATTGGCTGCTTCATCTGCCCCTTGTGACTCTGGCGAGGCTTTGATATTGTCGCCGATTAGCAGCTTCGCCTCAGGAAGCTGCAGGACATCAAGCTGTTGCTCGACATCACGAATTTCAGAGACGGGTATTTGATGAGATAAAGGTGAATGTTCCATAGCATTAGTGTAGAGGATTACACGGTGAAATGGTAGCATGAGCGGTTTATAAAAGACCCTACTACTTATATTGAGAATATGACTCCCCAGCGCTGAGGGGATGGCCAAATAGGTTCTTGACCGTGACAAATCTGTACCCTTGCTTTTGCAATGCATCGAGGATACACGGCACGGCATCGACGCTGGTTTTATGGATATCGTGCATGAGAATAATCGCACCAGGTGTGGCATTGGCAACGGCACGACTGCAGACAATTGCTGCATCGTGATCGGCCCAATCGCGTGTATCGATTGACCACATAATGGCTGGCATAGTAAGCTGCTGGAGCTGCGCACGCACCTTGTCATTCATGCCACCATATGGTGGACGGACCATCGTTGGTGTCACGCCAGTAGCTGCAGCAACGGCACTGTTTGTACTCTCAATCTCTTGGCGGATGACAGCTTCGTCGCGCTTAGGAAGGAGTGGATGATTCCACGTGTGGTTGCCTATTTGGTGTTTGCGTTGAACTGCTTGCTGGAGCGCGATACTGTATGGTGCAACATTTCGCCCCACCACGAAGAAGGTTGCCTTGGCATGGTAACGATCAAGGTGCTCGAGCAGTGTCTGAGTATATGGCCCAGGCCCGTCGTCAAAGGTGAGTGCAATACAGCGATGACGCACACAGTCGGTTGTTGATGATAATGCTGACGGTGGAATATCAAAAAGCTTCTTGGTGGTTGGGTTTTGGACAAAATGGCTGAGCTGCTTGATTGGCAATTTCAGGCTAATGATTCCATCTACACCAATACCAAGCGAGCGTTTATCGAAGAGAAAGCCAATTGTTTTTCGGTCGTATACTAAAAAGTTCGTGATAGATTCTGGAGTAATGACTTCCGCTACTTTTACCGGCTGGGCATGCGGGTAGCGCTGCTGCACCTGTTTACGTAGAGCAATAACAATCTCATTTATCCCTGCGATTGATGTATCAACGAGGGCAGACGATGTAATTGGCTGGCCGCTCATTTTATCGAATGTCCAGTAGCGAACCGTGTTGGTTGGCAGAGTATGAGGTGTAGTAGTACGGATAAACACAGCGAGAGAAATCGTCGTGTCATCTTGGTGAATAATGCGATAGGTAATAGTGTTGCTTCGAGCTGCTATAGTAGTTGAAGCTGTTTGTTGAGATGGAATAGTATTGTCGATAATTGTGGCAACTGTTTTGTCTATGTTGGCAATACCTGTTTGTGGATAGGTGACGATTGTTTGGTGTGATACCGATTGATGCTTGATGATGCGTGAGCGAATAGCACCATGAGAAGATAGTGTGTAAGTGTGTGTTGTTGATGGTGGTATATGTGTGATGTGTGATGATTTTTGTGATTGTTGGCCATACCAAAGTGAGCAGATTAGTAGACTAGTAATAATAAGGCAGAGCCATGTATAAAAAAAGCCGCGAGATTTTGTAGATGTTGTATTACTTTCAACACCTGAATAAACTTGAGCATCTGTCTCTTCCACCTTATAGAACATAGCTATATTGTAGCGCGAACCGAGGTAAGAACAAAATGGGATAAGCGGAGTCTGATACAAAAGACATTATAAAATAGAATATTTATTACTCTATGTTCATTGCAAAATACCCCTATGGGGTATTTTGCAATGAACTATTAATAAATATCATTCATAAAATAAAATAAATTGCTACATACCCTAATGAGGTAGAAGCCTTTTCTAACAGATGATGATATAATATAAAAACAAGAGTAAATTACTTGAGTTAGATATAGTTAAGCGAAATCTTGAAAACAACGCTACAGAAGGGAGAAAATATGCGACATCTTTTTATTACACGTGGAATTCCTGGATCTGGTAAAAGCACCTTTTTGCAATCTGCTGGACTTGGCCCATATACACTATCTCCCGATACTCTACGTTTAGCGTATAGTAGCCCAGTGATGAATGATGCAGGGCGCATCGTTATGCCATATCAGGGTGATCGACGGGTGTGGCAGCAGTTGCACGAGTTGCTTGATATGCGCATGGCTCGTGGTGAGCTCATTGTGGTTGATGCGACGCATACAACGAGCTCGTACTTTCAGCAGTATGCACAGCTTGCGCAGAAGTATCGCTACAAGTTGTACATTATAGATTTTGCGGATGTACCGCTTGCGGTCTGTCTAGAGCGCAATCGTCAGCGTGCACCACATAAGATAGTCGATGATGTAGTTCTCGAGAAAATGCACGCTCGTCTCTCCACGTGTGCCATACCAAAACAATACACTGTCTTGCAGCCAGCGGCAGTAAAAGAGCTTATCGCATTGTATCAGCAACCGATTAACCTGAGTCAGTATGAGCATATTCATCACATTGGTGATATCCAAGGATGCTATACGCCACTGCGTGAATATTTTGAGCAGCATCCCTATATCGAGCACGATTATTATATCTTTACGGGAGATCTACTTGATCGCGGCACAGAGAATGCAGAAGTGCTGCAGTATGTGTGTGATAATTTTGTCGACAGGCCGAATGTGACGTTTATTGAGGGCAACCATGATGGTTATATTTGGCAGTGGCTTACTCACCAGCCGATAAGAGCACGAGAGTTTAATGGCCGAACTCGAGCACAGCTAGAGCGTGCCAATATAGACAAGCGTGCCGTCAGTCGCTTGATGAACTCTATGCAAGATTGCCTCTACTACACATGGCATGATAAGCGGGTATTTGTGAGTCATGCGGGAGTGAGTAATTTACCAGAGAATCCTCTGCTGCTAGCCAGCCAGCAGTATATTCGTGGTGTGGGGCGATATGATCAAGTTGGTGCTATTGACGATGCTTTTGTTGCCCGTACCCCTGATAATGTCTATCAAGTGCATGGTCATCGCAACGCTCAGAATTATCCAGCGCAGTATAATCAGCGGTGCTTTAATCTCGAGGGTAAAGTGGAGTTTGGTGGCACACTCCGAGTTGCTCAACTTGCCGAGAAGGGCTGGTCGGTCGTTGAGATAAGCAACCAATCGGCTGAAGGCCTCCTCCACCCAGAAAACGCACCACTCATCCACAGCCTGCGCACTAATAAGCTGATTAGCGAGCGGTCACTGCCGGGTAACATTAGCTCATTCCACTTTAAACCAAAGGTGTTTTATGATAAAAAATGGACAGCACAAACAGTGCGAGCCCGTGGACTATTTATGAATACGCTCACAAATGAGATTGTGATTCGTGCCTATGATAAATTCTTCAATATTGGTGAGCGACGAGAAACTGAATTTGCTGCGCTCAAAGATCAGCTTGTCTTTCCAGTGCGCGCCTGGGTGAAGGAGAATGGCTATCTTGGCTTGGTGGGCTATGATGCAACACTAGGTGACCTCGTCTTCGCGTCGAAAACAACGACAGAGAGCGATTTTGCTGGATGGTTTCGTCGCTTATTTTTGCAGCGCTATGGTAAGCATGTCGATGCGATCCGTCAGTATCTTGCCGAGCACAATGTATGTTTGGTCTGTGAAGTAATGCTCCCGACAGAGGATCCACACATCATTGAGTATGCACAAGACCGGATTGTTTTGCTCGATATAGTGCATCGCCAGGCAAAATTTGCCGCTGTTGACCAAGTTGAGCGTGAGCGATTTGCGGCTATGTTTGGCATGGAAACCAAGCGGCTTGCGGCGACGCTCCAGACGTGGGAGGAGTTTGCGACGTGGTATGAGCAGGTGCAGGGGCTTGACTATTTGTATGATGGTGTACCAATCGAGGGCTTTGTCATAGAGGATGCTCAGCATTGGCAGGTTAAAGCAAAACTCGATTATTATTCATTTTGGAAGCGGATGCGTGGTGTGCTTGATGGACTTAAGGCGGGGCGTAGTCCAAAGCGTGTCGCTGCCTACCCACACCCTGAGTACGCAGCGCGCGTCATTGCCTATATGCAGGGCATTCCTATTGACGCATTGGCCCAGATGTCTATTATCGATGTTCGTCGCCGCTGGCAACGTGAGCAAGAAAAAGCCGTATAGCCGTATTACCAACTCTACCTTTCGCAGTATAATAGAAGCATGAAAATGACTCGTTGGTTGGTGAAGCGGTGGCGCCGCGTTGCGGTAGTGGCTGGGGTGCTTGTTGGGCTAGCTGCACTTCGCCTTGTATCGGTACAAACAGGGCAGTGGTCACTACCTGATCGATTGCAAGACTGGATAACGCTGAGCTTGAGCGTGATGATCGAGGCACTGCCATTCGTCATGCTGGGGATCTGCATTGCAATTATAGTGCAGGTGTGGCTGCCGGCCGAGCGCTTGCTTACCTATCTGCCGCAGCAACCATTATTGCGCCGAGCTTGTTTGTCGCTCCTTGGTATTGCGCTGCCAGTCTGTGAGTGTGGTAATGTCCCCTTAGCTCGTGGCCTGTTAGCAAAAGGGCTTACACCTAGTGAATCTCTCGTATTTTTGCTTGCTGCACCAATCCTCAACCCAGTGACAATCATCACAACGCAGCAAGCATTCGCTGGCGATATGACTATTCTCTGGGCGCGAGTGCTTGGTGGCTTCGCTATTGCTAATCTTGTTAGCTGGGTCTATGCGCATCGCCCGGCGGAGGAGTTATTGACCAATACGTTTGTTGCTTCGTGCCAAGCAGATCATGTGCAGCAGAGCAAGAGAGTAGCAAGCCTTGCGATATTTCGACGTGAGGTGCAAGCGATGCTGCCAGCCTTGGTAGTTGGCGCAGGGTTAGCGGGTCTTGTGCAAGTGCTGGTGCCGCGCGAGGTATTGGTATCGCTGGGGAGCCAGCCAGTATGGTCGGTAATTGCAATGGTGGCACTGGCATTTATCGTCTCAATTTGCTCTAATGTTGATGCGTTCTTTGCTTTGGCATTTCGCCAGACCTTTATGACCGGGGCGCTTGTGAGTTTCTTGACCTTTGGTCCAATGATCGATATCAAGATGCTGAGCTTGCTGCGCACAACGTATCGACCGAGTGTGTTACTTCAAGTGAGTGCACTCGTTGGACTGGCATCGATAACATTGGGATTGGTGGTGAATTATGCGTTTTAGGCTGGTTTTGTCCCGAGTTGCACAGCAACAAGGTATACTACTCCTTTTTATCATTGCCGTGACGACGCTGTGGCTAGCTGCGACGGGTCGTTTGACACTCTATATTCATCAGCGGTATATCGTATTCACGACTAGTATGGCAGTGGTTGCTCTTGTGATGGCGAGTGCGAGTGTTATTACGCAATCACGTGCCCACCAGCAGACACACTTCGCTTGGTGGCGTCGCGCTACCGCGTGTGTGATGGTATGTATAGTCGCAGGCATGGCGCTACTTGTCCCACCGACAGCACTAACGACAACAACTGCCACGCAACGTGGCATCAACAAAGGGGCGGTAACTCGGCTATCTACAGACAAGCTATCGCAAGCATCTATCTTTGCTCAGCGAGATTATTCGCACCTCACGATTAAAGAATGGGCAGGGTTACTCGCGCAAACGCATGACAGCGCATTTTATCGTGGCAAGACAGTCAACTTGACAGGGTTCGTTACGCCAGATGCAGCGGATTCGCAGATTTTTTATGTGTCTCGATTTGTCGTGACGTGTTGTGTGGTTGATGCGCAGGCAGTTGGTGCGCCGGTTTATGCGCCTGGGTGGCGTGAGCGCTACCAGCCTAATAGTTGGGTAACGGTGACGGGTGACTTTGCCGCGCATCCACAGCAACATCGTCAGCAGCCGATTGTCATCATGCCGCGTTCGGTTACGTCAACCACCCAGCCAAAGGAGCCCTATGAATACTAAAAGCTGGCGGTGGGTGCGTCAGCGATGGCGATTTTTGCTTGTTGCGATTGGATTATTAATTACACTGAGTATGCTCACGGTCCTGAGCTATCAACAGGGCCCGCGCTTGCGTCATGCAGTGCTGACAGATGACCCGAACACAGGCTACCAGACAGTACAGTTGCAGTTTAATCAGCCAGTCAAGCCGGTTGAAGCTCGTGCAATACGAATCTCGCCGCGCGCAGACTTTACTGTTACAACAAACAACGCAACTGTGACGATTCAGTTCCGACATCGTTTGCGAAGTAACTCGCAGTATCACGTGGCGATCGATCAGGTAGCCAGCGCCTATACACAGCAGCTCGCAGCAGCCAGTTACCGCTTTGATACACCACCAGCACAGCTCTATTATCTCAAGCACCGTGATCTCACAGAGACAAAAGCAGAATTCTACGTCGCACAAGCGACAGATGCTATCGTGCAGATGAATCTGGCAACAAAGCATGAGAAAACACTCTATCAAGCAGCACAAATTGTCGAATACGCAGTGGTGGGTTCTCGCATCGTTGTCCACACAATGAATGATTCGAGAATTAGTGAATTGCATCAGGTTGATACAAAAAACGGTACCGTATCGCCACTGCCTTTGCTCGGCAAAGGTACAGTGTCTCGCTTGCGAGCGATGGACAATGGGACGGTAGGATATCTCTTTGCAAAGGCGGATAACAAAGACAAAACTAACAATCTCATCGTGCATGATATTGCAGCGCAGCGCCACCACACTATACTCGGTCTTAATGGACAGCCATTACCAGTGTATGATTGGCGCCCAGTATCACGTGGTGCAGCAGTTGTGGTGCGAACTCGCGGTGATGATGTACTGCTTATTGACCCGACTGGCAAGCACGCTATGCAGCCGCTTGGGCAGGCAGCAGTGCTTGGCGATGTATCATATGATGGCAAGAATATTATCATGATGAAAACAGGTGAGGGGTATTTTGCATTCAACCTAGAAAATAGCAAAAAATCGCCCATTACTCACCAACAAGGAAATGACGTCATATCATTAGCTGCATTCTTACATACCCACAGTGGCTATGCTATGGAGATAACGAGTGTTAATAAGCAGCACATCCTGCAGCGTCAAACAATACTCACCTACCCAGCCAAACAAGTGATTCACCGGACAACACCACCGGCGTATACAACAAATATCACTGTATCACCAAACGATCAGTATACCGCCATTGAGCAAAAAAGCACTGCTGATAGCTCCACCAAAACGCACATTATCGATAATAAAATTGGCCGTATGGTGCACACACTCGATGGTAAAGCAGTGGTTTGGCTATAAAGCAGGTGATAGAGTCTGAAGTGACTCCAGTCTGTATCTTGAGAGCGGGAATCGCATCTATGCCACACAACGACAATACGTAATTAGTGTTTGCACAATGTTCTGATATACTATAAAAGATATAGCATAAAGGGAGATGATGCCAATGCGAATGCGTGACAGACGACCAAGTGACCGCCCGCGGGAGAAACTTGCGCGGGATGGAGCAGCTCGCCTAAGTGACCTCGAGCTCCTTATGGCAATTATTGGCAGTGGTAATGCACAAGCTGACGTTGGCAAAATTGCGCGCTGTGTGCTTAAAGCCTTACGCACACATGGAGGTGACCTAACTCATGAGGAGCTCTCCAAGATAACTGGCCTTGGTGCGGCTAAGGTGACAGTGATTCTCGCGAATTTTGAGCTTGCGCGGCGCTACCTACTCAAAAGTGACCAGCCTATCATTGATGAACCAAGCAAAGCAGCAGAGCAACTCACTGATATTCGCGACAAACGGCAGGAGTATTTTGTCTGTTTAACGCTCGATGGAGCACATCGCTTGATTGCTAAACGCACGATTACCATTGGCACACTAACTGCTAGCCTGGTGCACCCACGAGAAGTCTTTACAGATGCAATTGCCGACCGAGCAGCAGGGATTATTGTGGCGCATAATCATCCTAGTGGGCAGCTTATCGCAAGTCAGGCTGATCGAGAGACAACGCAGCGCCTCGCCGAGGCAGGTAATCTGCTTGGTATCCAGCTACTCGACCATCTTATCGTTACGAAACACGACTATATATCGATCATCGCCGAAACATAAGGAATGACCTGTTAGCACTCTTGCAATTAGAGTGCCAATTGGCTATACTAAGACAGATATGGCAAAGCGAGATTATTATGAGGTGCTTGGTGTTGCCAAAAGCGCCAGCGATGATGACATCAAGCGGGCATTCCGCAAATTGGCAGTGAAGTACCACCCAGATAAAGAGGGTGGGAGTGAAGAGAAATTCAAAGAAATTAATGAAGCGTATGAGGTCCTGAAGGACAAGCAAAAGCGCCAGCGGTATGACCAATTTGGCCATGCGGGCGTTGGTGGTGCTGCCGGCAGTAGTAGTGGCGGCAACCCATTTGCTGGCTTTGGTGACTTTAGCCAGGGGCAGAATATCCACTTTGATTTTGGTGATGGTGGCTTGGGAGATATCTTTGGCCAGTTCTTTGGTGGAGCTGCTGGCGGCAGTGCAAGCCAAGGTCCATCACGCGGTCGTGATGTTGAGACGAGCGTGACGCTCGAATTTGAAGAAGCGATCTTTGGCAAAGAAGTTGCTCTTGCACTAACACTTGATGACGAATGCGAGCATTGCCACGGTAGTACCGTCGAGCCAGGCTCAAGCCTCAAGAGCTGCCCAGATTGTAAAGGTACTGGCCAGCGTGTGCGGACGATGAACACAATGTTTGGCCCTATTCAGCAGGCGGTAACATGTGAGACGTGCCAGGGCCGGGGTCAGATTCCTGAGAAGGCCTGTACAGTCTGCCAGGGGAGTGGTGTGCAGCGCCGCGAGCAGACGATTACCGTCAAGATTCCCGCTGGTATCGATAACGGCTCGACGATTCGTCTCCGTGGTCGTGGCGAAGCTGTCGGTGGTGGCAGCAAGGGCGATCTCTATGTGCAGGTACGGGTCAATCCACACAAGACGTTCAGTCGTGAAGGTGACGTAATCCTGAGTGAGGAGCATATTGGCATGGCGGATGCAGCGCTTGGTGCTGAGCTCGACGTTAAGACAGTCGACGGGACGATTACGATGAAGGTGCCAGCTGGCACGCAATCAGGCACAGACTTCAAGCTCTCAGGCCATGGCGTGCCACACATGCGAAGCGATAAGCGTGGGCCTCATATCGTGACAGTAGTGGTCGACACCCCAACCAAACTAAACCGCCGCCAAAAGGAAATCCTCCGCGAGTTTAATGACACATTAGGGCGGAAGGGGATATTTGGGCTGTAACTCCAGGTAGGTACTGGTGTAGAATTAAACTACTTGTGGTGAGGAGTTTAGTTTTAACTTGCTCGCCGGGTAATGTAGCTTTGCTAAATTATTTCAAGATTCGATGACATAAAGGTGGCCTTGCCCACAGTGCTTTGCAAATATAAGAGAAAGAGTCTTGATTTATACGGTGGTTTATTGCTAAAATATCCTCACTATGATGACGAGCTATACTCCCGAGAATAGACCACTTCCATCTTATGATATGCAGGTGAAAGAAGCTCGGCGTAGCCAGAATAGCTCTGTCGATATAGATCCTGAAGTGTTCCGAGGAGAGTATCGGGAACTTGTTGAGCGATCACCGAAAGTTATTGAATCACTTGTTCCCGATCAAGAAAGCAAAGAAGCGGCAATTGATAGTCTTATTGCTGATACTACCACATCCTTTCAACAAGAGTATCCAGTCATTGCGGAGTATTCCGACGAAGATTATACAATCATGCAAGATACTACAGAAACGCTGATATCTATGGCCGAGTCTATGTCAGAGCCAGAGAGGACAGTCTATCTCCAGGCGATTGAGGCTCGCAAGCAAGAGGCGAACTTGATAGTAGCGATGAGGGACTATAAAGCAGCAGCAAATCCAATAGCAAGAGAAGTAGCAGCACAGCGTTTTATGGAGACAAATATTACGCTCTATGGTGAGCCAGATAAAACAACATATGAGTCATTACTCGGCGAAAAAATTGCCAACATCTTTCATAAAAAGCGCAGTCAAAGCGCCGAGATAATCTTTCAGGAGCTTCGGAATCTTCTTCCAGAAAATGTAATAGATGGTACACGTGCACAAGATCGATTTCGTCCATCTACTGAGACTATGAGATGGATGAACGAAGTTGTTCATGGATTGTATGACAATATGCTTCGACATGTTGATAGCTATGTAGAAGCGCATAAATCGGAGCTTCAAATAGAATCACACGATGAGACGGTTATAAAAATCCAGCCGACACACCTTCAAGATATCTTTCGGAATATCTTGACTGAGGAATTCCTTGCGTCATCCAAAGAGACTGAAGAAAGTAGCCAGACAGGTGATACACAGGGTGCACAAGCTGCGACAGACTGGGATAATACCGAGACGAGAAGTGCTGAGAAAGATACGGGTTGGAAAATTGAGGTGACAGAGGCAAAATCGATCAATGTTGATCCAGATACGAGACATATCAGAATACCCCAAGACCGAGAAGCTATGTCTGTTAATGAAGTAAAACGGCTAGTTGTGCACGAAATAGGCGTGCATGTCTTAACGCGAATGACTGGTGGTTCAACAAACCTTGAGCCGCTCGCACAGGGCTTAGCTGGTTTTAATGATACACAAGAAGGGCTTGGGAAAGCAATGGAACACGCCCTTGAAGGAGAATATCAAGAAGCTGGTATAGATCACTATATTACTGCTGGGCTTGCCTATTTTGACAACAAGGATTTCAAAGGTGCTTATGATGTGAAGTGGCGTCTCAAACTTCTCGAGAGCCTCAAGCCTGATCAAACACCAACACAAGCACAGATTGACAAAGCCAAGCAATGGGCAGCAAACACAACAATGCGTATCTACCGGGGTACTGATGATCTGCCACTCTTTAAGGATCTCTGCTATTACAATGGGTCGAAAGAAGTATGGGAGTATCTAGAGAAAATTTGTGGTGATGATTTGCAGCTGAGTTTATTGCTGGCTGGTAAAATTAATACCTCAAAGAAGCACCAGAGAGTCATACTTGAATCACATAGTACTTAGACTAAATACAAGCAATGAAAGTTCAATACGATAAAAGCTTAAAGATAGCAGGCGTTAGTATACAACCATGGGCAAGAATTGGACCTGAGCAGTGGTTTGATAATTACAAAATTGCTTCACTAGCTGGCTGGAATATGCACAGCCAGAATGTACAGCACGTGAATAGTCTCGCTTATGTGCGCGATCAGTGCGAGAAACCTTATGTGGATGAATTAACTACACAGGCTCTTTTGCAAGACCCGATATTCCAAGATATGATAATAACTCATTTGCCCGAGTATCATATTTTTACGTATAAACCTTTCGTAATTCCTGAGCGATTGAAACAAAGCAGTTTGCAATTTTTGCCTAGCAACGATATGTACGCGTTGGCTCAGAAGTTTGAGAATAAATCGTGGTTTCGGCGTATTTTTGCAGAGCGTCTTTGCAACATTCCATCACATAAAATATACCCTTGGCGAGAAATGTTATCGGATGAGGAATATTTTTCTAATCTCTGTGGTGGACGCAGTAAGATTGTTTTGCAAGATGCTGCACTTGGTGGAGGGAAGGGGTCGTTTATTGTCGATAGTTTTGAGTCATTTTGTTCTGTAATAAACACGATGCAAAATAGCAATGGTTTGGTTGGTGAAGTAGTTGTATCAGACTATATTGCTGATGGCCGTGATTGGTCGGTGCAAGGCGTTGTAACGCGCTACGGGGTCTTCATAGGGCCAGTGCAGCGACAGATTATTGCAGACCCGAATTTATCAAATATAAGCATTCCTGGTACTGAGAAGTTTTGTGGTATTGAAATATTAGCAGATGATCAACACACATGGCAGAGTAGTCAACTAACGAAAAATGTGCGCGTCATAGGCCAGGAATTATACGACAGAGGGTATCGTGGTATTTTTGGTGTTGATTCTTTGGTGACGGATGATGAAGTGTATACTATCGAAGTTAATGCACGCATTACGGGTGCTACACCGCTTCTTACAATGAGCTATAATGCAAAGAAGCATATCCCCTTCTATCTTCTTCATATCTTAGAACTAACGAATGCTGATTATACTATTGAAGACAGCTCATACAGTAATGACTATAATGATTGCGCGCTGATGGTTCTCCATCAACGAGACATTGAGACAGGTGTTGCTGACAGCCCTCGGTCGGGATTATATAATGAAAAGATGCAATCCATAGACGATATAATGTCATTCGATAGGTCTTCTTCTGCGAAACAGGTTTTTGTACAGGATTATACAAGGAGCGAGAGGTCTATTGCGCTAGGGTCTCGATTAGCGTCTATATTTACTAATTTTCGTGTTATGGATGAGGAGGGTGTGCTTATGAGAGAATCAAGAAATATTATTGATATAATTGAAAATAGTTCGAAGTAAATAAATGCATCGCTATGAATATGGAGCAAGAAAGCAAGAATAGTATCAAAAAAGCAGACCTGTCACGGTATGGCATTACTTCTCGATTACTAATGAAGGAGGCGCTCCGAAAAGGGTACCAGGTCACAACAGTTCCAGGTCGTTTAGCAACATCACATGTGGTGCGCTGTGAAAAGGACGGCAAAGAGCTTTACTTTTATAATCTTAATACTGCACTAAACCCTTCATATGCAGTTCAGGTGAATGAGGACAAGATCTGGACGAATAACATATTACACCAATCGCATATACAAATACCAGATACATATCCATTAAAAATAAATGGACTCGAAGACGTGGTAATTGACGATACACTTCGAAAAATGTTAGAGTCCTATGAGCGTCTTATTGTCAAATCTGCTACAGCAAACTACAGTAATAATGTTCTTGTTAACGCTGGTGACGAAGAAAGTTTGCTTCGTGCAATACACCATGTATATCAGAATAGTGGTGGACAACCTGATATAATTGTTCAGCAAATGGTTTTTGGGCGAGAATATCACTTCTTGGTGTTAAATAAAAAAGTCATTGCAGTAGCATATCGTCGACCACCATATATTGTTGGAGATGGAGTGTCAACAATACGAACCTTGATAAGTAAAAAAAATAATAATTGCTCAAAGCATGGCAACAGACACGCTAGTTTAGTAGCAAAAATAAACATTGAAGATGTGTCGAGACATAAAGGTGTTCACTTTTTGCAACAAGTTCCCAAGAAAGGTTATGTTGTTGAAGTTTTAGATACATTGGATCTAAGTAGGGGGGGTGAAGCAGTTGATGTTACCAGCTACGCGTCTGATGAACTAAAAACCATAGCAATTCAAGCGGCATCAGCATGTTTTCTTGGTATTGCTGGTATTGATATTGTAACGGGTAACATTAGTGGTGATGGAAATGATAGCTATGTCGTAAGAGTGAAGGCGTCTCCAGGGATACGAATGCACCAATTTCCAACAGAAGGCAAACCTCGGAACGTTGCACGAAAACTATTTCATGCTATTGAAAAAACGGCGCATCCTATCGGCAAAAAGATAGTTATGATTGGCCGAGTTGAAAAGGTTGCTTTGCCTGATTTTATTAATGAAAAATTTAAAGCTCGGATAGACACAGGGGCAACAGTCTCGTCTATATGGGCAAGCGATATTCGAGTTGATAAGACAGGTCTCTACTGCAAACTGTTTGGTGAAGGCTCTCCAATGTATACTGGTGAGGAGTTGCATTTTTCTGAGTATTCCATGCGTTCTGTCCGAAGCTCAAATGGTTATGAGGAATTACGGTATCAAGTTGTCATTAATGTGAGTTTGGCAGGAAGACGAGTGAAAGCAAAGGTTACATTAGCAGACAGATCGGGGCAGATCTACCCGATGCTGATTGGAAGAAATATTTTGCGTAACAAATTCATCGTTCATGTTGCAGAGGGCGATATTGATAAAAAGGCCGAAAGCAGTAATCGTCAAGAACTACGCCAAAATGGACTACAATAGGGACAGAGAGCGTATAACAAGCAAAATCGATAAAGTAATAGTACGAGGTATGGAGTGAAAATCGCAATACTCAGTAATGGCAATGTGAACTACTCAACGCTTCGCCTCAAGGAAGAGGCGGAGGGGCGTGGGCATAGTGTGAGAGTGATTAAATACCGCAAATGTTATGTGACGATTGATGAGAAGAACCCAACGGTGATGTATGATGGTGAAGCAATCGATCGGTACGATGCAATAATCCCCCGTATTGCGAGTAATATGACTCGCTACGGCACAGCAGTGGCACGTCAGTTAGAAATGGCGTACCCACGCACACTTTTTGTTAATCGCTCGATTGCGATTACCCGGGCGCGCGATAAACTGCGTTCAACACAGCTGCTAGCCCGAGGTGGAGTAGCTATTCCCAAGACAGTGTTTAGCCGCAACTCAGCCGATATAGACGATCTCCTCAACGAACTTGGTGGTACGCCAGTCATCATCAAGCTCGCTCGTGGTACTCATGGCAATGGTGTGGTGTTGGCGGAGACGAAGAAAGCGGCAAAGTCGGTGCTCCAGGCGTTGTACCTCACCAACGAGGATGGGACAAATATCCTTTTGCAAGAATTTATTCGTGAATCGGCTGGAGTGGATATCCGCGCCTTTGTGGTGGGGAGTCGTGTAGTGGCGAGTATGAAGCGCCAGAGCCTAGATGACGACTTTCGCTCTAATCTCCATAAAGGGGGTGAGGGGACGCCGATCCGCTTAACGGATACCGAGCGTCGCATGTGTTTGCGGGCAGCTAAGGCGATGGGTCTGACAGTAGCGGGTGTTGACTTTATGCGCTCGAGTCGTGGGCCGCTAGTGCTTGAGGTCAATGCGAGCCCAGGCTTTGGGATAGAGAAAATTACGCGGCGCAATGTAGCCAAACCGATCATTGAATATATTGAGCGCAATGCCAAGCGGCAGCACAAGAAGGATCGTGTTGGGGCATAAGTACCCAAACGTATTGTGGCGTTTCTCATAACGCTTATGTCGAAACAGTGTCATGGTATAATGATGGTATGATATTGCTTGGATTGCTTGCTGGTACGGCTGTGGTTTTGGCTGGTTTGGTATATATAGCCAAGCGGCATTTTGGGCTGCCAGTCATGGGCTTGGCGGTCGGTATAGTAGTGACGCAGCTATGGGCGGCAGATGTCATGCCGTATGTTGCTAGTCTCAGTGTAGGTATTGACCGGTCTACCTTGCTTGCGGTGGTGACGATTGTGCTGACGGTGCTACCAGCTGTGGTGCTGGTGTGTTGTGGCTCGGTGGTGAGTCAGCGCTGGTGGCGTATTGGTGGCTCACTGATCTTTGGTGTTGTGGCAGTGTATGTACTGTTTGGTGCGCTGAGTAGCTTCGTGCCAGTTGATGAGACAAGCAAGACGGTTGTGGCAGCACTGGACGGGTCTCATGCAGTGGTTGTAACGATAGGGTTTGCATGTGCACTTGTTGACACGCTCGTGGCTCGCGCAAAGGGCGCAAAACCACATAAGAAAAAGTGAAAGTGATAGACATACTTCTTGCGCGTGTCACTCGACAAGTGTGGTTTTACAAGAATATATACGTTAATGTGCTTAGTAAAATGACCCTCATGATAGAGGGTCGTTTTAGTGTTGTGATTCGCGTGTAACTCTAGTGGGTATTACGCAGCATTCGTTGCAACGTTTGTCACATCATCGAGTGCTTCAAGCGCGTCGATAATTTTGGTAAGCTTGCGGGCGGTTTCGTCATCCTCAATGGTAACGGTGTTGTTGGGCACATACTGGAGCTCTGCATCTTCAACAGTCATGCCAGCTGCGAGCAAAGCTTCGCGAACTTTGGCGAGCTCCTTTTTGTCGGTGTAGACGGTGAGGCCGCCATCTTCTTCTGTTGCATCCTCAGCCCCAGCATCAAGCACAGTAAGGAGCGCTTCTTCACCACTGGCTGCTACGCGGATCACGCCCTTGCGTGCAAACTGAAACATCACACTGCCGCTATCTGCCATAGTGCCGCCATTCTTGGTGAGAGCGGTGCGGACCTCTGGGTAGGTGCGATTCTTGTTGTCGGTTGCTGTCTCGATAATGATGCCGACACCACCTGGGCCGTAGCCCTCGTAGACTGCCTCTTCGAGTGCGGCAGCATTTTTATCATTAATGCGATCAATTGCTCGCTGGATGTTGGCGTTGGGCATATTGGCTGCTCGAGCCTTTTCGATGGCCAATGCGAGACTTGAGTTGGTTGTTGGATCGGTGCCGCCACGGGCTGCAATGGCAATCATATTGCCAAGCTTGGTAAAGGCTGCGCCGCGCTTTGCATCAACCACGGCCTTTTGGCGATGGGTCGTGGCCCATTTACTGTGTCCAGACATAGGTTCTCCTTGATTGTTCTATCTTTCAACTCATTGTAGCATATTGGGTAGTTGTTATTCTACGAGCGAGGTATTGCGTAGCGAGTAGCCAGTTGCCCGCCAGAGCCACCAGCAGAGGCCAATGAGCCCACTATACCACAGCGCTACACCCCACCATGGCAGCGCAAAATCGAGCTGCGCCCAAGGGAAGGCGGCACATTGCTGGACAACCCACAGCATTGCATCGAGCAGCCATTGTGCTGGTGCGCCAAACACTGTCGCCGCCGATGGCCACACAAGCGCCCCAACCCCAGCAATGCACGTGAGAAGCATCGCCAGTGGCACCCATGGCACAATGAGTAGATTGGCCGGCAGCGCCACGAGCGATAATTGCCCAAATGCTGCGAGGCTAATCGGTAATGTAGCAAGCTGTGCAGAGATTGTCTCACCCAAGACTTGGCGGCCAATCAATGGCTCTGCTGGGCCAAAGAAATAGCGCTGCAACAGCGGTGCGAGAATCATCACTCCAGCGAAGGACGTAAAGCTTAGCTGCCAGCCAATATCTCCCCAGACATAGCTTGGGTTCCATAGTACGGTAGCAGCACTTGCTACTGCTAGCAGTGTAATGGGGTGAAACGCACGACCATACGCCCAAGCCCAAATGCTGAGCCCAGCTACCAAGCCAGCGCGTGTCATACTTGGGCTTAGGCCAGTGATGGCGACAAAGCCAAGGACGAGACTTGCACTGGTAAGTACCGCAAGATAGCGCGACACCTTGGCAAACAAGCGCCGAGCGAGGCGGACGAGGATCGTGAGGTTATACCCACTTGCCACAACGATGTGGGTGAGGCCAGTAGCGCGCATTGCTTCTTGGATATCATGTGGTAGGGCGCGCTTTTGGCCAAGGACATAGCCACTACCAAGGCTGGCTGCTGGCTCGTGAATTGCGTGGCGAATATGCTCGGCAAACCAATCGCGCACCTGCAGGGCAACATCGCCAGGTTGCGGCTGAACAATGCGTTCCACATGAGCACGCTGCATGACAGCAGCAAAGTTGCCAAAGCCAGGCTTAAGCTTGCCTCGCACAACCAGCCAGTCGCTGCGATGGATTGCAGGGTTGCCGTGCAGACTCACCCATACTGTGCCAGGTAGCGAGCGGCCATTGAGGCGGATAGCACTCAGCCTCACGACGAGTTGGTTGCGTTGATTTGTATCAGGGTCATCCTGCACCTGCCCAGTGATTATCGCTACGTGCCCAAACGATACCGCGTAGGAGCGTTGCTGCTGCTGATTGCTTCCACCACGCACTAGGCCAACCATAAGCCCAGCAATCAATATAATAATAAGATACCACCGCCGGCTTTGACGCAGCGCACAGGCAATACCGCCGCCAGCTACAACAAGCCACCACCACGCAGCGTACGGCCACCACTGGGCTAGTGCCACTCCACCAACGATGCCACCGCAGCACAGTGTGAGCTGCCACGTTGGGTGAATTCGCCGTTGCCACCACGTCATTGGTTATCATTAAACCATTGCGTTGCTGGTGCGTCAATTTATTGCATCTGAATCGCGGTCTTTTCGTTAATTTCATGCTGATTGCTCCGCTTTTTGTAGAGTGTACCAAGAGAGCTAGAATTTTTATGTATTTGCTTTCTTATGGTGGAATTATTGAATCTTTTGCGTTCAGCAAGAGATTTTATATATTTACCGGGTGAGGTAGTAAGGTATAATCTCTCACAGAGGAGAAAGGTGAATTTTGCTATAGATAGTAGAATTTTGGAAGACTGATGATGAATCCAGTGTTTGCTCCGCTTGACAGTCTACCACGACCAATGCTATACTCGCAGAGTCTACGGGCCCATAGCTCAGCAGGTTAGAGCACCTGCCTTTTAAGCAGGGTGTCGTGAGTTCGAGCCTCACTGGGCCCTCCATTGATCAATTAGCAGGCGAGATAGCCTGTTTTTTGTTGTATCTGTTTGAAAGCCTAAAGATCCGCTTTATAAAATCTTAATTCCTATTCTCGCTATTATTGTGCGGTAGAGAACAAAATCCGACCACCGTATTAGTTTGTGTGATAAACAAAACAATGTGCTTGTGCTTGACCAAGAGGGTTACTTTGCGCATAATCGTGGCGAGGAGGAAAAACAAAATGCAAACTATGCGGAATTATGCCCGGCGAATTATTGCATATGGGCTTGCCGTTACCATGATGATACCAGGAATAGCCGGAGCTTCTGCGCTTGGTGCTGATTATTCCACTGCTTATTTCGCCACCCCAGTCGCCGCTATCGGCGATTTTTTATTTAGGCCTGTAGTGGCGCGTAATAATGTGGCTAGCGGTGAACCGACAGCCGTACAGCCTGTAGTACACCTTGCTGCCCATCCTGAATATGATGCACTGATGATCGGAGCACTCCACACAACAGACCGGCGCACGGTGAGTGCAGTTGAGTTGCATAACACTGCGCGCCAGTTTGCGCCGCTCAGCGATGTAGCACTTATCGTTAGTGTTGGTACAAACCACACCGACTACACGTGCCGCGTTAATCTACAGGGTTATGCACCGCCCCAGTCCTCGGTGCGCTACTATCATCCAGCAGTAGCCCCGGCGGATGGCGCGCAGCTCCAGGGCTGCCCGAGTGTACCAGATGGTGAGCAAGTCACGCGGTATGATGTAGCGCTGGAGCGATCAGGCACGACTATTGACAAAGCAAGTGCAGCCGTAGATGAGCTTGCAGGTGCACTCGTCTGGGAGCGTGCCCACTGGACGGCAGCGGCGCGGACTGGGGTATTTGCTAAAGACTTTCGAGCACGAGCTGGTGAAGCTGAGGTAACTGCGCCATACGAAGCGCCAGGCGAGTCACCTTTGCAAATTCTTGAGGTCTTGCCTCATCCACATAGCTGCGACGCAGCACCAGACAATTGCCAAAAATACGTCAAAGTCAAGAATACTGGCGACCAGCCAATCGACCTTGCTGCCTATCGTTTGCGTAGTGGTACGCCCGGTAGCAATAGCACGGTGCGAAACACCTCATCTCTTGCGGGGGATATTGCACCAGGCCAGGTGCTGACGATTCGTGCTCAGGCAAATGGTGCGGAGCTTGCAATATTGCGTAGTGGTACACTGTGGTTTGAGGATCAGCATGGCTTGGTGAGTTTTTCGCCGCGTATTGATGCATATAGCGGTGCAGGGCAGGCTGCGCACCAGGGCAGGTCTTGGGCATACAATTCGCAAACTGGCACGTGGCAATGGACAACGCCAAGCCCCGACCAAGCCGATAATATCATCACTGATACGCCAGCCTCACCTCAGCAGCCATCGCAACCATCGGGCAAATCGTGCCCCGCTGGCCAAGAACGCAACCCAGCAACAAATCGTTGTCGAAAGATCAACAACGGTGAGAAGCGATCAAAACAGACGGCCGGTAATGCAAAGGCAGCGCGTACTACCTCTCGCACCCAAAAGCTGACGATCTGCAAGCCAGGCCAGGAGCGCAACCCCGCAACGGGCCGTTGCCGCACAGTATCTGCCACTGGCCAGCGATTAGCTGCGTGTAAGGCAGGGCAGTATCGCAATCCTGCCACAGGGCGCTGCCGAGCGCTCGCTGGCGGCAAGGCGTCGGCTACTGTATGTAAAGCCGGACACTATCGCAACCCCGCGACTGGCCGCTGCAAAAAGCTTGGTGCAGCAAATAGTCGCCAGCTGACGTCATGCAAGCCTGGCTGGGAGCGCAATCCATCGACCAATCGCTGCCGCAAATCGACGAGCAAGAATAGCAAAGCACCAGCCGCAGGCTACGCTGTTGAGCCGAGTAGTAATAATGGGCAGACAGAGATCGTCTGGTGGATGATTGGTGGGGTAGCTATCGTGGCGGTGGGCTATGCTGGCTGGGAGTGGCGTAGTGAGATTGGCCAGTGGCTACGCCGAATGGTGCGCAAAGGCTAGATTTTTGCAACTATGCCATAGTGGTATATAGCAGAAGCTCTCAGATTCAGCTATACTAGCATCATGCGAATCATTGGTATAGACCCTGGCACTGGCATCCTTGGCTTTGGCGTTATTGACGCTCATGGTGGTGCAACGCGACTCGTCACGGCCGGTGTCATTACGACGCCAGCACACACGCCAATACCGGAGCGCCTTGGTGAGATATTTGATGGTCTCACGAGTATTATTGCAGAGACGCAGCCCACAATGATGGCGATCGAGAAGCTCTTCTTTGCCCGCAATATAACTACCGCTATGAGCGTAGCTGAGGCGCGTGGCGTAGCGCTACTGACTGGCCAGCGGGCAGGACTGCAGATTGAGGAATATACGCCACTCCAGATCAAGCAGACAATCACCGGCTATGGCAAAGCAGATAAAAAGCAAGTGCAAGAGATGGTGCGGCTCCAACTAGGCCTTCAGACTGTACCCAAGCCAGACGACTGTGCAGATGCTCTCGCGGCAGCGATTATGGCAGCGTTTATGACACGGCAGAGCTAGTGAGCTGCTGCTGGACGCAGCTACACTGACAAAGTCAGAAACCAGATTGTAAAAAAGCTTACGCTTGTGCTCTATCAGAGATGAGAAAGAGAAAAGCGCTAAGATTGGTGTTTTCGGCACATTGCACCAGAACGATGGTATAATTAAACTATGCAACTACCTCGAGGAAGACAACAACCAGCCCGGATGGGCAGATATGCCAACTTTGGAGAGGTTCGCCAGTCGAAGCCACCGCGCCGAAGACGCGAGCATAAGCATTTCTTGTGGTTTTGGAATATGAGCAAAAAGAAGAAGGCGATGGTGATCCTGACGCCGTTTTTGCTTTTCTTGCTGATTGTGCCGATCTTGACATACCTATATTATGCACGTGATATCTCTGACCAAGAGCGGCTGATGAACCGCAACAACACTGGTATCGTCCTCAATGATGTTAATAACAAGCCGCTCTATAGTGTGGGGCGAGCCCAGCACCGCAATATGGTGAAACTAGCTGACATCTCAGACAGTATGAAGAATGCGCTACTGGCTAGTGAGGACAAAGACTTCTACAAGCACCCTGGATTTAGCCTGATCGGTATCTTCCGGGCAGCCTTCCAGCGCCATGGTGGTGGCTCAACCATTACGCAGCAGCTCGCCAAGAACACCGTCCTCACAAGTGAGCAGACTTTTATGCGTAAGTACCAGGAGCTGTTTGTGGCGCTCGCGATCGAGCAGAACTATACGAAGGACCAAATCCTCGAGATGTATCTCAACTCTGTGTACTATGGCGAAGACTCATTTGGCATCGAAGAGGCAGCCAAGATTTACTTTGGTAAAGCACCAAAGGATCTCACGTTGGCTGAGAGCGCTATGCTCGTTGGTGTGCTGCCAGCACCAACTGCTTACTCGCCAATCAGTGGTAGTCCAGAATTGGCCAAGCAGCGCCAAAAGACAGTGCTCGGCCGCATGGTTGACGTGGGTGCCATCACTAATGAGCAAAAAGACGCAGCGTATGCGCAGCAGCTCTCGTATGCATCGACGGCAAATACCGTCAAGTCGATTGCACCACACTTTGCACAGATGGTTATAAACCAGCTCAAACAGAAACTATACAGTGCCGAAGATAAAAATGCGTATGATAAGTTAATGCGCTCGGGCTACCAGGTAAAGACGACGCTCAATATGGATACGCAGCAGATGCTAATCGATAACGTCTCCAAGCAGATTCCATACCTCAATAACCGTGGTGGGACGAATGCAAGCGGTGTTGTGATAGACGTCAAGACAGGCCGAGTGCGCGCCCTCGTGGGTAGTGCCGACTACAACAACCCACAGTGGGGTAATGTTAATATGGCCACGACACCGCGCCAGCCAGGCAGTAGCTTCAAGCCGATCTACTATGCAGGGGCACTAGCTGAGGGGGTTATTACACCAGCGACAATTTTCCAAGATAAGCCAACTGACTTTGGCGGTGGCTACCAGCCGCTCAATGCCGACAAACGTTGGCACGGGAGTGTGACGACGCGTCGAGCAATTAGCTGGTCGCTCAATATCCCGAGCGTGGAGATCATGAAGAAGTTTGGTATTAGTAAGTCGGTTCAAACGGCTAACAATCTTGGTATCTCGTCGATTACTCAAGCAACAGGTGAGAAGAATGGTTTATCTCTCGCACTTGGCTCCGGTGAGGCATCACTAACGCAAATGACTAATGCCTATGCAGCATTTGGCAACCAAGGGCAGCAATTTGAACTGGGGCTCATTGAGCAGGTTAACGACAAATACAACAAAAAAGTTAGCTGGCCCAACGCAACGAGCAAGCGGGCGATTAGTGAGGGGGCTTCCTATCTGATCTCAAATATTTTGTCGGATAATGCGGCACGAGCTAGTGTGTTTGGCTCAACTCTCACAGTGCCTGGCCATACCGCGGCCGTCAAGACAGGGACGACGAATGATAATAAAGATGCGTGGACGATTGGCTATAACCCAGAGTATGCCGTTGGCGTCTGGGTTGGCAATAATGACAATACACCAATGAAAAATGGTGGCTCAGACATGGCAGGGCCAATCTGGCGCAACACAATGACGAAACTCTTAGCAGGCCAGTCGAATACCCAATTCTCTGTACCAAGTGGTGTTGTGCAGCGCTCGGTCTGTACGAGCGACGGTGGTTTGGCTACTACTGAGAATGCCAAGGGGACATACAAAGAATACTTCCTAACTGGCGCATTGCCAACCAAGCAATGTAATGTTGTGCGCACCAAGATCGAAGTCTGTAATCTCAGTGATAAGAAGATGGAGTCTATCTACGAAGACGACTTCGACAGCACGAAACACTCGAAGAACAGCTCAGATTGCTCCACGACGAAACAGCAAATCCGTGTCTGTGACGTTGAGCAAAAGCGCATCATTACCATCGACGAAAAAGATTTTGACAGTAGCCGTTACTCAAAGAACATCGCAAGCTGCCGGTCGTCAAGTAGTAGAGGAAGCTCTGGTAGTACAAGCGACGACAGCGATAATAGCTCAACTATCAACGGTAATACTCGCCGCCGCAATAATACCGGAAACAGTGGTAACACCGGTGGTACGAGTGGTGATAGTTCTGGTTCTGGTGGTACGAGCGACGATGATAGCTCTGGGCAGAATAGTCAGAATAATACTGGTGGCAATAACAACAACTTCTTCAGGACTAACTTTTAGTACTTCGAGGAGGCGCGGATGATTGCTCATATTGCTGGCCAAGTTGATGAGAAGTTTGCGGGTAGTGTCATTATTGACGTGCAGGGGGTTGGCTATGAGATAGCGGTTGCAGCGCACGATTATGATGCGATGCAGCTTGGTGAGACAGTCAAGCTCTATACATACCACCATATCCGAGAGCAAGCTCAGGAGCTGTTTGGCTTTTCGTCGCGGGCAGCCAAGAAACTGTTTGAGTTGCTCATCACAGTGCAAGGCGTAGGTCCCAAGGCGGCACTGGCTATCCTCAGCCTTGGTGAGGCTGAGCAGGTGCGTAATGCCTTAGCCAATGCCGATGCGGCCTTTATCCAAAAAGCCAGTGGGGTGGGCAAAAAGACTGCTGAGCGTGTGGTGGTAGACCTGCGAGATAAGGTGGGCGTGCCAACGTACTATGCTGCTCACGACGCGCCTGTGCAGGCAGAGCTTGATACAAACGACGAAGCACTCGAAGCGTTGGTTGCGCTAGGCTATACGTTGGCAGATGCCACCAAAGCACTTGCTCATGTCGATACGAGTTTACCCACAGCGCAGCGAGTGACAATGGCTTTGAAGCAGTAAGCCGTGTTGATATCAATAGAGAATAGCATTATAAATTGTCAAAACTCTTAGTGATGAAGAGGTATTTCTTGTGTTAAACAAGTAAGACGTTACTTGCTTGGGCTAATATTTCCTTTGTAATTCCTTTTGGGGAATCAATCGTCTTTCTTAAAATACTAAATCTCCGAGTATTAGAACCAAACCTCGTTATTATGCAAGGGAATCATACTCTATCGAGAAAATAGTGAGAAGTGTAATAGTTGCTGAGGATTTGGCATAATATCAGTAACTTGACATACTGACAACAGTGGAATACGATAGTGATTATTATGAATAGCACCCCTTTGTTGTCGGTTACAGTGCAGCGTGCTCGTCAGGCTTATCCATCACTACCATACCATAACACGCAACATATGGATGATGTGGTGCAAATGACAAAAGAGCTGATACGCCTTGTGCCTCGATATACTTTCTCCGCTCAGCAGCAGGAGCTTCTCGTTATAGCAGCGGCCTGGCACGATGCAGGCTACGACCATGCCGCAGCCAATGAATACTGGTGTAAAGAAGCATACTCGGTTGCATTATTTACACAAGACAGCCAAAGAGAAGGGCTTGAGCTAGATAGCGAGGCCTATGCTTTTGTGGAGCGAGCAATTCTTGGCACGATTGTCGTACCGCCACTGCAGCGCAGTACCCTTGAGGCTAAGTTGCTTCATTTGGCCGACATTGGGTTTCTCTTTGTGGATTGGCAAACATTTTGGCGGGGCACGATGGCTTATCGGGTAGAGGAGCAGCCAGATACCCCATGGGTAGAGTTTTTGCAGAGGCAGCAGCGCTTCTTTGCAATATGTTTAGCAGAGATGCAGACAGATGGTTTGCTGCTAGGTATTGCTCCATCTGTTATTAGCCAGTATTGCGCGGCACTGCAGCAGCATATGGAGCAATTTGCGCGTATGCCAGAGCCAGTAGCTCATACTGCAAAATAATATTGCATGCAGTAGCAAAAATGCAAAAAATATGAGATACTAGCACATAGTGTGAAAAATCCTGAACAGAAAAATACAGAAAAGGTTGATACTCACCAGGTGTCTCGCCCGAGAGAATTAGCGAGTGTGGGGCTGACGGCGCTGCGCTATGGTGGCGTAGAATATATTGCACAGCGAGCACGTGATGGTAAGCCGATTGGCTCTGCGCTTGCAGCCTTTATGGCAGCTGATGTTGCTGATGGGCAAATTCTTGATGATACGCCACTGCGTCGTGTGACTGACGGTGTGGTAGATACAGCTGCTGTGGTGCGCGTAATGTATGAGCTAGGCAAGCGCTACCCTGAGGCGCGAGCGGGGATTGCCACCATTGCCCTTGGGCAGGTAGCAACTGGCGCAGCCAATGCCTACCACCTGGCAAAAACTGGTGAGGTGACCAAAGGTGGGCGCTACAAACGAGCTGCTAATATCGCTACGGCGGCTTTTGCTGTTGTAGCGGCACATGGTAATCCAGGGCGGACGCGCCTCGCAGGCTGTATAGCGGCTGGCGTTGTTGCAGCTACAACAGTACCGCATCTGCGTGGAGTTGGCAAGCCGACTGGCAAACAGGTTCGTCGATTGTAATAAGCATGGGCGAGAGTTTAGATTATATTTTGCCTACGTTTCAAGCTTGGTTGAGTACTATTGTGAATCTATTGAGGACTAGCCCCCTCTGTTGACAATAGATAGAATGGCTTGTATAATGGTGAAATTATGTGTAATAAAAATCACTACCTTGGGTCTACTCCTGAGCTTAAGGCGAAGAAAGACCCAGAGCATTATAACGATACTTTTTGTAAGTCGGCAGATCGTGCCTGTAAGCGCTACCCCGAGCTACCTTACCACCACCCTGGACACATGAAAGATGTAATGCAAGCAGTTAGCGAGCTTGTGGAGCTTTTGCCTGGTGATGGCTATCAGCGGGTTATCGACCCATGGCAAGAATCCTTGCTTGTATTAGCAGCAGCCTGGCATGATGCTGGTTTTGATGAAAAGGCAGCTCAAGAATATCCGACAAAAGAAGAATATGCAAGTGCACTCCTACTAAAAGACATAGAGGATAACGGGATTAAACTAGACGATAGCGATAAGGCTTTTCTCGATCGAGCTATCAAGGGTACAATTATGGTGCCCGCACTCCAGCAACGTGATACGCCCGAGGCGAAGCTGCTCCATCACGCTGACATGGCCTATATGACAGCTGATTGGGAGACATTCTGGCACGGTGCCGAGGCATTCCATCACGAGGAACACCCGGACATGTCGTGGGAGGACTTCCAGCAGTTTGAGGCAGATTTCTTGCCAATATATATGGAGTCATTGAGGAATGACTTTCAATCACTTGGCATTGCTGAGGACGAAATCGAGAAACGGCTAAAAATACTTAAATCCCACCTCGATCAAGTTACGGCAATGGACAACCCGTGGACTAAGCGACAGAATCATCAGTAATGACAAGTATCATCTCCTCCTCTATAATTAAAACAAGAGAAGGAGGTGATAAAAATGAAAAACTGTGACATCTGCCCATTTGTGGCAGAGCAAACAATTGATGACCCGGCGGTGGTCATGCAAACCGATCGATGGAATGTGGTGCTCGATCGCAATCAGCTGTATCTTGGCAAAGGGTTTGTGACGCTACGCGAACATAAATCGTCCCTTGGTGAGCTCGATGAGACCGATTGGCGCGAACTCCACGAGGTGATCCGCAGCATGGAGCGCGCAATTACCCAGGCATTTGGTGCAGACGTGTGCAACTGGGAATGCTTGATGAACAATGCCGTTAAGGCCGGGCAGTCGACCCATGTGCACTGGCACCTCTATCCACGCTACGTTGGTGGCACATACTTTGCGGGGGAGGAATTTCCTGATCCAAAGTGGCCACGGCATCTAGAGAGTGGCGAGCACCGTGTGAGTGAGGAGCTATTTGGCAAGATTGCCCTGGCAGTGCAAGAGAACTTGCCCTAAGCAAGGAGCCACGCTGCTGTAAGGTATATGGTAGCTAATATAGCTGGTGCAATTACCATACCCCACTCTTGTTTTTTGAGCCCAATAACAACATCGCCAATTTGCGCTAAGCTTGCTGCAGCAAAGACAAGCTGCAACACAGAACCATGAAACACAAAGGGAGCAACTACTGTAAGTAGCCCCAGTGGTAGTGCTCGAGAAGCGTACATTGCTGCGTAGAATCGCTCGCCATGAGTGATGGTAGTAGAGCGGCTCATCATACCAGGCTTGATGAGTGCAATAATTGCAGCGATGATCGTTGCAATGGATGATAGGGTCGTGATGACAAGTATGACAGTATGCATGAGTATAGTAAACCATATGATGAGGTTGCTATGCAATCTATCCCCACTACCAATGCTATAATAAATCTATGGCGATAGAACGAATTGTTGATACCAGTAGCCACGCGGGTGATAGCGAGGAACAGCGCATTGAGGTGACGCTGCGGCCACAGCGCTTTGCGGAGTATGTGGGGCAGGAACGACTGAAGAAGAATTTGCAATTGGCAATTGCGGCGGCGAAGAAGCGTGGCGAGCCAATCGACCATGTTTTGCTCTATGGCCCACCTGGCCTTGGCAAGACGACGATGGCGGTGGTGATTGCCAACGAGATGGGAGCTGGCTTGCGAGTCACCAGTGGACCGGCGATCGAGAAAGCAGGCGACTTAGCATCGATCTTGACCAACCTCAACGATGGCGACGTGTTGTTTATCGATGAGATCCACCGCTTGGGGCGAGCTGTGGAAGAGATTTTATACTCGGCGATGGAGGATTTTAAGCTCGATATTGTTATTGGCAAAGGGCCAGCGGCACGCAGTGTGCGGCTCGATCTACCACGCTTTACAGTGATTGGTGCCACAACGCGGACGGGGAGCCTTGCAGCGCCACTGCGCGACCGGTTTGGGCATATCTATCGTTTGGAATTTTACACTCCAGAGGAGATTGCGCAGATTATCACGCGGGCAGCGACTATCCTCGAGACGCGCATCAAGCCAGAGGCGTCGCGATTACTCTCCACGAGGGCACGCCTCACACCACGGATTGCTAACCGCTTGCTTAAGCGGGTGCGCGACTATGCGGACGTGAATGGTGATGGTATTATTGATGTAACAACGACAACGCAGGCGCTGACTCTGCTGGAAGTCGACGAGCTTGGCCTCGACCCAGCCGACCGTAATTTGCTGTGCTCGATGCTCGACACCTATGGCGATAACCCGGTTGGCCTGACGACAATTGCTGCTCTGACAGGTGATGAGACAACGACGATCGAGGACTTCTATGAGCCATATCTCCTGCAGATTGGTTTTATAGAGCGAACGCCGCGAGGCCGGCGGGTGACACCACGGGCACGACAGCATCTTGGCCGCGCAATGGAGTAAGAGGCATGCGGTGATGAGCCAAAGATATGCTACAATATACCCATGAATTCACAACGATTGCAACGCAATGATCCACCACGGCCCGTCGCCTATGATGTCGATGGCAACCCACTCTACGCCGAGCCACCCACAGCCCCACGGGCAAGCAGCACACTCTACGATGTGAGCGGCAAAGAAGGCGCTCCCCACTACCATGCGCCGCGCCCAGAAGCGAACCTGCCACGGATGTCATCAGAGGTGCGCCGCCGCCATGATGAATCAGTCATGGCCTTCCCGAACCTCAACCTGAGTGAGCAAGAATACATCATTAGTGTGGTGCGTCGCCACCCGATTGGTATGCTGCCAGCGATTATTATGTCGACCTTGATGACGAGCATCGTCTTGGCACTGATGTTTAATTACGATTATATCTTTGACCTCCTCCACCTGCCAACGTCTGCCTCGGGGTCATTTATGTTGCTGTGTATGGCGCTCATCTTGGCCTTTATTCTTGGTGGCTATGTGTCGGTCTGGGTTTATACGCGCAATATGTTTTATCTAACAAATGAAAGTGTTATCCAAGAGATCCAGACGAGTATTTTTTCACACACTGAGCAAACGGTTAGTCTGATGAATATCGAGGATGCCAGCTACAACCAGCGTGGTGTCCTCCAAGCGATGTTTAATTATGGCTCAATTCGCCTCAGTACGGAGGGTGACGAGACGACTTATCGCTTCTCATTCGTAGCTAATCCCAAGCAAGAAATCGCGACGCTTAATAACGCAGTAGAGGACTTCAAGAACGGCCGGCCAGTGGCAAATGACTAATACTAGCAGACGTTGATGATAAAAACACCGAGCAGACAAAGCTTGGTGTTTTTGCATATCTATATAATAGAGATTTAGGTATTATTGCGATTGGTCTTGGTGTAGTCTGCCTCACGCTCTAAGTTAGCGGTGAGTTTGTAGCCTTTGCACTGGTTGTCGGTGGTGCAGTCGGTGCCACTGTAGTGGTAGCTAGACTGGGCGCTGCCAAGCTTGTGGCCATTTGGATCGGTAAAGAGCGATGGGTCAACTGAACGTAGCGTCTTGCTATCGATCGTGTTGGGATAGTGGTTATTTTTCTCAAAATACACTTCTTCCAGGCTATAGTACATTGCGTTAATGGCAGTTTTGCGCTGGTTGTCACGCTGCGTCGCTTCGGTCGCGATTTTCTCGCTGAAAAAGAGCCAGCTGCCCGTTGCAAGCAGAGCGATCACAACGATGAGCTCGATGACGGTAAATCCTTTACGTGCCTTCATGGTGTTATTATAGCATGTCTACCACGAAAAATGTCTTCAAAAGGCCCGTTGCTGTTTAGCGTCTATATCGGTAGAGTCGTGGAAGCTAGAGGCTATATAAAAATAAATAAATCGGTGATGTTGAGGCTTTGTAAATACAAATCAATCTCCACGCGGACAACGGTAAGAGATTCTGGTATAATAAATCCTTGAAGGAGAGGGGACGTATGACCAAACAATCGAATACGACACAAACCACAGACGACGGCAAGCTCAAAGCGCTTGGCCTCGCGATGGATCAGATTACAAAACAATTTGGCGACGGTGCCATTATGAAGCTTGGTGAATTCCACCAGGCAGATGTAGCGGTGATTCCGTCTGGCTCGCTGAGCCTCGATCTTGCGCTGGGTGGTGGCTACCCCAAGGGGCGCATTATCGAGATTTATGGGCCAGAGAGTAGCGGTAAGACGACGCTGACGCTACATGCCATTGCCGAAATTCAAAAACAGGGTGGCACAGCAGCCTTTGTTGATGCCGAGCATGCGCTCGACCCTAGCTATGCCAAGAAGCTTGGCGTCGATACAGACAACCTTTTGGTGTCGCAGCCAGATAATGGTGAGCAAGCGTTGGAGATTACGGAGACGCTGGTGCGGTCGAACGCTGTTGACCTTATTGTCGTAGACTCGGTGGCAGCGTTGACGCCGCAAGCAGAAATTGACGGTGACATGGGTGATTCACACATGGGTCTCCAGGCTCGCTTGATGAGCCAAGCACTACGTAAGCTAACGGGGATTATCAACAAGAGCAAAGCAACCGTCATTTTCATCAACCAGATCCGCATGAAGATTGGCGTGATGTTTGGCAATCCTGAGACGACAACAGGTGGTAATGCGCTCAAGTTCTATGCCTCGCAGCGGGTGGATATTCGCCGGATTGGGCAGATCAAAGTGGGCGATGACATTCGTGGTAACCGCACCAAGGTAAAGGTGGTAAAGAACAAGATTGCGCCACCCTTCCGCGTTGCTGAGTTCGACATCATGTACAACGAAGGCATCTCCAAGACAGGGGATATCCTCGACCTCGCAGTGCAGCATGGCATTGTTGATAAGTCTGGCGCTTTCTTCAAATACGGTGGCGAGACAATTGGTCAAGGCCGCGACAAAACCAAAGAATATCTCAAAGAGCACGCCGATACCTTGGCTGAAATTGATAGTAAAGTCCGCGAGGCAGTGAAGGCGGCGGAAGAAGCGTAGTTTTATAGCTCATAATAAAGCTACGCTACCATCGATTTGTCAACCATGGTCATTTTACCTTCAGCACGATGCAGACGCGAGCGTTTCCAGAGCTGGTAGAAATTTGTTTAAGAGAGGAGAAGAAATGACTGAAAATGATGACTTGAAAGACGAAAGTAGCGTGCTAGATGCACTTCCCACGACGCAGATTGATATAACGCGCGTAGCAAATCTGCGCGAGATACTCAAAGAGTACGGACACAAGACGACAGAAATATGTAGCATACAGCTTGGTTATGATAATCATCTCTATGTTTTGCTCTCGAGTGATATCCCAATGAGAGGCGGGATAGCTTGTTTTACAAAAATCAAGATAGATAGTATCTTTTCGGTTCTTGAATTTGTCATTGATTGGGAGAAAGAGGCTGTTGAACAGGTAACATACCTTGACCTTGGCCAGCATTTTATTAATTTTTGCTACATTCAGCCGATTGGTGATAAGCTGCTGCTGGTCTGCCCACGGATGGACTATGAGGAGCCGTCTATGGGTAATAATGCAGAGATTGTTGATAGAACTGGTAAAGGAATTATGCTAGGGTGCTTGGGTGATGCGGTTGGCGGGGTGATTGTCACAGAGAATAGCGACATCATCACCAGTTATTTTGATGAAGGTGTATATGCGTGGTATAACCCAATTAGTGGCCTTGGAGTGAGAGCGTGGGATGATAAACTGCGAGAGAATTCTGATAAGACTCCAGCGTTCACGCGAGATGACGTCATTTGTATGTTCTTTGATGAGTGCAAGAATTTTTGGTACAAAGATATATCTGATTTTAAGCTAAGAAAGGTTAGTCCAGCGGGTGTATACACAGTATACGAACCAATTAATAGTATGAGAGCTTTTCTTGCCTACGATAATGCTAATAAACTGCTTGCTAATGGAGGGTATGACCAAGAGAATACGTTTTATGTTGTTGATGTATCCCCCGCTCGAGATGAGCAGACACGCCGGCCAACTGTTATGATTGGGGATATGGTACCAGTAGCAAAGATTGAGTTTATTTCTAATGGCGAGAGGGTTGAGGAAATAAATAGCGATCAATCAACCTTTCGTACCAATAAAGCCGTCTTCATTGATGAAGCATATAATATCTATCTCAAAGCATTTCAGTAGTGGGGTTGGTACAGCTCATTTCTAGAGAGGAAAGCTGAGTGACATGACTAAATAAATTTGTATATAATACATACATGCCGACAGAAAAAACCTACACCATCACTGCGCTTACTGCGCAGGTGCGGAATGCCGATCGAGTGAATGTATTTATCAATGGCGCGTATGACTTTAGCCTTGATGTGGCGCAGGTGGTGGATTGTAGTGTGAAGGTGGGGCGGGTGCTGACTGAGGCCGAGCTGGCTGAACTGCGCCGTGAGGGGGAGTTTGGTAAGCTCTACGCGCGGGCGCTCGAATACACCCTGATGCGGCCGCACAGTGCGCGTGAAATCCGTGACTATCTCCAGCGCAAAACACTGCCACGCAAGTATAAACAACGCAAAACTGGCACGCTGGTTGAGAAGCCTGGTGCTTCGCCGGCGGTGGCGCAACGGGTGTTTGCGCGCCTTGAGGAGCGTCGTCATATCGATGATGAGGCATTTGCCCAGTGGTGGGTGGAAAATCGCCACCAAAGTAAGGGTGCGTCGCGCCGCAAGCTGGAGGCAGAGCTACGTGCTAAGGGCGTTGCACCAGAGGTGATAAACCAAGCATTAGCGCAGTCTGCGCGGACTGATGAAGACGAGCTAGTGAAGGTGATTGCCAAAAAACGCCCCCGCTACCCAGACGAGCAAAAGCTTATCGCGTATCTTTTGCGCCAAGGCTTTGCCTATGATGACATCCGAGCCGCTTTGGCGGGTGATGAATACTGATGTGTGCTAGCGACGCTCGTCGCTCTTAATTGATTCTCGGACTTGCGATGGCTTACGGAAGGGGTTGACGTATTCGCCACTACTCATAGCTGGTTGAGTGGCCTTTTGCTCGGGTTTTTTGGTCTCAGCCTGCGACTGGACGATGATGGCATCATTATTAATCTCGATAATTTGCGACCGATGGATAACCAACTCAGCATCATTGAGGCGGTGGAGCCACGAGCGCCGGACGATGAGTTGCTGGATGACAAAATTACCTGTCTCGATCGTATAGTCGCTAATCTTACCGAGGCGTCGCCCGCGCTTGTCTTGGACGGGCATGCCCAAAAGGTGAAACTTGAGCTCGTAGAGGCGCTGGATCTTGATAACGTCGGTGGGGGTGATGAGCTCGTCGACAGAGTCGATAATCATACCAAGCTCACTCATCTCACGCACATCAGCGAGGCGGAGTAGCATGGTTGCGTCGTTAGCAAATGAGCCGTCCACAGTGTAGGCAACGATGGCTAGAGTGGCTGGATCGACAAGCGGCTGCGCGAGGCTGCCAACTTTGCCGCCCATTTGTAAGCTCATGACGGGATAGTTGGCGAGTGCAGATCCGAGCAGTATCATATGTGTAGTATAGCATTGCGCCGCAAAAAGCTCCACTGCGGCTGCGCAAAATGTTACTCAACAAATGGGTTACGCGAGCTAATCGGTAGCTGGCTGGCGCTTTGGTCGGATTCGCTGGCGGTTTTGAGTTGCTCGATTTTTTTGATGGTCGCTTGGTCGATACCATTGGTGGGCTGGGGCGGGGCAGCCTCTGACGCCTTGGAGATGGTGGTATTGAGCAAGAAGGTGGTAACTGCTAGGCCGCCAAAGGCAATAATAACAAAGAGAATAATATGGTAGCGGTGGAGAAATTTGCTACTGGCGCGCCCAAGCGTGGCGAGTGAGAGATCGCTGTTCATGATCGGAGATATACCTCGATGGTTAATGTGTTGCTAGTAATACTATCAGGTGGCTGGCCCTGAGCGGTGCTGCGTGAGAGGTCAACATTAGCTATACGCATCTTTGTCAGGCTTTGCTCGACGAGATACATGAAGGTGAGAAGTTTGCGATACTCGACGGGATTCTTGACGGTGACAGAGGCGGTAGTCGCTTTGAGTCCGGCAATAGTGGGCAGAGACGTGCCTGTCTTGTTACTACTTGATGAGCTACTTGACGAACTGCTCGATGAGCCGCCCTTAGCATTGTTATCGGCAAAGGTGATGTCTGAGATAGTAATGCCAGCTTTGTGGGCAAAGTCATTGAGGTCGTTGATAATCTGATCTTGATATTGGTAGCTTTTGCTCTCGGCAGCGATCTTGGAGGCGCGCTCGACGGCATGATGCTGCGTTTTGAGCATCTTTTCGGTCTGGGAGAGCTCTTGCAGCTCCGACTCACTAGCGGCAGCTTGCGAGGCAACGGTGCTGGCATCGGCCGCAAAGCCATCAAGCCAGTTGTAGGCCAGAGCAAAGCCACCAGCCCCAATTGCAGTAATGACCACGAGCGATACCGCAAGGATGATGCGGAGGTTTGTCGCCGTTAGGGTAAATTTTTTGCTCATTGTTGGCCGATTCCTTTCTTGAATGTGACACTGTAGGTTGAGGTGTAGGGGTAGCTACCAGCGTCTTTTTCTTGCAGGGTGATGGATTGGAAGCTGACGCTGGAGAAGATGGCGGAGTCATTGAGGCGGTTGCGTAGAGCAATGGCATCGTTGTAGCCTTTGGCGCGGATGCTTAGTGTGGTGGGGGTGCCAAAGGTGGTTGGGTCGATGTTGAGCTGCTCAATAATGACGTTGGGTGGGAGGCGGTCGGCAATGAGCTTGATGAGGCGAGTGTACGAGACCTGTTGGTCGAGGATAGCCTTGGCAGTAGTGAGGTTGGCCTTGAACTCGGTGGCTTCACGCTTGACGGTAGCGTACTCGGCAGTTTTGTTGTGGTTGCGCTCTACGGCGGCTTCGTTGCGGCCACGCTCGGTTGCGATGAAAAAGTACACGCCGCCGATTTCAGCCAAAACGATAAAGACTAAGACAAACAGGAGCACGACATAGCGGCGCAGTAAGGTGTTGGTGCGGCTCGCAGCGAGTTGCTTTTTGTACGCTGGTGGCAATAGATTAATCATTTCCAAATCTCCCCACTACTAAGGCTGGCCAGGCCTGCAACACTGATATACCGTGGCCGAAACTGCTTTTGTGGCTGCTGGAGCTTGCCAAAGTCGAGCTTTTGCCATGGATTAACGACGCGCACTGGCATGACGAGGTCGTTGGTGAAGAAGTCGCCCATACCCGGCACATTGCTACCACCACCGACGATGACAATCTGCTCGATCTTGCGCTCATCGCCAATCCGGTCGTTATAATAGCGGATCACCTTGCGGATCTCGGTGCTGATGCGTTTGAGGCTTGGTTTGAGTGCCTCGGTGATGTCAGCTTGGCGCGGCCCAGGCGAGAGGCCGTTAAGCACTTTGAGCTGGTGGGCATTCTCGAGTGTGATGTTGAGATGCTTCGAGATATCGATGGTGAAGGTATTACCGCCAATTGCCACTCCACCAGTGAGGCGGACGGCGCTTTTATCTAGCACAGCGATATCGGTACTCGCTGGGCCAATATCGACGACGAGTGTGAGAAGGTTGCCAGCATCAGCACTGTCGAGCACGCGCGCAATAGCGTTGATATTGGGCTCAACAACTACCGGCACGAGTCCCACTGCCTCGGCTGCTTGCAAACAAGCGTCGACCAGCTGCTTGGGCACAGCTGACATCACAACGTTGAGCTGCTCTTTGGTGTGCTCGATCACTTCATAATCAACGTAAAGTGAATCGAGCGGCAAGGGGATATACTGATCGACCTCTACCTGGATAGCGCCATCGAGATGTGCTGCTTCTTTAGCTGGAATCATGAAGGTGCGCGAGTAGGTGCGGCTGGTTGGCACACCAATCACTACGTGATCGCTGCCAAGGTTACCAATGAGATGTTCGTTGATGAGCGAGCTGAGGCGCTCGGCTAGGTAGGAATCATCGGGGTTGTCGAGGGACGTTTGAACTTCCTTTGGGTCTAGGTCGAGCGAACCATAGCCCAGTACGAGCCAGCGCTTGGAGTCGATCGACATGATTTTGATGCCTGTCTGACTAATGTCGAGACCAATGATTGGTTTGTCGCGATAAAATAACTTTGCCATGATACGTTCGTTTCCGTCATTATAGCATAAGCGATATGATAAACGCTAGCGTTTTAAGGAGGATTGTCATGGATCGGTAGACTGTTGTTCGTGCTGTGATAATGGCAGAAAAGACAGGTCGCTGGCCAGTGGCAGATCACGCTATCGGATAAAGAGCTGATGCGTGGTTGAAACGCTGACGGAGAATAGGGAATCCAGCCTTACTTAATCTGATTTGCCATATTCGAGATTGGCAACATCACCGAGGCGGCAATGAGCCCGACCATGCCGCCCATGATGACGATCATAACAGGCTCGATGATGGAGCTGATGCCATCAATCGCGACGTCCACTTCCTCTTCATAATAATCTGCCACCTTTACAAGCACGGTGTCGGTCTGGCCGGTCTCTTCGCCAACGGAAAGCATTTGCGCCACGATGGGCGGGAAGAGGGGGTTCTTCTCGATGATACTCGAGAGGTTGCGTCCATTTTTGACTTGTTCGGCAGCATCATTGAGGGCATTTTCGTAGACTTTGTTGCCCACTGCTCGGGCAGTCACGCGGAGCGATTCGAGCACTGCTACCCCCGACCCCATCAATGCCGAAAAGGTGCGAGCAAAGCGAGCAACGGCGATCTTGGTAATGATATCGTTGATTTTTGGTATCTTGAGAATGATGGTGTGGAGCCAGAGTTTGCCTGCTGGTGTCTTGATATAGCGGCGAAAGAAATATATCACCGCACCGAGTGCCGCAATAATAAAGATCCCATACTGGATGATAAATGCACTCAGCCCGAGCATAAACTCGGTAATGGCGGGTAGCTTGGCGTCCGGCCCACCGAGGCCACGCACAATGCTGCCGATTTGCGGAATAACAAAGACCATCAAGCCAAAAAAGGCGGCAATAGTGATAACGATGAGCACGGTAGGGTATGTCATAGCGCTTTTGATTTTTTTGCGCATACTGGCATTTTTTTCTTGTTGCATAGCCAGGCGCTTGAGGATGTCATCAAGAATACCAGCCGCCTCACCCGCGCGCACCATGTTGATAAAAACGGTGTTGAAGGTTTCTGGGTGCTTTTCGAGTGCGTCGGCGAGTGCCATACCGCCCTCGACATCACGCAGCAGATCACCTGTCACCACTTGGAGGGCTTTGCTACTCGTGTGGTCGTGCAGCGAACCCATGGCGCGCAGCAGTGGCACGCCAGCCGATACCATAGCGCTGAGCTGGCGGGTAAACATCACCAAATCTTCACTCTTGACTTTGTTGCCACCAAAGAGAGCAAAGCTGGCGCGCTTTGGCTTGACTTCCTCAGCACTAATTGGTCGCAGGCCTTGGCGGCTCAGGCTGGCTAAGGCACTAGCACGATCGGGAGCGTCGATCGTTCCATTGATGGAGTCGTTTTTGTTCGTGATGGCGATGTAGCGAAATTGTGGCATGTTATTCCTTTGTGACGCGGAGCACTTCTTCTACAGTGGTGTTGCCGCGGATTGCTTTTATTAATCCATCGGTGAGCATAGTGGTCATCCCCTCGGCGACGGCTTGGTCTTGAATTTCGTTGCTGGTATTGCCGCCGATAATCATCTTTTGGATTTCGCGCGAAGTGCCGAGGACTTCGTAGATACCCACCCGGCCCTTGAAGCCGGTGTGATTGCATTCATCGCAGCCGTTTGGGTTTGGCTGCCAGAGCGCGGCAATAGTGGTGTCCGTCGTGCCCCAGGGTGTCTCACCACCGACCTTTTGGACGATAGCCTGGGCTTCAAGTTGGTGGATGTAATAAAAATTTTGGCCCGGCGCAAGGTGGAAGAGGCGGACGATTTCCGCGACTTCTGTTTGGTCTGGTTCATAGCTCTGGCGGCAGTTCATACAGAGGCGACGCACCAGGCGCTGGCCTACCACGGCCTTAACGGTACTGGCGATAAGGAAGGGTTCGATCCCCATGTCGAGCAGGCGCGGCAAGCAGGTGGCAGCGTTGTTGGTGTGGAGTGTACTAAATACCAAGTGGCCAGTTAGGGCAGCCTGAACACCAAGGTTAGCTGTCTCGCCGTCGCGAATCTCACCCACCATAATGATATTTGGATCTTGGCGCAGCAGGGCACGCAAACCACTGGCGAAAGTCATGCCAGCTTTGCTGTTGGTTTGGGTTTGGTTGACGCCAGGGATCTTATACTCCACGGGATCCTCAATGGTTGAGATATTGACCTCGGGCGTGTTAAGCATCGACAGGACGGAGAAGAGCGAGGTAGACTTGCCGCTCCCGGTTGGGCCCGTCACGAGGATCATCCCATTGGGCTCGGTCAGCGCTTGATTGATAACAGCCAGCGAATGACCCCAGTAGCCAAGCTGCTCGAGCGTCACTGCTTGGTTCGATTCGTCGAGGATACGCATCACCACCTTCTCACCATCAGCGATAGGTAGCGTGCTGACGCGCAGGGCATACTGCTTGCCTGCGACTTTGATCTTAAAGCGACCGTCTTGTGGTATGCGGCGTTCGTCTATCTTGAGGTTGGAGAGGATCTTAATGCGGCTTACGAGCGCACCAAGCACATTCTTGGGTAGGCGGTTTACTTCTTTAAGGACACCATCAATCCGGTAACGTACCTGTACGAATTGCTCGCGAGGCTCGATGTGGATATCGCTGGCGTTGCTGCGGATGGCATACTCTAGCAACAGGTTAACCGTCTGGGCAATTGGTGAGTCTTCCGCTACTTCTGCTTCGGTTACTTTTTGGTTCGAGCCATCATCCTCGCGCTGGATGTCGATCACTTCCTTGAGCTCCTGCGTCACATCGCCGCGATATCCCTCAAGACACTCTAAGATGTTACTGCGCGGCGCAATGTAGACACGAGTGTTGGTGCCAATTTCCTTCTCGATAAAGTTGACGGCTTGGACATCGTCTGGGTCGTCCATCGCAAGGTGGATGAGCCCATCAGGGTCAATCTTGAAGATGACAGCATTATACTGGCGGGCGATTCGCTCAGGGATGCGCATGAGGATGTCGGAGGGGATGTCGCGGGGGTCGAGCTCGATGTAGGGGATGTCGGCGTAAGTGGCATAGAGCTTAGTGAGGGCACGTTCGTCGATGAGGTTATTTTGCAAGACAATATCTTGCAGCCGCAAATTAGACGACGCAGCCTCACTCACCAGTGGTTGGAGCTGCTGGCTGGTCGCAGCGCCACTGCGCTCGAGGAGTTTGACGATAGTAGAATCAGATATATGCATAGTACTTACGCTTATTGTAGCTCATTATGCTTATGCTGACTAGAGGATAGAGCGATATTCGTATCAACGGAGGTAAGGCTGTGCTATACTAGAGCCAGTATGCGTGTTATCTGTCAATCACTTGCTGATACATTACAACTTGGGCAGCGCCTCGGCCAGGCATTGCGCGGTGGTGAGGTGATTGTGCTAGTGGGGGATATTGGCGCGGGCAAGACAACGTTCGTCAAGGGGGTTGCGCACGGCCTCGCCATTACCGATGATATCCAGAGCCCAACTTTTACGATTAGTAGGCTCTACCACGGGCGCGATGATATCCAGCTTGCGCATTATGATTTTTATCGTTTGGGCGATGCAGGGGTGATGCAGCTTGAATTGGCTGAGGCGATTGCTGAGCCCCGCACAGTGACTATCATCGAGTGGGCTCAAGCTGTAGCGGATGTCGTCCCACCTGACCACCTAACGATCACCATTACTGCACAGAGCGAAACCGCTCGCCAGCTCGATATTGAGGCTGGTGGTACCGTGTCAACCCAGCTTCTCCAGGAGGTGTCGGCGTGATTATTTTGTGGAATAGCGCAGGGATGGTGGTGGAGCTAACACTGGTAGATGACGCTGGTGTTCAGACAATTTATGAGTGGCCAGCTGACCGCACACTGGCGCGTGATATGCTAGCTTATCTGCGTGATCGCTTGGCCGAGCATGGCAAGACACTAGCGGATATGACTGGCATTGGGGTGTTGCCCGGGCCGGGGAGCTTTACGGGGCTGCGGATTGGCCTAACGGTGCTCAATACACTCGCGCACGAGCAGCACATCCCGATCGTTGGTGCAACGGGTGATGATTGGCGCGCTGCCTGCCTTAGGCGGCTGGCACATGGCGAGGATGATAGCATTGTCTTGCCTCAGTATGGTGCAGCTGCACATATCACCCAGCCAAAGAAGTAGCTAGTATGAAGCATAAGGGTAATAAATCGTTACCTCTGTAAATAGATAGACCTTTATATTGCCAGTTGCGCAAATTGGCCAAAACGCGATACAATATACTAGTCTGTAGATAGTTTTAATGTTTGATAACACCGGTGTGGGCTGACGTAAGTCTGATGTAATAAAAACAACACATATCCGGAGAAAGGAATACCATGATAGAAGTACTCTTCGCGGCGATTGGCGTGGCGCTTGGTTTTGGTGGCAAGTACGCCTACGATCGTCAGCAAACTACCAATGGTCAGCGGACAATTGACAAAGAATTGGCTCAGGCCAAGCAGCAAGCAGGTGATATCGTCCTCAAGGCCAAGGACGAGGCGCTGCGGATTGAGAATGAGCGCCGCCGTGCAATGCAAAAGACAGAGAATCGCTTGCTCGAGCGCGAGGCAAGCCTCGATCGCAAACTCGACGAGCTCGATCGCCGGAGTGAGAAGCTCCGCAAGAGCGAGACAGAGGTCGATGAGCTCAAGAATGAGATCCGTGAGATTCGGGGTCGGCAGCAGGCTAAGCTCGAGAAAATCGCTGGCCTCACCAAGCAAGATGCCGCCAGTAAGCTGATGCACATGACTGAGCGTGATATCCGCCAAGACTTGACTGGCCTGGTGGATAAATTACAGCGCGAAGCGATGGACGATGCCGAGGAGAAGGCCCAGATGATCCTCGTGACAGCGATGGAGCGCATGAGTAGCGAAGTAACAGCCGAGCGCACAGTCACTGCCATTAAGCTGCCCGACGACGATATGAAGGGTCGTATCATTGGCAAAGAAGGGCGCAATATCCAGGCTCTGCAGCGAGCCACCGGTGTTGACATCTTGGTAGACGACACGCCAGGGATGATTGTCCTCAGTAGCTTTGATCCAGTGCGGCGCCAAGTGGCACGCCTGAGCCTCGAGATGTTAATGAAGGACGGGCGGATCCACCCTGGTCGCATCGAAGAGGTTGTGGCCAAGGCAAATAAGCAGATTGACAAAGAAGTCGTGCGGGCTGGTGAAGATGCGGCGCGTGAGATTGGCGTAGCCGGTATTCCAAAGGAGCTGCTCCACCTTGTGGGTGAGCTGAAATTCCGGACGAGCTATGGCCAAAACGTCTTGAAGCACAGCACTGAGATGGCCCAGATTGCCGGGCTAATCGCAGCAGAGATTGGGGCAGATGTACGTACCGTCAAGATCGCCACGCTACTCCACGACATGGGCAAGGCGGTGACGCACAAGATGGAAGGCAAGCACCACCATATTGGGGCGGAGCTGGCCCGCAAGGCAGGTTTGAGTGAGGCAATTTGCCACGCCATTGAGGCTCATCACGATGATATTGAAGCTACAACACCTGAGGCAATTGTTGTGCGAGTGTGTGATGCGGCTAGTGCTGCACGGCCTGGTGCGCGCAATATGAGCGCTGAGAACTTCGTCGAGCGCATGCGCGACCTCGAGAATGTTGCCACCAGCTTCCGCGGCATCGACAAAGCTTATGCAATTAGTGCTGGCCGCGAAGTACGTGTCATCGTCCGGCCAGAGGTGGTGGATGACCTCAGTGCCATCAAGCTCGCGCGCGATATCGCTACCAAGATTGAGAGTACTATGCAGTATCCTGGTACAATCAAGGTTAACGTAATCCGCGAGACACGAGCGATCGAGTTCGCCAAATAGAGTCTAACGACTCAACTCATTACAGACAAAACCCGGTCAAGTAGATTGGCCGGTTTTTTGCCGCGTGGATGTGTAGTTCGAAGCGTGAATGCGCACATGAGCTAAAACATATCCATTTCGTGATGTTGTGTGGCTAATGAGGGGTATACGTCTTTCAAATCGCCTGAGAGTTAATCATCCTTCAGCTCCAGGCTTGACCATCAGCTTAGTAGGTGCTTATACGCTTCTTGCATGAAGGCAGGAGTATGAATAGATGCAAAAAAGTGATAGCCTTAGGTCTATAAACTCAACACTACAAAAGGGTTGGTGTGGACGAGATGCCCCATTCTATAGTTGAGATAGGATTAGAGTTAGGATATAATGAGAAGCTTTTATTCTGTGACAAGCGGCCAAGAAGGAAGAAGAGAGGAGAAATGACTTTTGGAGTCCGCAAAATGCAGGATAGCATATAAGACCAAGACGACTGCAAAGGCAAAAAGAGTTGCCGCCCGAATAAGATCATTAATAGCGGAGGTTATCGTGTGAGCGATATATAAAATAAATTTGCTTTATCTAAGAATGATCTTGTAGCGTACAAGAACACCGATGCTACGATGCAACCTCACCCTGCTTCTCGGCAACGATGACGACTCGGCCAGTTTTGGCGCCACCTAAGTCGCAGCTGTAGAGTGTCAGGCGGGCGTCTTCTGTTGGGGCTTCGATCTCAACACTGGTTGGTTTGACGTCAAACTTTTTGGTAATTTTGTAGTTGTAGCGTTTGCCTTGGTAGTCGGCGAGAATTTGGTCGCCTAGAGCGAGCTTGTCGATATGAAAGAATGGTGATTTTTCTACTGTACCGCCAGGTGTAGGCTGGATGCTAAAGCGGTGGGCTGCCACGACGAAGTTACCACCCTTCTCGGGGTTGCCATGGTCGGGGTAGCGCCACCACGCACCACGATCGAGGGCGAGTTTGCCATTAGTGCCGTACGGGATATTAACGCCGATCTTGGGGATGATAATACGATTATCTTTGGCTTCAGGCTTGGCGAGTGTTGCTACAGTGATTGGCTTGGTGAAGTGCGGTGCAATGATCGGTGAAGTAGTGAGCAGGAGTAGATACCCTCCCACTAACAAAAAGAGGACTGCGATAGTACCGAATATCCAGTTTGGTATCGAAATGCGCGGCATGCGCATACGCGAACGACGTGGTGTAGATGGCTGTCGTTTTGCTTTATTCATTGCTAGCATAAATAACTCCTCATCTCTGTCTATTATACGGCACGAGCAGCAGCACGCCAATAGCATGACCAGCATGGTATTGGTAGATGGGCTCCATTGGGTAGCTCTACTCTAGAGTACAGTGGATAGAAAACTCTTGTACTTCATCCATGGTTTTATTCGATAGAGTGTATAGATCAATCACTAGTCTAACTCTGGTGTTGATAGTTAAATAATGGTATCGCTTATGGCAATATCAAGAAATAACTCGCGAGCAGAGAAGTCAGCATTGAAAAGGCTAGTGTTGAGGTGTGGTATAAAAAGCTACCCACCCAAAGTAGGGTGGGTAGCATATAAGTAGTGCTGTTGTGGTGAGGCAGATTACTACTGCTTGAATGGCTGCGCGAGCGTGAGGCTCTCGTCTGCTTCGGCAATGCGGAGTAGCTCGTTGTACTTCGCCACGCGGTCGGTGCGTGAGAGCGAGCCAGTCTTGATCTGCCCACAGCCCAGGCCAACTGCCAAGTGGCTGATTGTGGTATCCTCAGTCTCGCCAGAGCGGTGGCTCATCACGGTGCGCCAGCCAGCGTTTTGGGCAAGCTGCACGGCTTGGATTGTCTCGCTGAGTGAGCCGATTTGGTTAGGCTTGACGAGGAGTGCGTTCGCCGCATCTTGGTCAATCGCTTGTTGGATGAGGCTTGTATTCGTGACGAGTAGGTCATCGCCCACTAGCTGGACGCGGTCGCCGAGGCGCTGGCGGAGCTGCTGCCAGCCAGCCCAGTCGCCCTCGGCCAGGCCATCTTCGATGCTGACAATTGGAAATTCGTCGACAAGGGCAGCCAGCCAGTCGATCATCTCGCTACTGGTCAGGCTCTTGCCTTCACACTTCAGCTCATAACGGCCATCATGGTAGAACTCGCTCGAGGCAGCGTCCATTGCAAAGACGACATCTGTGCCAACGGTGTAGCCAGCATTGGTAATCGCTTCGCTCAGCAAGGCGAGCGGCTCGCGGTTGCCCTGGCGGACGCGTGGCGCATAGCCACCTTCGTCGCCGACAGTGGTGGGGTAGTCGTGTGCTTTGAGGACTTTAGCAAGAGCGTGGAAGATTTCGGTGCCCATGCGGAGCGTGTCTGCAAAAGTTGCTGCACCTTTGCAGATGATCATAAACTCTTGGATATCGGTTGCAAAGGCGGCGTGCGCACCACCGTTGAGAACATTCATCATTGGCAGGGGGAGGCTTGGCGTGCTGTCAGTCTGCTCGGCAATGTAGCGCCAGAGTGGTTGCTGCTTGGCATTAGCAACAGCCTTGGCAGTAGCCAGGCTAACGCTGAGGATAGCATTAGCACCGAGCTTAGACTTATTATCTGTTCCATCAAGAGCAAGCATTGCATTATCAATCGCTCGCTGATCGCTCGCATCGTGACCCACCAGTGCAGGAGCGATAACGTCGTTAACGTGGGCAACTGCTTGGCTCACTCCTTTGCCAGTCCACTGATTACCACCATCGCGTAGCTCCAGTGCTTCGCCCGCACCGGTGCTTGCTCCGCTCGGGACAGCCGCTCGGCCCATTGTGCCGTCAGTAAGAATGACGTCCGCTTCGACGGTGGGGTTGCCGCGGCTGTCTAAAATTTGTCGTGCTTTTATGGTTTGGATAGAGTAGTTGTTCATATCTTCTAGTATACCATCGAATGGAAGGCGATCGCTATTACCGTTGAAATAGCATGAATCAACTGCGAAAATTTTCATGCCAGACAAGGATATTGACAAAAGGTCATTTTGTAGATTCAAGCATTGTATTTGCTGACACACATGGTACAATATAATTACGGCAACGGTTAATGAAGCGGAGGGTAGCAGTGACCCTGCGCTCTTCGTTTCGCACCTACACAGTAAGGAGGGCTATTCCCATGACATTCAAAAAAGTAGGTATCCTTAGCGTATTGGCAGTTGGCTCAATGGCGGCAGGATCTTTGCTGTTTAATACAGCACCAGCGTCGGCAGAGAGTTTCGGGCCGACCGCCAATGACAACGGTACGTCCGTTGTCCAATACTACGATGGGACGAAACTGTTTTGCGTTTCTGATGCAAACTACCCCGACGGCACGCCTGGCACGACAGCCTTTACGGTTGCGCCAACCCAAGGTAATGGTCCCAGTTATGGCCGAATCCTTGGCGCTGGTGAGACTGGCTGTGTCAGTCTTGAGACAGCACCAGAGGGAGCAGCATATCGCTACTGGCTGTTGTCTCGCACCGATGGATCGGTGTACCAAGGCGATTTCGTTCGCTAAATAACTACTCACTGAAATACCCGATATACCCAAAAACGAAAATGAAAACCCCCGTTGTCGCGGCCCCCTCCCGAGGGGGCTTTTGGGACCTCAAATACGGAATGATTGGTAGGCATATATAGCACTCGCGCCAATAGTGCCGTATAATAGAGGCATGACAGGAACACTTATTATCAGCCGACACGGCGAAAGCGAATGGAATTTACAAGGTAAATGGACAGGCTGGACAGATGTAAGCCTTACCGAAAAAGGTAAGAGCGATACACGTCAACTCGGCGAGTTCTTGCGTGGTCGCACCATCGATGCGGTATATACCTCGGCGCTCAAACGGACGCATGAGACACTCGATGCGTTGATGGAAGGCGCAGATAACCCAATCCGCTCAAGTGATGCTGCAGTGGTACACGCGTCTGAGCTTAACGAGCGTGACTACGGTGACCTAACTGGCAAGAATAAGTGGGAAGTCAAAGAAGAGATAGGTGAGAAGGCCTTTAATGGTATTCGGCGCGGCTGGGATTACCCTGTACCCGGTGGTGAGACGCTCAAGGATGTGTATGAGCGCTCGATCCCGTATTTTGAGTCAGAGATCCTGCCACGGCTCCAGGCGGGCGAGACCGTATTGATTGTGGCGCATGGCAACACAATTCGTGCACTTATGAAGTATCTTGACCGAATCCCTGAGGAAGACATGGGCACAGTAGAGATGCCCTTTGGCCAATTACTTGTCTACACATTTGAGCCCGGCATGGCATATCCTACTGCGTGTGATGTACTCAAGGCAGATATTGTACCACCCAAGGCGTAATAGGGTCAATACCTGCGTCTCCATTGTAGGCCAGTATGTGAGTATGTGCTGGTGGTGATTGCTTATTTAATAGCTTCTTAGATAAATATCGCAGGGCGACCTTATGCTTGTGGGGTGAGTATATTGGCTTTGATGGCAAGAACAGTAGACAAGCTGCTATATTGTGTGGTATGATGGCAAAGTCTTGTATCGCGGGGTGTGGCGCAGCTTGGTAGCGCGCACCGTTCGGGACGGTGAGGTCGCTGGTTCAAATCCAGTCACCCCGACCATACTTTGCTCTGGCAAAGAGTGGTCGCCCGTGTGATATAAAACGAAAACGTATCGGGGTGTGGCGCAGTTGATAGCGCGCGCGGTTTGGGACCGCGAGGTCGCTGGTTTGAGTCCAGTCACCCCGACCATTTTTGCTTTAAGTCTTACTCTCACGCTATGGATGTTTCGGACGTAAGGCTTTTTTATTTGCTTTGCTCTAGTCATCACTCACTATAATGCAAAATACTTGCATGAATATTACATAGATTGGTTGACTGTTTTATAATGGCAACCATTATGAGCGAAAAAAGCACCCCCGAAAACAAAGCAGATAAAATGATGTTAACGCAGAGTGAGGTTCAACAGCAGGATGACACTTGGTTTCTGAGGGCTATCGCGAAAAATAGGGATAGGCGAACTTAGGAGTGCGCCGGTAACTATTCCGAAAACGAAGAAAAGGCCGATTAGACGTGTCAAAGTAACGCAAATACCAATTTATGACAGCGCTCCGCATCTGCGGGTGGAAGGCAGACAAAATTGGCATTAAAATGAACTATTTGATTTTTCCTGCATTTTACGTCAGGATGAACCAGATATTACTTCTTCCAGCCTCAGATAAGGTTCTTGTACATATCGCCGGAATTTGGGTCAATCTCGCAATAAATATGCTCCTGTTTGCACTCAACGCGATGTGGGTTCACAGTTCAGATTTAGGTCATTCGCTAGCATTCGCGGTTGTAACGCTATCCGTAAACGCGCTGCCTGTACTGAACTCAGACGGCTATCGATGCTTGCTTGCATGGACTGATGTCAACGAACATATCGATAATCGACGGAACCCTCGATGGGTGTTTGGATTGAGAATCCTTAGTTGGATCATTGTAGTAGCCTACATTGCTCGATTTTTACTGAATTATGTGGTATGGTGAATATATGAATACGTTACTTGAACTAGAAGATCTGGTCGTTTCCAGGGGGAGGAGGTTCTCCCTCGCTCCGCTGACCATTCGCTTCGATCGCCCAGATATTGTGGGACTTTTTGGCCACAACGGAGCCGGAAAGACGACGTTACTGAAGGCATTGGCCGGATTGTTGCCCATTCAATCTGGCTCTGTGAAGCTCCGTGATGCGACGATCCCGACCCTACTTCCAGACGTACCATTCATTTATAAGTTCTTGAAAGTGGGATCGGTTCCCAATGTCCTAGCAGACTATTTCGAAGACTTTGATCTTGAGCGTGGCCACTCTATTATTAATGATCTATCGCTGGACAAATCGAAGAAAGTGAGTGACTTATCGAAAGGAATGGAAGAACAGTTAAATCTTGGCATGACCCTGGCTCGCCGATCGTCGGTCTATCTCTTTGACGAGCCACTAGCTGCTGTGGATCCTGTAACACGAGATCGCATGCTCGACCTTATTAAGCTACACAAGCCCGACGATGCGTTACTCATCATTAGCACTCATCTTATCGCCGGCCTCGAATCACTCTTCGACGAATGTGTTGTGCTCCATAATGGGAGAGTGCTACTTCAATTGCGGGCTTCAGATATTTCTCCGGGGCAGAGCCTGGAGATTAAGATCAAGGAGGCAATGCTTAATGCGTGATATCTACACCGAAGCGCGCAAACACTTTGGCTTCTTCTTAGTGTGTGCATCAATTCTTTTTGGTATTTTTGTCTTGAGGGAACTTGTAGACTCATACAAATCCGTGCTCGACGTGATCTGGGCTTTCGCTGTCGTGCTAGTGTCGTCCGGTGCCGCTTTTTATGTCGCTGCGCAGATCTTTATGTTTCTAGTGCTTAAACGCGACACGCTTCTTCATCTTTCTACCCACTCGACACTGCGTAAGTTCTTTGTCAAAACGACCTCGCTCTCCTTCGGTTTTATAACGGTAGGTCTCGTGTCGCTTCTGGCAAGCACAACGATGTGGCCGAAAGATGACAGGTTAACGAAAGCGGTTGCTTACGCAGTTTGTGCTAAATTGGTGTCGAGCATTACCTTGGTGTCTATGGCGTGGGTTCTCGGGGCAGTTACTGCCCACTTCAAGGGATTCTATTCGCGACTTCTTACCTATGCGGGTGGATTTGCTGTGCTAATTGGTTCACAGATTGCCGTATTGTGGCGTGTGGCAGATCTGGGCGGAACTACGTGGATGATCGGAGGCTCTACCTCATTTGCTGGTTATCCTGTATATTGTGGGCCATTAGCGATCTCGATCGGAACTCCATTTTCCTTTAAATTAACGGAACCTTACGTTCTTGGTCTTGGCTTAAATCTGATTTGGATCGTGTTGGGCCTGTTTGTCATTCTGCTACAATCTCGTCGACACCGCGCGAGCCTTCGAGCCAGGTGAGTTAATCATATCCCATGATTGGGACTTAACCTCTGTTGCTTGGACACCTTCCCGGTAGCCACACAGCAGTCCTCGGAACTCATGTTCATATACATTCTATGGATGTGTCTTAAGGGCTCACGCCGAGTCATACGCTGCGTCTGGCCTCAGTTCACCCATATCCTTACTAACGCCCAGCTTTTGGGTGGTGTGCTTAACCATCCCGAGCTGTAGGCCTGCCACACCCGCTCTTGGAAGGCAGGGTCAGCTGGGTCGGTGCGTAGCGTCTTTCCTGTCTCCTTGAGGTGCCGCGCCACCGTGGTGCGGTGGAAGCCAAAGCGTGTGGCGATCTGCGCCACCGTCTGCCCCGCCTGGTGGAGCACCACCATCTCTTCCACCAACTGCGCACGCAGGTAGCGGTTGATCCGCCGTGGCGGGGTGGTGGGAGACGTGGTAGCTGGCGCGGGTGTCCGCACTGCTGAACCTTCGGCTGGCTGATGAGAAATGGGCATCGTTGAGCCTGCGACGGGCTGCGTTACCGTGGTGGCTTCTGCTGGCGTGCCTAGCTCTCCATTCTGCCCAGAGGTTTCTGTGCCAGCCATAGTGGCGGAGCTTGGTAGAGCACCTAGGTCTTCATCTTGTTCATGCTTCTCTGCGACCGTCCTGGCAGCCAGGGAGTCTACATCGTCCTCCTGCTCAGGCTCCTCCACGCTGTCCGCGTCGGCAGTATTTACTAGGGCGCTGCTCGCCCGGTTGCCTTGCTCAGTGTCCGTTCTGCCAGCCACGTCTAGCGAACTGCCAGGTTCCTCCGCCGGTGAAGAGCCGCGTCCCGTCGGCACTACTGCAAGGTCAACGACGCCGATCACATACCGCCAGCACGCCTCCCATTGCTTTGAGTGGGGTAGGGAGAGGGCGACCATATTTTGTAAGTGATTGTGATCTGGCTCGTGTGGCCAGATTATTATTTTGGTAATACTGCAGCAGTAAGAATAAAACTAGTTTACTTTTTTAGTGATTTTTCTCTTTGCAAAGCAAGAAAACTCCCGACAATGAACAAGCAAATACTTATCGCAATAACTACAAACGCGACCTTTGTCCATGGTGCAAGAAACGACATATCTTCTCCTCGGTCGGCCGCATTGAGTTGGGTAACAAATGACCACACTGAGAAGCTTGTCGCACCAAAAAATAACGCTCCGCTCACTACCATAAGCCAGTGACTGAATCGTGACGGTGCACCAACATAGACAAGCGAGAGAAATACAACGACCACGCAAAGAGAGACGAAGACTAATGGGAAAAGGGGCCACAATACAACAAACGCAATTATGGCAATCCACCACGCTGCTGCTTTACTCGCTCCATGTCCACCAAGGAGTAATGCCCCTATATCGCGCAGGCGCAGTCGCCACCCCATTGCCAGCGCGGCACGCGCAATATGATTGCGCTCGGGTGGGGTTGCTGCAGCAAGGTCGGCGTGCCACTCACGTGTATAGTGCTCACGTTGGCTATACGGGACAAGTTTGATTGCTCGTGCTAGGGTGTGATTGGCTCTGTCTGGTTGTTTTTGGTGTGTCATATCCTACTCCTTTCGAGCGTTGTTGCTTAGTAACTTTGGTACTGAGCTTGAGTTTTTGCTGTACCCAGACGCGGCCAGCTGGTGTGAGAACATAGAGCCGTCGCCTTGGGCCAGCCCTCCTGGAATCATCATCCCAACGCGACTGCACGAATCCTTCACGTTCGAGGCGGTCAAGGAGCGGATAGACTGTGCCAGTTGGCCGCTCAGCACGCCGTGATAACTGGAGCCCCCATACATCCTCTGTTGCACAATAGAGTTGGTAGAGAACATCCTTAGTGGCTGGTGTCAGGCGAAGGTATATACTCATATTTCTAACTCTACATGGATAGAGATACAATGTCAAGTGACAGAAAATATAACTATCAAACATCCTCTTTAGTTAGGGCGTAGCTCTGTTAATTAAAAAAACAGTGGTAAAATTGCACACCATAGCATCAGTTTGTGCTGTCGTGTATAATGACCAGTAGTTATGGTAGCGCAGTCTTCTCAGCCAGCAAAGTCAAAGGAGCAGCTCAAGCAGCCACGGCCGCGGCGGTTTGCGCTTTTGGTGACGCATTTCTGTGCGTCGATGGGGTATCTCTTTTGCTTGCTGCTGTGGGTGTGGTGTGCAATGCAGCTACTCTACCCATATATCACGCGAGATAAGGCGCTTTGGGTTATACCGGAGCCGCACGACCAGCCAGAGATCACGCTCCCGCAGGGTATGCCCTCAGGAGCGGACTTGCCGCAGCCAGTAGTAATTACACTAGTAGCAATCATCACTATCGGTATGATTGGATGCGGCCTCTATATGCTGGTCATGCTACCACGCAATATTGCCAAAACAGGCGAGCGCGTAGTAAAAAAGACAACGAAAGCAGTTGCACCCTTGGCGGCAAAAACCCACCAGCCAGTGAGTAAGAAGCAGCGCATCATCCTCAACGCGCGCATTGCGGCAGGTATTAAGGCATTGGCTTGTGTGGTGCCGGTGATTGTCCTAATGATCTGGCCCGGCGCGGCACCACTGTCGCAGCATGTGGTACGGATCGTTGCAGTGTTCTGCGCAGGCATGGCATCCTTGAGCTTTTTGCTCCAGTATGCGCTAGCACGGATGCTTGGTGTGCCTGATACACTCCTCAAGTAATTATTATATTATTCTGACATAACAATACCTCTGCCAAGAGCAGAGGTATTGTGAGGATGAGTGCTATCCTTGCGGGGGGAAGGGATCCTTCTTGGGTGGGACGGTATCGGCATCGCGATACTGGGCCGTACCGTCGGCGCGCTGGATCCTGAGCTCGCCACCACCGTGCTGGCGCATATAGCGCCTGGTTTGGTCGATGACTTCCTCCTGGGTGGTGCCCACAAAGTGGACGCGGCCAGTGCCGTCGGCGACTGCTTGGTAGCCTTTGAGTTTGTTACCGCTAATCGTAAAATTTTGTGCCATGGAGTACTCCTCGTGCGGCTTTAACGATATTGGTATGCAAGGTGCCAACCCTGCCTCCCTCTAGCCTAATACAAGATTGCTGATGAGGCAAATTGGTGCTGTAGGGAGTAATGAGTTGAAGTGGAGAAATAATGATTTGATATATCACAGATGAGGTTGATGGTGATACACGAGTACTTTTGAGCTGGCAAAAGTATAGTATATAGCGTTGGTGACTCATAATTATGGATAAAATCGCTATGACATATATGCGATATAGCTAAAGTGTGCTATAAATATAAGCATAAGAGTATTTCGGAGGGGGAATAATGAAACGATGGGGATTGAGCGTCGTGCTGCTATGCGGTGCACTCTATGGGCTGGCGATAGCTCCGCCAGTGCGGGCGAATACGTCGCTGTGTGGTACAAATGATCAGCTGTTCAGAGCGGTGCGTCGGCCACTAGCGACTGACTCAGCGCCAGCAGCTCGCGTGATGGCATGGCTCAAACAGATGATGGAACCTAAGCGCAATCAGGGTGATGGTAGTACCATTACGCCAGCACAGGCCTATGGCTTTGACCACCAAGCAAAGGTGAGCGGGCGCTTCTCGCTTGCGCGCTCACGACAAACCGAAAGTGCGACACCGCTCACGGTTTCTAATACTGCGAATGCTGCCGAAGGTTACCGCGGCACAGTAAAAGGAACAGCACCAACTGGGGCTAATCCACGTGAAGTGCGGGCTTATCTCTACAGTGATGCTGAATATGAGCAAGCGACCGTTGTGCCAGCGGTGGTACAGCCGGATGGCACATGGACGCTTGATCTCTCACCTGTCAATCCGGCATTTGCGGGGTCATGGCACTTCCGGCTGTATGACACAGTAACAGGGCAGCAGATTGGTGAGAGCTGGCCGCGACCTGTTACGTATAAGAATCTTGAGGTGCAGCTCTACGCGGTATCTGATAAAGAATACCTCCAAGCTACGCAGCCAGCCCAGGCAGATAATACTTTTAGCTTTGATGCAGTGGGCAAGGGGCATAAATTAATTCGCCTCTATGATACAGCAACTAAAACTATCATTGCCGAGTATTTCAAGCCAGAGCTGGCGGGGCTCATTCGCTCGTATGAGTATGCACCGGGCCAAGACGGCTATGGTACACCGCGTGAGTCGTACAGCTATGTGTATGATCAGTCGCTGGCGCTACTTGTGGCGATTGGTGCGGACGATCGGGCAATGGCAGATAAACTCGTGCATGGCCTAAGCGCAATCCAAGTCAAGGCCGGTGAGCAGAAGGGGGCCTTCCCGGCGAGTGTGCACCAGCTTGATTACACAGGGATCCAGCAGCCGATTTATTATACTGGCGGTATCGCCTTTGTGCAGTACGCGCTCATCCGCTATATGGAAAAGTATGGTGACCAGCAAGGGGTGCGCCAGATGATCCGTGATACCTTCCGCTGGCTCGAGACGATGAAGACGACGACTGGTGATGCTGCTGGGCTATTTCGTGGCGGGGTGAAGATTGACAATGGCGTCAAGAAGGATATCGCGTGGCATGCTACCGAGCACAACACTGACATGTGGCATGTATACGAACGGGCAGCTCGTGTGCTGGGCGATAAGCAGTACGCCCAGAAGGCGGATGAACTTGCCAAAGCAACGGTGGCAAAACTATGGAATACACCCGAAGGGCGCTTTAACCAAGGATACAACGACAGCAGCAAGGCGCTTGATACAACAAGCTGGGGCTCAATCTTTCTCAATGCGATTGGCGAATACGACAAAGCTAAGCAGGCGCTTGCTCATACTGCCAGCTACAAAACAACCGATGGTGCGGCAAAAGGCTACACACCGTATTTGACAGGTAATTACGTGCCAACCATATGGTTTGAAGGGACGTATGGTGTAGCGCAGGCGCATAACATTGCTGGAGACACGGCCACGGCGCGGGCAATCTTGACAGATACTTACCCGGCGCAGCGGCCCAATGGTGCATGGCAGTACGCCTCCAAGGCCGATCTGCCAAATGAACTAACTAATGCAAACTCAGTGGCATCGACGGCGTGGTATGTGTTGGCGGCCAGCTACCCAGAAGCAATTTGGTCGGAATGCCGCGCGGCACTGGCCACAAACCCGCTCAATCCAAGCGCGCCCAACCAACCGACCCAACCAGCCGAGCCAAGCCAATTTCACGGCCTCTTGGCCGACACAGGTGTATCGCTCTGGCAGTTTGTCCTTGCAACAGCGGCGTTGCTTGCTGGAGGGATGCTGCTGGCGCGCTCCGTGCGGCGCGCATAACAGTCACTACTTCAACCCACGAAAAGTGCTTGATTTAACATTCTTGCTATCAATTCCCTTGTCTGTAAGGAGTTTCTTCATCGCTTTTACATCATCAGGCTGTCCAGCTAAGAGATACTGAGCTTTCTTGCCGTACGTATCTATCGACTTTTTAAAGCGTTCTTGACTCAGGGAAAGACTGGCATTGGTTTCATAGGTGACATTGGCTGTTTTATTTGCTAATTCCGAGAGCTCCTTGTCGAAAACCGTTACTCCCTTGTCTAAATGGTAGAGAACGATAGGGCGCTTGCCAGCCCACTGCCTGACAATTGGTCGCATTGCCGAGATGCCGACATCAGATGCAAAACAAACTAACGGCTCGCTGCTGTCTGTAACTGACAAAGAAGAGTCTAGCCAACTCATCTCAACCTTGCTGCCTGCTGGTAGACTCGTCAAAGCTTTTTTATAGGGGCTGCCACTATTGTGGGTCACTATGACAATTTCATTGTCCTCGGGGCTGGAGGCAATACTCAGCCAACGACTTGTTTGATCACCCGTATAGTCATTCTTTTTACCACCAGATGCCGTACTGGGTAGCGTAATCTTGGCATAAGAGCCTGCCTTCCACGTCATATTATTAGGCTTTGCTAGGCGAATGACGTGGAGGTCGCCGCGAGGGTTTTCGATGGATTTGATTGATAACGTTTGGCCTCTCCCTAAGTAGGCGATGATGCCCCAAGTAATAATGCCTATAACCACAAGAATAGCTATAACGATGATAACCATTTTTTTACCCCTTTTCATTATATAAAACACCTCTCGCAAAGGTAGTGGCAAGTACTTCTAGCGTCCTACCAATACCCGGAAAATCGCCTTCCGTGATATGTATATCCATATAGTAAAATAAATTATACACTTGTAAAATATCCTGAATTTTTTCTTCTGAATGTCCTTCTGCCACCATACGATTAGTAAAGGTTTCGACTAAAAACTGATGAAAGGTATTGGCGGCTTTGCCTTTGCCCGAAGAATAGTGGCTGCGCAGCGTGCGAGAGATGGCTGGGTTATGCCATTCCGCCAGGATTTTATTGGACGAAACCAGGCTACGTGACTGCTCAAAAATCTGCCTCACAAGTTTGACCAAATCTTGCTGCCAATCGATGTCATCCATCATCGCCTGGCGAACGCGGCTATTCTCCTCAACGTACACATCCAGAAAGATAGCCTCCTTGCCGTCGTAGTAGTTGTAAAAAGAACCAACTGCTACGCCAGCTTGTTTTGCAATTTCTGAGATCCCGGCCTCTTTATAACCCTTTTTTGAGAAGACATCATAGGCAGCGGTTTTTAATGCTTGCTTCTTGTCCAATGCTCGCCCCCCTTCGTTGTAATGCTCTGAATGAATAAATTTTTATATTCATTCATAGTATATGAAATCACTAAAGGGTATGTCAATAGAGAGATTTTCTTGATTATCTTTTGCTTGGCAGCTCGATTGTGAGCTTACCTCATTAAGTGCCCTGTGGGTGGGATTGAGTGTGATTCAGCAAAGATCTCGACACCTGAACTAACGAGAGTCCGTCATTGCCCCTCTATCTTATCCACCAGCTTCGTTAGCTTCACACCACCGTACATCCAGTGGTCGGCGCCGCGGTATGCGCCGGAGTTGTTGACTTCGCCGCGTTGGGTGTAGATTAGGCGGGTGAGGGCAGACAGGCGCCAGGTTTTGCCGCCGTAGGAGACTTCGCGCGGGCCGGCTACAACGGCGGTGATAGCTGGGTCTTTGATGAAGTGGATGCTCGCGCCCTTGTCGATACCCTTTTTATAAAAGCTAAAGCGCTGGTCTTGCTGGTGCGCGGTGGTAACGGCTTCGAACGTATCGGCCTTGCTAGTGGATTGAGCTGGCTTGGGGTAGATTTGCGTACCATCAAGGGCGAGCAGCAGCCGCTGAATAAGATACTCATCGAGCGCAAAGAACTCGCTCCGGCCAATGCGGTGCTTGCTAAAGACTTCGTGCAGGAGTTGCTCCTTCTTGTGGTAATTATCTACCTCAATGGCGACCAGACGCTGCAGCCCAGTGATGTTAGAATAGCCGTTGGACTCGAGATACTGCATACGTGCCTCGAAGCGATCGGTGCTGGTCTTACCAATCTTGACCAAGCCATCAATGGCACTGGTCATAACATAAATCACTCCGCGCGGCTCGGACATGATTTTATTATAGCAGACTAGTCGCCGTATAACCACTCGCTCACGCCACCGTGGTGCGAGCAAGCACCGCGGCCGGTAGCGCTCGACTCCCAACCGTCTCGGCAGATAGCACCTGTGCGGTATGAGGCATGATGTTTGGGCTCTGAAACTGACTGTGGTACTGGCTTGGGTGTACGGACAACAATACGAGTGACTGGTTGTGTGATGACTGTCGTTTTATTCTCATAGCCAGGTTTGCTTGGTTTGCAGATTTGCTTGGTGCCAGGTTTGTCTTGCTGTTTGATAGTATCGGTGTGCCCATAGGCACCCGATTCACCTTCGTAGTGCGTCTCGAATGGGATTTCTTCAGTTGAGCAGTCTGTGTAGGTGACAGACCGTTCGGTGGGCGGGGCACTAATGGAGTGATGTTGCACAGAAGTAGCGCCTGCCGATGCAAGTACACCAGTAACAAAGCAAATACCGGCAATAATACCAACAGCCTTTTTAGTGATGTTTGTGGTAGATTTCATAATGCAGTCCTTTTATGATGAGATTGACCTTATTAGTATAATACGCTTATGTTTATTTTCAATAGACAAATAACAAATAAAGTACTTAGAAGATATAATAGATAAAAAGGTATAATAGAAGCGGTATGAAAATCTCTATTTACCTCAAACCCAACTCCCGCCACCGCGAAGAAGTCGTAGTGGGTAGCGACGGCGTGTATATCATCTACACTAAAGCGCCGGCGATTGAGGGACGGGCGAATGCGGCGGCCATTAAGCTGCTAGCTAAATATTTTGGCGTGCCGCAGTCGGGGGTAAAGCTAGTGCGAGGTGCGACGTCGAAGCACAAGGTGTTTAATATCGATAGCGCAGTTCAATAAAATACATATCTGATTGGGCACAGAGTACCCAACAAAAAATGACAATATAGCTTTTGTAAACAGTACATCGCCAAGAATTCTAGTGCGCATAATGTATACAAGAAAAGTGAGACGTTATAAAACGCTGGAACGTAAGTTGCCGAATAGCTGCTTCTTTCTTCTGCAAGAACCTGCCTTGTCTTACCTCACTGGATAAAGCGATGATAACACCACCATTAATCCGAGTAAGTATTTCATTACGGTGCATTAATCTGCTTTTGCAATGCCGACGTGTATAAGCATAGGAAAGAAGGGCAAGACACTCAAAAATCTTAGTATTCAGGTGTATATTCCTACGGATAATTCACACCGGGCACAGTCTTGCCCAGTAGCGCTTGCACGGTGACGAAGCGATAGCCTTGCTGTTTGAGTGTGCTGAGGATGCAGGGCACAGCATTCACAGAGGTGGGGTGGATGTCGTGCATAAGGATGATGGCGCCTGGCCGCGCACCAGCGACAGCACGGTTGCAAACAATGGTGCTATTGCGATCGGCCCAGTCGCGCGTATCGACCGACCACAAGATAGAGGCCATACCGCGCTGGCGTAGCTGCTCGAGGACGACGCTATTCACTGCGCCATATGGTGGGCGCATGATGGTGGGCGCGGCGCCTGTTGCTTGAGTAATAGCAGTGTTGGTTCGGTCGAGCTCGCTACCGATTGCTTCGGCACTATACTGCGGCAGCACCGGATGGCTCCACGAGTGATTACCCAGCTGGTGGCCACTGGTGTGGATGCGGCGCGCGACGTCAGCGCGGGCTGCAACTTTGCTGCCAATCATGAAGAATGTGCCTTTTGCACCATACTGGTCCAGGGTATCAAGCAGCTCATTGGTATATGGTCCAGGCCCATCGTCGAAGGTGAGGGCGATGCAGGCTTGGGCGCAAGATCCAGAAGGTGCTGGTGCGGCTGGTGCAGGGGTAGCAATTGGCTTGGGTTGTGGCTTTGGCAGAGCAGGGATAGTCGCAATCTGCCGCGCCTGGGTGGTTTGCAATGCAGCGAGGATACTGGTGAAGGGGAGAGAGATCGTCATCGTACCATAAGATGACGGTACGAGCGCAGCTTGGCTAAAGGGCCAGGCAAGCGCATTGTCATTGGTGATAATGAAGTTGGTGAGTGCGTCTTCTGTGACCATTTCGCCAAGATCGACGGCTGGCTGCTGGCGCTCGGCAATTGTTGCCGCAACGGAGCGCTGCGCAGCATCAATGACAGTGCGGAGGTGTACAGTATTACCGCCAACGAGATCGCGCAGGGTGATGGCTGCGCCGGTCTGCTTGTTGAATGTCCAAAATCGGGTAAAGCTGGCGGGGTGAGCACCGTGGGTGTCTTGGTTAGCCTGAATAATAACAGATAGGGCAGCATTGGTATTGTGGGTAATTTGGTAGCTAATTGCCTCAGTCATTGGCCGATGGAAGGTGCGGCCAGCCGCAACGCTTTGGCGAAACTCATGATCGAGCTGGTCGATGGCGCTCGCGATAGTAGTGTCGATCGTGTTATTGCCTGTCAGTGGATATTCGAGCGAAGTTTTTTCTTTAGCAGAGGTGCGGCTGACCAGCTTCGAGCGGATGCCTTGGTAGTGCGAATCGACGAAGGAGTATTTCTCGTCTGTTTTGTCGGTGGTGCGCGCGGCTGGTGGGGAAGGCTGCGGTGCAGCAGGGCGCACCACGTGAACGATAATAAGGGTAATAACGAGGCCACATAATGCACAGGCAAGTAGCGCAAGCAAGACAACCATGCGCCGCCGCGCTTGCGTGCAGCGCTGTTGGTGTCGCTGCAAACGCGACGCTGGTGAGGGAGATTGACGCTCCATACCGCTAGTATAGCAAAATAATGAGCATAAGCGCCATAGATATGATGATTATGCTCATACCTATTGCACCAGCGCAGCCTATGGTATAATTTAGGCAGAATATGGGACCACAACAGCCGCGATTCAATAGTTTTCCTGAGCAGCCTCGGGCAAACAACCAGAATATCTACCGTTCGCCAGCGCCTCAGGCGCATGAGCGGCTTCCTGCGCTCATGCCCGAGCGTCGGAGCGAGCAACAGCCCGCTGACACGCATGAAATGGTGCCGATGGTCTCGCAGAGCCTCACGCTGCCAGCTCTTCCTACCACGGTTATTGCTGCGCCACAGCCCGACCCGGATACAACCGTCACGGCCGCTCCTGCAACTGCTGCAGACGAAGATCTGATCGAGAAAGATTGGGTTATTAAGCTCAAGCAGATCATTAAGGATACTCAAGACGACCCCTATCAGCGCGAGCAGCAGGTCAGTGCTCTGCAGCGCGACTATATCTACAAACGCTATGGGCGCAAAATTGGCGCAACGGAGAACTAGATGAATACCGTCACCACATTCATTATTGTTTTTGGCTCGGCTGGCCTTATTCTTATCATCTTGTTTATTGCCTTCATCGTCTACCGCAATAGCATGCGCGAGGCCAAGAATTACGAGCGAGGCCTCAAGATGGTGCCGATTCTTATCCATTTGCCGCCCGCTAGTGATGATATCGACGGTGGTGGGCGCGACAAGCGTGACCTCACAGAAGAAGTGCTGTCGCAGGCCCAAGTGATGTACAACATCATTGCGAGTACTAGCACCAAGGGCTTTATGAGCCGGATCTATGGGCAGCGCCATGTGTCATTTGAGATTGTGGCGCGTGAGGGGCTGGTGTATTACTATGCAGTGGTGCCAACAGTGCTGACGGACACAGTGCGCCAGGCAATTGCTGCAGCTTACCCCTCGGCACGGCTCGAGGAGGTGTCGGAGCACTCAGTGTTTAGTAAGGTGGGCAAGGCGAGTGGAACGATTGGTGGTGAGTTTACCCTGCGCAAAGAATTTATTTATCCGATTTCCACCTATATGGAGTCTAAGCGCGATGCGTCGCGGGCGCTGCTTAATGCAGTGTCTTCGGCTGGGCGCGAGGATGGGGTGGGGATTCAATTTTTGATCCGCCCAGCGTATGAGAAGTGGACAAAGCGCTCTATCTCGGCTGCCGAGCAGATTGTCAAGAACAAGGGTGAGAAAAAGAGTAGTGGCGGCAGTGGCCTCTCGGCGCGCGATGTCATGCAGGCGCTGTGGAAGCCACCTGAGGCAAGTGACAAGAAGGAATTCCAAGCCGAGAAGCCGCTCAGCGCGGTGGAGCAGGCTAAGGTTGATGCCATCCAAGAGAAGATTCGCTACCCCGGCTATGAGGTGATGATCCGTGTGGTGGTGTCGTCCAACACGGCGGCGCGCTCACAGGTGCTGCTCAAGAATATTGTGGCGGCGTTTGCACTGTTTGATTCGCCGAGCTTTAATGGCTTCAAGTTTCATCTTACTAAGAATGTCGATGAGCTCGCGACAGCCTTTATCTTCCGATTCTTCCCGCAGGCAAATAGTCGCGATATTCTCAATTCAGTCGAGCTTGCAACCCTCTTCCATTTGCCAGACCAAAATAGCATTCCTACCTCACAAGTCAAACGCCAGATGAGCAAGCAAGTCGACGGTCCAACAGAGGTGATGGAGACGGGGCTATTGCTTGGCTACAATGAGTTCCGCGGCGTGCGCAAGCCGATTCGCCTGGCCGATAAAGACCGTCGGCGTCACATCCATATCATTGGTCAGACGGGTGTGGGTAAGTCGGTCTTGCAAGAGAACTTGGCCTACCAGGATATGCTGGCGGGGCGGGGTTTTGCCTTGGTTGATCCACACGGCGACCTGGCTGAGGCGTTGCTTGCCAAAGTACCACGTGATCGGGTAGAGGATATTGTCTACTTCGACCCAGGTGATATGAGCAACCCGATTGGTCTTAATATGTTTGAGTTCGACCACCCCGACCAGAAGGACTTCTTGGTGCAGGAGGCGATTAACATGCTCTATGGCTTGTACGACCCAGGCCACACCGGTATCGTTGGGCCACGCCTCGAGCACATCTTCCGTAACTGTGCGTTGCTACTGATGGCTGATCCTGCGGGCGGGACGTTTGTTGATGTGCCAAAGCTGCTGGTGGATGAGCAATTCCGCAATGCTAAGCTCAAATACGTGACGGACCGGCAGGTGCTCGACTTTTGGACCAAAGAGTTCCCAGCCTCGCAGCGCTCTAATGAAGCTGGTGATTTGATTAGCTGGGTGATCTCCAAGTTTGGTCCATTTATTAGCAACGATGCAATGCGCAACATCATTGGCCAGACCAAGAGTGGCTTCAACTTCCCCGAGATTATGAATAACAACAAGATCTTGCTCGTCAACCTCTCCAAAGGTAAGATGGGTGATCTCAACTCGAAGCTGCTTGGTATTATCTTTGTTATGAAGTTCCAGGCGGCCGCGATGGCTCGGGCCAACATCCCCGAGCACGAGCGCAAGGACTTCACACTCTATGTTGATGAGTTCCAGAACTTTGCCACCGATAGCTTCGAGACGATCCTCAGTGAGGCGCGTAAGTATCGCTTGAGTTTGGTCTTGGCTAACCAGTTTATGACGCAGCTCAAGGAAGAACTGCGCGAGGCGATCCTTGGTAACGTTGGTACAACCATCACCGGCCGAATTGGTACGACTGATGCAGAGATCATGGTCAAGCGCTACACGCCTGTCTTTACTGCTGAGGACTTGACCAAACTGCCAAACTTCGAGTCCGTCTGTGTGGCGCAGATTAATGGCACACCATCAGCACCATTTAGTATGGCGTGGATTCCACCAATGGGTGAGCCAAACCAGCAATTGAGCGGTGCTCTCAAGAAACTCTCGGCCGCGAAGTATGGTCGGCCGCGCGACCAAGTTGAGCGCGATATATCTGCCCGCATTAGTGTGCAGCAGCCCAGCCAGCCAGCAGCCGGAGCAGGGCGCCCAGGGGGTGCAGCTGGAGCTGGCGGTGGGTCGTCCTTCCTCGATGAATGGCTTGCCAAGCGTAAACAGATGAATGCAAAGAAACCGCAATCGGCGGCAGCACCATCAAGCGCACCAACCTCACGGCCCGGTAACCCAGCTGCTCAACCACCACGGCCACAAACCACACCAGCTTCCTCAGCTCAGCCGTTGCGTGCCCAGCCAGCTACGCCGCCAGCTTCTTCATCCTCTCAAGCACCACGACCACAGCCAGCTAGCGCTCCTCGCACTATGCCAAATCCAAGCGCGTCATCTCCATCGTCGGCTGCTCAGCCTGCTCCACCACCGTCACCAGCGGTGCAAGATGCGCTGGATAGAGCACGCCATGCTGCGCGGCCCAATATCCTTGGTGGCCAGCAGACCGAGGCGCGTGCTCAGTCTGCTCCACCGGTCGCACCATCGCCTGCTCCCGAGCCAGCTATGCCATCGCCAGAAGAGCTAGAGCGCGAAGCCTTGCGCCGCCAAGGTACCCTCAACACTCATGGCGACCTGAGCGGTGAGCCACAGGAAGTATCGATTAAGTTACATTGATAAACGCTTAATACAGGTGATAGAGAATACAAGCGGCAAGTACGATATTTTTCGACGTTCGTTACCATGTGTATTATACTAGGTTTATTCAACTAAGATATCAACATGATATATAATGACCTAGTCAAGCGATATAAATATGTTATGGAGCAAATATGTCAACACAAGTAGCGGGAAATATCAATCAGTATATCAAACTAGTCGGACAGAGCGGAGAGACAATCAAGGCGGAAGTGCAACACATTATTGACACCTCAGGCTGCACTCTAAGTATACGAGAAGTCGACGAAGACTTCCTTGGCTACGGCTCAACTGAGTCATATTGGTCGCTACATGCTGCAGGATTAGAATTTCACTGGAAGAATGATCTACTGAGTGCTGCTACACTATTCACTCAAGAACAGCTGTTCGGCAAATATAGTCCATATTCCCAGCCTCTATTTGACAATTTTTCCAACACTGCCACGCGAGATGAGATTATCCAGAATCTCGGCAAGCCTGCGAGAGAGGGGAAATGGAAACAGTCTTGGATTCGCTACAATAATCCAAATGGCACTTGGATTAACTTTGAGTTCGACAGCACGTTGCATTTGCGCATGGTGATGGTTTGCATGCCTGTTAGCTAGCCGATTTAGTTCTATTCTTCCAAGGTATCGCTCGCTCACGGCATACACAGCCACTGTCGTTCAGGTGCTTCTCTCTAGCCTGAGTGATCTTCCTCTAGAACAGTGAAGTTTGATCAATAGGGCACTATTTCACATGAGAAGTGTAAGCTATAGGTATTTGAATTATGTGGCTGAGTGAGCAAATCTTTATAGGGGCAAGCTACACATTGCGTCGACCAAGCATCATCATGCGTACAAAGTCAAAGGCGAGGCCGCAGAGCCAGCCGAGGGCGAAGGCGGCGATGGATTCGGCACCGGAGAGTGGATAGCCGTTGAAGCGGGCGATGAGGTAGATAGCTAGAGTGAGTACGAATGCGGCAATGGCACCAGAGAGCAGCGCGTTGGGCCGAGCAACGGTATTGCCGGTGACCTCGCTTGCTTTCTCGATGGCTGGGTTGTGGATGACTTTGCTAAAGGCGCGGCTTGAGGGCGAGAGCTGAGACTGGACGGCTGCCATGGTTTTATCGAAGCGTTCTTGTTGAGCGGCTGGGCTGGTTTGACGTTGGCGCTCGGCGCGCTGTTGTTCGCGGGTTTCGCGCTGGCGGCGCTCAGCTTCGGCAGTGGCTCGTTCTTGCTCGGTAGCTTGCTCGTAGACTTGCTCGGCTTCGTGGCGAGCGGCCCTAAGGGTTTCGTGTCGCTGACGCGTTTCGCCCTGGAGGCTGGGGTGTTCTAACTGGCGATGCTCGCCAGATTGGCGTAGGGCGGTTAGCTGCTCGGCGCGTGATTGCTCGATGGTTTGCTCGGTGCGGTGCTCGGGTTGGCGCTTGGTGGTAAATCGTTCTGCCATTGCTTTCTCCTTGGTTAGATTGTTCCAGCGTTAAAGTTGCGGCGCACGAGGCGGATCTCGGTGCTGAGTTGGCGTGAGCGAGCGTAGAAGAATACTACCACTGCAAGGACGATGCCAGCAAAGATGATATTCTCGCTGCTACCAGTGTGGGGCAGCTCGGTTACGACTTGCTCGACTACGCGCTTCTCGGCGGGGCAATCTACCTTGGTACTGAGTGTGTTGCCAAAGGTATTGTCGATGCGGCAATCGTAGGAGGTTGCGTTGCTGGTGCCAGTACCCATCGAAGGAATCTGGTCTTTGAGCTGGACGGTAAATTGCCGCTCTTGGCTCTCACCTGGTTTGATCTCCACAGCTGGCCAGCTGAGGATGGTTGCATCGATGCTGGCGCTTTGGTTGGTGTCTTTGGCAAGTGTGCCGCCACCAGCGTCAACGACCGTAGCGTATTGGAGGACATCGCCGAGGTTGTCGCTAAAGGTGAATTTCTCGGCGTTGAGGCCTTTGTTGGTGACGCTAAGCTTGTAGGTAATGCGGTCGTGGGCTTTGGCGGTGACGGTGGTCGTCTCAGCACTATTTTGGGTGAGATTATGGCCACTCTTGGTCTGGACAAATTTGGCAGCGCAGGTTTTGTCTTCGAGCCAGAGGGTGCTGTTGCCTGGGCAGGGCTGGCAGCGAGCATCGTCTTTGAGCAGGGTAGGATTGACCGGGCAGCGGGCGGGTGCAGCGATGACGAAGGTCTTGGCGCAGGCTTCGCTGGTGCGGTCGCCCAGAGAGGTCTTGACGGTGAGGACGACGCGGTACGAGCCAGGCGTTTTCTCGCTGTAGCTGACGGTGGGTGTGCTACTCTCGAGTGTTTTGGCGAGCTTGCCATCGCGGTAGACGTGGAAGATATAGCCAGTGATGGTAGCGCCATGCTGGACAGACGCCGCAGCGGTAAATTGGTAGGTGGTGTCGTTTTTGTTGATAGCAAGGCCGCTACAGCTTGCTACTGGCGTTGGCTTGATGACGGATGGCGGCGTGCTGCAGTTTGGATAGGTACCGACCTGGCCGGGTGGGCAAACAGGTGCGGGTGGCACTGTCTGGGTAATGAGGTTACCACAGTTGAGCATAATGGCGAACCAACCAAACTTTGCTGAGTGGCCAACGAATGCCCGGTAGGTGAAGTTCCCCCACAAGTGGTGTGGCCGGTAGTAGAAGTTGCGCATTCCACCTTGCGCTGCCTTCACAGAATACACACCTTCGCCCTGAGCGGCACTAAAGTGCGGCGTCATTCCCCACGAGTAGGTACTCTCGGTGCTTCGCCGGGTTTCGAGGTGAGTTGTCGCCTGCTGTAGCTCAGCACGGGTAATGCCGATGGTGCTGTAGAGGTCGCGGATGTTGTTGGTGTTGGCGTCGTAGTGCGCCATGAGCTGCGAGCCATTGCTGATTCCACCGTAGATCATATCGCTTGGGTCGGCGGCGTTAGCTGATTCTGGCGGTGCAAGTAGTGTAAAGGACTGCACGACGAGTGCTAGCGCGGTAAAGATCAATCCCAGGCGGCGCGTCGCTTCCTCTTTGCGTAGGCGCTTCGCATAGAAACCCAGTTGGCCGACGATCGCCGGACTGAGCGATAAGTTTGATACGAGTTTCCGAAACATGATGTACCCCCATAGACCATCAATGTTAGCTAAATGTTCTATGTATATTCTAGCAATGTGTTGCACGAAATGCAATTGTTTATTGGTTGTGCTTACTGATGTGTGATGCAGGAAGGAGCTCGAGAATCGGTTATATAATCTGTTTTTCAATTCTAAGGTATAAAATTAGTGATTTGACAATATCAATCCACGTAATGTAAAAGGTGAGAAGTAGTGAGAAATTGAAGCGAAAAAATCACTAAGGCTTTAGAGTGTAGACTAGCCTATTTGACACAAGCTCCAACCTAGAGAATAATATGAAATATGGCTCGCTCTGTTCGCTCACACCACCCCGATGACTTTGCGCTCGATATTGCGCATGATGAGCTCGATCTCTTTCGCTGGTTTCTCTTGGTGTATCTGCTGGGCAAGCCGATTCAATCACCGGTGGCGGTGCAGACCTGGCGTCTCTTGGTGAAGCACCAGCTTGATACGCCGTGGGCGCTGCTTGCGGTGGAGCGCAAACGCCTCGTGCGGCTACTGGATGAAGGCAAATACACGCGCTACGATGAGAAAACAGCGACGGCGCTGCGACTCTGTGCGCAACAGCTGATTGACTGGTATGATGGCTCGCTGATGTTGCTCATCGACAGTAGCTTGGACGAAGCTGAATGCGCCAAACGTCTGCAAAAATTCTATGGCGTCGGTCCAAAGACGGCGGAGATTTTCCTGCGCGGCGTGGCTGAGCTATTTGCTCAGCGTGTGGAATAAGCGGTTGTCGGATAATAAAAAATAAAGGAGTAATAAATGCTCGATACATTTCGGAAAATAGGACAGAGCGGAGCGCAGTGGAGTCGGCGGCACTGGCGAGGGTTGATAGTAATTGTAGTGATTATCATAGGACTGTGGCTTAATAACACGAGTCTCTTTATGCCAAGGCAGCACCCACGGATACTCGCTCACCGAGGCTTGGCACAGACCTTTGACTACAGCAAGGTTGGCAATGACACCAACACTGCAGCCATTATGGATAAACCCGAGCACCCCTATCTTGAGAATACAATCCCGTCAATGCGCGCTGCCTTTGATCATGGTGCGGATGTGGTAGAACTTGACCTCAAGCTCACGAAAGATCAGCAACTAGCGGTTTTCCATGATGCAACACTAGAATATCGCACAGAAGCCAAGGGCGAGATTGGCAATTACACTATGGCTGAGCTCAAGCAGCTCGACATTGGTTATGGCTACACGGCGGATGGTGGCAAAACTTTTCCGTTCCGTGGCAAAGGGGTGGGCTTGATGCCCACGCTTGATGAGGTGCTGACGGCCTTTCCGCACAAAGATCTTCTTTTGCATGTTAAGGACGGCAACCACCAGACATACGAAGTGCTGTGGGGAAAGCTCCGGGCAATGAACCCTGAACGCTTCAAACAAATTACAGTCTACGGTAATGACGATGGCATTGCTTGGCTGCGCCAACAAAGTGATACGCTGCGTCTCTGCTCCAAGGCAATGATGAAGGCCGGATTGCTGCGTTACTTGGCGGTTGGCTGGACAGGTTATGTGCCGCACGAGCTGCACAATATGGAGCTGCACATTCCGCGGCGCTATGCACCACTGCTATGGGGCTGGCCAGGTAAGTTTGTTGACCGGATGGCGGCGGTAAACACGCGAGTAATGTTGATCGAAGGCGATGGACAGTGGTCAGCTGGGTTTGATACGGCGGAGAGCGTGACGCAGATACCGCCACAGTTTGGCGGGTATGTCTGGACGAACCGGATTGACCGGGTGCAGCCAGTGCTGGCACGGCGGCGCTGAGTGTTGTATGTTTGAGCACAAAGCGTGTTGTAAGTAGGCGGCGTGCTTATTCTGCTCTTCACTAGTATGGAGAGAAGAGCGAATCACTATTGTAACACATTTACATTAGCTCTCATCTGTGCGATAATCTTACGGAAGGAGAAGTATAATGCACACACAATTCGATGCACTGATTATTGGTTTTGGTAAGGCGGGCAAGACGCTGGCGGTAGCGCTGGCTGGGGCAGGTCAGCGGGTAGCGCTGGTGGAGCAGTCGCCGCAGATGTATGGCGGGACGTGTATTAATATTGCGTGTATTCCGACCAAGACGCTGGTGAGTGCGGCAGCGGCTGGCCAGTCGATCGACGAAGCGTTTGCGCGCAAAACAGCGGTCGTAACCAAGCTCAATAACAAGAACTACCACATGCTCGCGGATAACCCGGGCGTGATGGTTATCGATGGCACCGCGTCGTTTGTTGATGCGCACACGGTGAGTGTCCAGGCGGGTGAGCAGCGCATTGAGCTGCAGGCAGAACGGTTGTTCATTAATACCGGTGCAGTGCCAGTGATGCCAGCGATTGCTGGCCTTGAGCAATCGGCCCATGTCTATACTAGTACGGAGGTGCTCAACCAGCAACTCAAGCCACGGCGGCTAGCGGTGATTGGCGCTGGGCCAATTGGTCTCGAGTTTGCCTCGACTTATGCAGCTCTTGGTGTGGAAGTCACGCTCTACCATCGCCGGGCGCAGCTGCTTCCGCACGAAGAGTCATCTGTTGCCCAAGCAGTTGCTCAGGCTCTGGAAGAGCAGGGCATAAGACTTGTGCTTGCATCAGACATACAGCAGGTGCGCGATACAGACCACGGCGTTGCTGTGATAAGTGGCGGTGACGAGCAAGTATACGATGCCGTGCTTGTGGCCGCTGGCCGCCAGCCTAATACCAGTCAGCTTGGTCTTGCCGCCGCTGGTGTGGAGACTGATGAGCGTGGTGCTATTGTCGTTAATGATCATTTGCAAACCACTCAGCCACATATCTGGGCGCTGGGTGATGTTAATGGCGGGCCACAGTATACCTATGTGTCGCTCGACGACTTTCGTATTGTCAAGAGCCAGCTCCTTGGTGATGGGAGCTATACGCGGGCGCAGCGTGCAGTATTGCCTCATGTGATATTTATGCAGACACCACTGGCGCGTGTTGGCCTGACCGAAGCAGCAGCTCGCGCGCAGTATGGTGATGATGTGAAGGTTAAGGAGTTACCGGCTATGGCAGTACCACGCATGCATGTTGATAATAAAACAACGGGGCTACTCAAAGCAGTGATCCAGCCATCGACAAGCCATATTCTTGGCGCGACGCTCTTTTGCCAGCAGGCTCCAGAGGTGATTAATACCATCAAGACAGCAATGGATGCTGGCCTGCCCTATACCACACTGCGCGACCAGATCTTTACTCACCCAACGGTGAGTGAGGCGTTGAATGATTTATTTGCCATCTAGGAATAGCAAGTTGTTTCGCTATCTATGATAAAAGCCTCCCCGTGTATGGGGAGGCTTTGTAACTACTAGAGTGGTTGTTATATAAAATCAGCAATATCATCGCCGCGCGCCATTGCAATAGTGTCTTCTATATCTAGCTGGTCTAGGTTGTCGTGCGTACTTGGGCCGGCTGCTTGCGTTTGCAGGTAGCCATTAACGAACGCATCAATATCCGCTAGGGATGGAGCAAGTGTTAACGTTTTACGATTGAACATGTTGCTTACGTCACCAAGGCGATCGATGGTGGCATCGTGGCTGTAGCGGATATCGGTATACGTCTCGGTATCCAGGTGGCGGATGGTACCATGTGAATCAAGCGCAAAATTCTTGGCCTGGGCGTCGCCATGAATAAAGCCATGGTTGTGGAGCTCTGCCATAGCACGGCCCGCTACCTGGTACATAGCCCGGCGAGTTTCTGCTGGGGTGTTGGGGTTCCATAGGTAGTTATCGAGTGTGTTGACATTATGTTCGTAACGGCTTAACACGCCAACGCGCTGTGCTCCCCCGGCGGTATTCTCTGCACGAATAAAGCCAAGCGGTGTATAGACTTTGTGCTCACCAAAGCGCTCATTTACGGCCTTGGCTGCTAAGAACTCGCGACTAGCCGTAATGGGGTGTACGTACTTGACAGCCACGAGCTCGGTGATGGTACCGGCTTCTGGCTGTGCCATGTGTAACTGGCCAAAGGCAACCTCGGCACGGCTATGCTGGCGGCCACGCTCTAGGCCGGGTACCTGGTTGAGGCTGTAGTTGTGTAAATTCTGGTTATTCACTGTGGCGGCAATACCAGACAACTCTGGCGGTAACAAGAGCAAATCACCTGTTGTAAGACTACCAAGCTTACGGATGAGTCGTTCATTACGAAAATCGCGTTTTGCGGCTGTTTCGCTGGTGGGAATATATTTCTTTTTAAGGTAGTCAACGGTGTTGATCTGTTGAATGGGATCACCATCGATAATTAAGGTGGGTGCTAGCTTCTCACTCATATCTGTATATTTACCATAAAAATAATGGATAGTCAATATATGCGTACAAATCTCCCTACCTTTGCAACATCCCAGCAGGTGTCCGCAGCTGTATACCTAAGTGTGTGCGCTATTTATTGCTCGCTAATATTAGGATGAGAGAATGTGTTGTGTGTTGGAGACCCCGGAAGGGTAGAAGCGGCTTGATGATCTTCTTGAATGTCTCACATAGGAAGATGAAAAAGAGCAGCGTTCTTAGAAGCAACAAGACTAAGGTGATGATAAAGTAATTTAAAAGTATCAAGTAACAAAATTTCTAGGCTCTGAATCTTATCACTGTATAGTGATATACACAGCTACGCCGCCCGAAACTCATACACAAACGCACCTGTCCTTTGTGAGAGACAGATGATATCTAGGTCGGGTGAGCTGTGTTTATCTGGGAGTGTTTGCCCAAGATAATGGAAGCGAATGATACACGAGCTGTCTGGTGCAGCGGCTGAGCTCAGCAGAGTACGCGCGTGGCCAGGCACCTGCTCTGAAGAATCAAGTGGCAATGTGCGCCCAAGCCGTGAATATGCCATCCACCCCGTGCAGCCAAATGTGCAATCGCGAAACGGCTGGCTAGCCAGCAGACGCTGGCGTGCGGCGTGATCGGTGATAGTGCCGATGACGATGCCGCCTGGCCCATCAATATTGATAAATTCACCGCGGCTCAGAGTAATGTCGAGTGACTGCGTGGCCTCGCTTTTCACTCGCTGCGTGAGTTCCTTTGTCGCATTCGTCCAGAGTGGCTCGGGTCGCACTGCGTGCAGGGTAGTGCTCACGCCAATGCCTACCACGATGAGTAGAATAATCCCTACAAGCGGCAGCCATAGATGGCGGAGAAGAGCAGAGAGGTTAGTGAGTGCGCTACGCATATATTTCATGCATATAGTATATATCAGACACTTGATGCTTGCAATGAGAGCAAAACGATGTAATAGCTAAAGATATGTTGTTGCGCTGCGTGCGCTATTTTGTGCCAGCAAGGTAGATCTCTTGCACCTGGGCATCACTCAGAGCAGTGGTGTGGACAGCTCCAAACTGCATCATACCAGTGAAGAAAGTGTTTGTGCTGTTGATAGGTGTGCCATCGCCATTGCGCCACTCGCTAAAGCGCCCACAGCCAAACTTCCAGTAGCCGCGGAAGTTTTGGGCCTGCGTGACACTCGGGTCGTGAGCAACCAGTGCACCATCGGCATAGAGCCGCATCCCTTGTGGTGAGAGTGAGGCGGCGACGTGGTGCCACTTGCCATCGGCATAGTTTTTGCCCGCTGGTGAGAATACAGAGCGTGTGGCATTGGGCCACACTGCAAAGGCAATGCGCCCTTGCTTGTCGAGAAAGAGGACGCGGTCTAAGCTTGGGTCCGCACCATTGTCTGGCGTACTAGCAAAGCCGGCGATGCGCCCATTATTGAGGCCATATTGATTGGTATTAAACCAGACAGAGAGGGTAAAAGGGTTGGGGTTATCAACCGGTGTGGGGTAGGCGAGGCAGGTATCTTTAAAGAGGGTGCTGCGCACACGGTCGCGGCGACAGGCATATGATTGCGAACCATGAGTAGCGGCTGTGCGCGTGAGCCAGGTACCCTTATTGTTATTACCAGATAGGTCGCGCTCGGTAGTGCCAGTATCGAAGAATGTCATACCGTAGATGAAGAGCGCCTGCGAGGGGGCAGTGAGCTTGGTGGCATCAGTGCAGTTGTAGAGCACTGGGCGGGTGGTATTAGTATTGTTGTGGATCGTACCAGAAAACGCCCCACTTGTTAGATAAAAGTTATGAAAGATAATGAAGCATATCCCTACCAGGGTAATAATTGCTGCGACGATGACAGAAGTGATGGGCAATGGTTGCGGTGAGCTATCGGCTGCGACGGGCCGAGATAGCTGGCGGAGGCCGTAGAGCATGAGCCCAAAAGGGATAAGACAAATGAGCATAATACACAAGACGACCCACGCTGTGTAATGAATCGTTGGCATGAAAAAATACTGCCCATGGCTATTTTGTACCGAGACGGTGATAGTAGTATCTTGGCCGGGGTAGAGCACTGTACCAACTGCGTCGATTGGGAAAACGCCGGTGTTGACGATGTGCATAAGGGCGCCTTTGTCTGAAGGGAGAACGCTGAGTACACTAAAGTTAATCCATGGATGAAACCACAGCGACACAGCGCAGAGCACCAGTGTCATGCCAATAATCCGATAATACCAGCGCCACGTTGGGCGAGCTCGGCGGGTGGCTAGATGGATGATGAGCCAGCCTATTGCCACCCATGGCAGCATCAGCCACACCCAGCCAAGCCATGGGTTGATGAAAATTGCTTTGCCAATGATGGCGCTGTGCTCAATAGGAAGTGGGTCGGCCGCATGGTTGAGGTCGCCCTTGGTGAGGATACGCTGGTTGGTGATAGATTGAATCCGATGGGTATACGTCCGGCCGTGACGCTGGAAAGTAATGATGTCGCCGGGGTGATAGTTGCTAGCTGGCTGCGTGACAACGAGTGAGCCAACTGGTGCAGCAGTGGCCATACTCGGTGTTGTGACAAAAAAGATACGCATGCCAAGCGCCACCATCACGGCAACGAAGCCTCCAAGACAGAGGCTCAGGATGGTGATAATAATCATTCGTTGCCGAGGCATGCGTATCGTCCTACTCCAGAGGAATTACGCGCCAAATGTCCACGTCAGTGGTTGCGAGACCTGCAGACCTTGGTAGGTTGGGCCAGCACTGGCGTCGAGTGACACCTCAAAGGTGATCGGCACACTCTCACCAGCATTGATAGTTGCTTTGCTGAGCTTGGCGAGTAGGTCGATAGCACCGCCTGCTTGCAATTGTGCGGCAGTGCCCGTAAAGAATGTGCTGCTGCCTGATTTGATAGCTACCTTGACTTTACTGCAGAGGTCAGTTGCACTACCTGCTAAAGAAGCACCAGGGACAGGTGATTGGCTACATGTGCCAGGGTTGAGGCTAAAGGATGTTGCGGCTACACTTCCGGTGTTTTGCAGAGTAATGTTGGTTGTTTGGGCTGGCCCACCAGCAACAAGTGGTGTGCTCGTGCCACCATACTTGTTAATAGTAGAACAGGTAGCCGAGTTCGTCGTTGCGCCAGCGCCGTCTGTGCTGTTGCAGGTGTAGGTGCCTGATGTTTCCTTCATGGTGAGTGTACCGGTTGAGGCGCTGTTGACGGTGTTTTGGATGCTTGCCGCAAAGCCCGCGAAGGTTGGTGTAAAGGTGAAGGCGACGAGCAGCGCACCGACAATCCCCGTTGAGATAAGGCCGATCCGCTTCTTGCTCTGGCCAGCTTGAGTTGCAATCATAAAAATCCCCCTTATGGTTATATTAGCTATCAGTGTATCAAAAGCATGAGCGTTATACAAGGCAGTAGGTCGCTGATTGTTGTGCGTATAGTGTGATAGCTAAATTTATAAATTATCAGATGTAAGCGGTGGCTTTACTAGTTTGCTCATCCCTCCTTTGGGGCGACAGAAGGATCGATTTGGTATTTTCTATAGATTGGTCTCTTCCATTGGCGCTAAAATCCTGATGAAGTAGGTAATAAACTTTTCCTCGACATATGGCAGAGCAGCGAGAGAAAGGTTGTTGCAAGAAATATTGCTTATATAGACATATCATGTCTATACCTCTGTTTTGCTATAGTGGCTCGTGCGAGAGAAGCGGCTGCAACACTGTTATATCGCCAGCCTACCTGCCCAGCTTCCCACAAACCTGCTATAATAGAATATGAGTAGAAAGTAAAGAGGCGCTATCGGGCAGGGTAGCGCGAGCGGAGGTCGGAGCGATATGGCAATCAGTCAGGCGAAACTAATTCAGGCAGCACGGCGGGTCTTTGCCCAGGATGGCTACAAGGCGGCATCGATCGTGGAGATTGCTCAGGTGGCGGGCATTGCGGTGGGTGGTGTGTATTTGCTCTATCCGTCTAAGCTGGAGCTCTTCCTTGCGGTGTATTGTGCGGAGGACGAGAAGACGAAGAACCGGATCGTCGGGCGGATTGATTGGTCGCAGCCGCGGGCGGCTTTTGCAGCCTATCTACGTGCCACGACGCAAGCCATGCGGCGTAATAAAATCCTGGCTGAGTGGCAGAGTGATGTGCCTGGTGAGCAGGTGCGCCAAGCCTACCACGATGATGCGAAGCAGGCAGGAGCGGGTCATAGCCTGGCACTGCGTGGTGAGTTCTTTGCCGAGCAGGTGCAGCAGTGGCGGCGTGATGGCAGACTACGGCCAGGCGCGACCGACCAGATAATTAGCGAGCTCTTTACGGCAGTGGCAGCGATTGACGCGCTGGAGGGTATCGCCCCAAAGACGATGCGGTTTATGGTTGATGCGGTGCTCGAGCAACTGTTTGTCAGCGAGTAGCTGCTGCGATACGCTGCAGTGACATCATGAGCAGATACAGAACGCAGAAGTGAAGCGGGCGTATTATTTGCAATTATGACTGCTTCATCGTATACTTATCACTAGTATGTTGCAATATCTTCGTTCGAGTGAGGCAGATCAGACGATTACGCCGCGCGATGCGCTGCGGGTTGGGTCGTGGCTGCGCTGCGAGAAGCCGAGCAGTGAGGAGATCGATACGCTCCTGGCGCTTGGTATGGACGAAAATATCATTAAAGATGCGCTGGACCCACACGAGGTGCCACGTGTTGAGTTTGAGGATGAGTGGACGTATTTGATTGCCCGCTTGCCTGATACGGATGACGACTTTAATGACTTTACGACGCCGATACTATTTGGTATTCACAAAAACTACGTGGTGACACTTTCGCGTGATAGCCTGGGCCGGCTCTGGCAGCCTTTTGTTGACAAAACGCGGATGAATACGGCGCGGCGGATTGAGCTCGTGGTGGCAATGATCGAGGCGGTGTCGCTGCAGTACCAGCGGCGAGTGGCAACGATCAACCGGCAGATGCGAGCAGCCACGGACGACCTCCACACACTGCGGGCACGCGATATCGTAACACTGACCGAATATGAGCGCAAGCTCAACGATTACCTCAATGCACTGGTGCCAATGAACTGGGCGATTGAGCGCTTGATGGCAAACCGCAGTCTCCGCCTCAAAGAGGATGATAAGGATGATGTGGAGGATATCTCGATTGATTTGGAGCAGGTGATTGCACGTTGTAAGTCGCTTCTGCGCACCATCACTAATGTGCGTGATAGCTACCGCGCCGTGATGGACACACGCCTGAACGAGACGATTCGCTTACTAACGGTGATCACGGTAGCCCTAACCATTCCAACGATGATCGCTGGGCTTTATGGTATGAATGTGCCTGTGCCAGGGGCGGACGACCCGACGATGTTTTGGAAGATTACCACCGTGAGTGTGATAGCCGCCATGGCAACCGGGTATTATTTCTTACGCCGACGGTAGGGAAATATTTATTAATTAGCCACGCTCTGTTTGCATCTCTATCGTATAATCAGAAGTATGATGAATACGGATAGTCTTATAAAGTTTTTCGAAGAGAAACTTAAAGAAGTTGAGAAAATGATTTCTTTAAGTAGAAACAATATTGAATTCAAAGTATGGAAGAATAGTATCGTTGATACTTATGAACGTATGGGTGAGTCATACACAAAACATATTAAGGAAATTAGTTTGTCATCAAAAAGTGGAGTGGTGATTCCAGAGTATGATCCTGATTATAATAGTCGTGACCGAGAAAAATATATACAGATAATAAGAACAATCGAAACTGAAATACGAAGCACTATTAAATCGTTAGAGAGATGGGGATATCAACAGACTCATACTAGACCGGACGATAGCAAGGATAATAGAGTAACTATTAATAATATAAACCAGCAAACACAAAACAATCTGCAAACCATTAACTTATCACAATATGATCAACAAACACAAAACAAGATCCAAGAATTATACGATGAGCTTGGCAAAAAGAAACAGAACAAGGAGACTATACGAGGTATTCTTAAATGGCTTGCTGATAAAAGTATTGACGCACTGATTGCAATATTATCATCGAAGATATGAGAGGGGTTATTGCACCCCACCTGCTTTGAGTAATGTCTTCAGTCCCTGCTCGCCGCCACCAAAGCCGCTGGTGGTGTAGTCGTTAACGATCATGTAGGGGAGGCCAGTGACGCCGAGCTTGAGAGCGCGACTGGTGTTTGTGGCGATGTCATCTTTGTGCTTCTCATTTGTCACACAGTCGCGGAATGTCTCCACGTTGAGGCCAGTGGCCTCGGCCGATGTTTCGAAATAGCTAACCGGGAGGAGCGGAATTTCTTTGGGCACGGCAACGCCTTTGACGCCAATGCCTTTGTCGAAGTAGTCAGCTTTGATGCGGGGTACAATGTGGTGCGTGTATTCCCAATATTTATGCTGGTCGGCAGCGCAAAATGCTGCCTCGGCACCACGTTCGGTGTTGGGCACGATATCTTTGAGAACGGCAACAATCCGGTGCTCATAGCGCAGTTTGCCTGACTTGATATACTGCTGGAAGTCTGCAGTGTTCGTGGCAGCCTCGACCTGCGCACAAAATGAGCAGAAGTAGTCGGTGTAGTCAACAAAGACATTGGGCGCAGTGTGGCTGCCCTGCGACATGGCGCTCTGCCAGGGTTCACCTTTGCCAATGTGCTTGTTGGGTGGGCGGTTGATGAGATTGTAAGCAAAGAGGCTGATGATTGTGACGACGACAATCCCAAGCATGATATGGATCAAGCTAACCCCTGTTTGTTGTGACTGCATGATGCTCCTCCTGCTGAGCTAATGTTATGTAAATGGCGGCAATCTGGCCCGATTGATAGAGCGAAAAGAGGCTGAGCCCAAGGGCAATAACAAGCACAATGGTGCTGGCAACTGTCGCGGCCGAAGCGGCGGCTGCTCCCGAAAAAAACACTGCCACGATAGGGAGAATGAGCGATGTGCCACAGGGTACGCAGCCCAGGCCAATTGCTGCCGCGACAGAGGCAATACCGCTGAGGCCGAGCTGCTGCGTGGTTTGCTGGTTGCGCTTGTTGTGCCGCGCGGTGAAGATAATAAGCGCGAGCGATATTCCTTGTAGCACTGAGACAAGCACAAGCAGTACACCCGTCAGCGACGTCGCAGCCTGCCGAGCGATCTCCGTGAACATCGTCCCAATGACGCCAAGTTTATCGATAAGTGGCAAGCGAGACATAAGTAGTGCGCCGTAGAATTCACCATTAGTTAAGAGAAAAATCAGCCAGGCAAAGCTAAGTGCCCCAACTAGCGCACTAGCTGCATACCATGGCTGGCGCAGCACTTGGATGATACCACTCAGCGCAGTAGGAATGTTATGGCGTAGCGAAGCAAGGTGATGTTTCATCAGTGTCTCTATTATACCACTGAGCACTGCAAACTTCTGTGGTTATCCTATTAATGGCTACTCTGTAACGCCATAGCCGAGTAGACCAGTATAGTTGCGCTGTCGGTTGGCAAAGACACGTATCTTGTTATTCTCATTGCCACCAACAGTGGTGAGCATGCCGTCATCATTGCGCAGGACAATGTGCGTATGGTCGCCAAAGACGGGCGAAGCGCGGTAGATTGCTACGTCGCCAGGGCGGGGCTGGTAGCCGCTATCGGCTGACTTAAAGCGGCCAGTAGACTCGTAATACTCACGCAGCGTGAAGGTGCCTGGGATGCGCCAGCTACCAGTGTGTGGGTTCTTGAGCGGCGCACCAGCCTGCTGCATCGTCCAGCTGACGAAGTCAGCGCACCATGCTTCGTGCGCTCCTTGGCTATATTTCGTACCAGCGGGCTGAGCGACAAACTCTGCCTGGGCAAGCTGGACAATCTTGCGGCGAGTAGGGCTGAGGGCTTGCGTGTTGATCTCAGGAAACTGGGCGAGCCCTGGCGAACGATCGAGCGTGGCCACATGCGACGTACCTTGAAGCTTGTAAAGAATTTTGCGCCAGCCAATCGCCGTGCCAATGATGCCGCCAATAACGAGAAGGAAGGCAAGGCAGATGGTGATGATGGTTGCTCGGTGGCTAAGAGGGAATGATTGTTTCATACGTATAGTATACACCGCATGGTGATGAGATGCTTGTTGGTTAGTTGTTGTTTGGATGGCAGGAGAGGTGTTTCGAGCTATTGATAATGTGTGTTTATTTATAGCTCGGATAAATCAGTAAGTTCTTGCGCATTACGATATCCAAGCAACCGAGAAACTTCCTCATCCTTGAGCTCTGCGTAAGCCTTATCAGCTTCTCGCTGTGCTGTTTCCTGTGCCTTTGCTGCTGCTTCTGCTGTTGCTTTGTCTTCTATTTGTTTTTCAGTACGAAATCGTTGTTCGGCGTAGATTGCGGCAAGAGGAAGGTCAATCGCCTTTCCCAGTCTTGCTTCAAGTGATTTCGCAAGAGGATACGATAGTCTTCTATTCTCTGGGGATGTTTGATTCTTTTGGTAGGCAAGAGTAATATCGCGGTCATTATCCATAAGGTAGTCAAGAATTGTAGCAATAGCTCGCTTTCTTTCATCATAGGAGAGTCGATATGGAGGGGTTGTTGCTTGGTTCTGCTTATCGATATATCTATAGATTTCATAATATGTGCTGGTAACGGCTTCGTGATTTGTTCCAATCAACTTCTTGAGCTGGTGGGTTTGATGGCGAGCTTGCATACGAATAATAGGGTCATATCCTTTGGATGTATCTCGTGCGATTCCTGCAAAGAAACCACCGAAGCCCCCAGGGATTGTGCTGAGTAGACTAGCCGCGAAAATAGTAGGAGCTCCTGCCTCTATATTGCTTACACTACTGTAGGCAAGGCCACCTGCGACACACATACTAAGTGCTATTGATCCGAGTGTTATCTCACCAGCGGCGTCATGCTTGAATAATTTTGTAGCCTCTGGCGAAACCTTCCCATTAACAATATAGCTTGCGACAGCATCTGGGCCAAATTTAGCAACATCTTCCTGAGTACAATCCACCCAATAGTAGTCAGTGTCTGTCATGTAATCTTCGAGATCGCTGTCGAAATGGGTGTATCTGTGTGGTACAAGTGCCATAGTGGTTTCCTTTGATAATGTGAGATAACGTTATTATCTATCGTAGAAGGTGGTTGTGCTACTGTCAAGGTTATATATTGTTCATCTTTCGCTTTCCTCTCCTCTATGCTATAATTCAGCCCAACGGATGGTTGGTTGGCTTATAACAATATAATGCCCTGGGAGTGATTTAAGCAGAGGCCCGTTTGGGTGTGGGGCTCGTAGCATAAGAAAGGAGTTTTATGACTCAAACCAAACCAATCATAACGGTGGATGGCCTGACCAAAGCCTATGCCGGCACGCCGGTAGTGGATGGGATATCCTTCACGGTTAAGGCGGGCGAGATTTTTGGCTTGCTGGGGCCCAACGGCGCTGGTAAGACCACGACGCTAGAGATGCTGGAGGCGCTGCGGCCGATTGACGCTGGCCAGGCGACCATTGACGGCATTGATGTCGCCAAGCAGCCTAAGCAGATTAAGCAGATCATCGGCATTCAGCTGCAGTCGACCACCTTTTACGATAAGCTCACCCTGCGTGAGCAGCTGCGTATGTTTGCCAGCCTCTACGGCCAGCGCGTTGATGCTGATGCGTTGCTAGAGAAGGTGCAGCTCAGTGCCAAGGCAGGTAGCTACGTGGAGCAGCTAAGCGGTGGGCAAAAGCAGCGCTTTGCGATTGCCGCCACGCTGGTGAACCAGCCCAAGGTACTCTTTTTGGATGAGCCGACGACGGGCCTAGATCCGCAAGCGCGGCGCAACCTGTGGGAGCTGATCAAGACGATTCGCGATGAAGGCATTACCATTGTGCTGACCACTCACTATATGGATGAGGCCGAGCTGCTGTGCGACCGCCTGGCGATTATGGATGCGGGCAAAATCATCACCATCGATACGCCGCAGCATCTTATCGAGCAGCTGCTGGCGCGTGGCTTTACCAAGCAACAAACGGTCGAGCCCGCCAACTTAGAGGATGTATTTATTGATTTAACCGGCAAGGCCATTCGGGAGTAGACGATGCGAGTCAAGTCATATTGGATTGGCGTATATGGGCAGGTGCGCGCCCTACAAAAGCGCTTTATGCGTGATGGCACGTCGTTGTTTTTTACCTTTTTGTTCCCACTAATATTCCTCTTGGTGTTTGGTGCGATTTTTAATAACCAGACCACCAGCTTTGATGTGGCGATTATTAACCACTCACAGAGCGAATTTGCCAAGCAATTTGTGGAGCAAGCCAAGGCAAACAAAGATACGACGCTCAAGGTGAAGGACGTCAAGGATATGCAAGAAGCGCGTGAGAAGCTAAAGCACTCGGAGCTCAGTGGCATCATCGAGCTACCAGCCGACTTTGGCACCGTGACACTGGCCCAACCTGGCGCCCCTCAGCCCGGGCAGGGCAGTGCCGCTGGCCAAACCCAAGCACGTCCGAGCGGTACTTTGCGCGTGCTCTACGCCAAGGGCTCGGAGCAGTCTGGTAATACGCTGACGGCTATTATGGGGCAGATTATTGATGGCATTAACAAGGGTATGGGCCAGCCTGAGCCACCGCTAAAGGTTGCGGGCCAGGCTGTGGGTGATGAGCAGCTCAAGACCTTCGACTATACCTTTACTGGCTTACTGGCCTTTAGTTTGCTGAGTATGGGGATCTTTGGCCTGGCTAACCAGATGCCGACGGAGAAGCAAAAGGGTTCCTACCGGCGCCTGCGAGCGTCGCCCTTTACGGCCGGGCAGCTGATCCTGGCGATGGGCATCCACTACACGATTGTCTCGCTGCTGAGTGCCGCTATGATGCTGGTGGTGGGGATGAGTGTCTTCCACTTCAACATGCGTGGTGACTGGCTGCTGGCCGTGCCGTTTATCACCCTGGCGGCGCTGCTGATGGTGGGCTTTGGCCTCTTGATTGGTGGCTGGGCCAAGAACGAGAACCAGTCGGCGCCGCTGGGCAACCTGGTGGCCTTCCCGATGATGTTCCTTTCTGGTACCTTCTTTCCGTCCTTTATGTTCCCGGAGTGGCTGCGCACGCTGAGCCAGTTCATCCCCATGACACCTGTGACCGATGGCCTGCGCCTCATCATGACCGAGCACGCCAGCCTGGCAGAGGTACTGCCGTACGCTGGCGCCATTGGCCTATGGATGCTGGTGGTGTATGTAGCGGCGATCAAGCTGTTCCGGTGGGAATAGCGAGGTAACTAACAAGAGGAGACAACATGACATATCAATTCATTCAAGATGCTTACCAAGCGCGGCGTGGTGGGTCGTCGCGAGTGCTTGATGTGTGCTGCGAAGGCTGCGCCAAGCACGTGACGTTTTACCAAAAGGATGGCCCAGGCTCGCTGCGGCGCATGTATGTCGACCGTTTTATCGATATGACTCCAGCCGGTGATGAGCTATGCTGCCCGCAATGCCAGCGTGTCCTTGGTATTCTCATCACGTATGCCAAGGAAAATCGCCTGGCTTATCGGCTTTTTGTCGATGCGGTGACGAAGCGGATTGTGCCGCGTCGGCAGGTAGGATGATATAACTACCTACGCCCAGTTGTTGGCTAGTTTGTATACTTGCTACAATATAAAAAGAATTGCAAGCTAGAGAAAGGGGCATTCTATGAGCGACTATACACCAGATTTTCGTGCTTACCCAGTCGACCAGGCAATTGGTATTATTCGAGCGATTGCTGAGCATCGATGGCCCATGACCGTCGAGGAGGCTTTCTCGCTGCGAGACCAGTTCGGCTGGACGCCCGCTCCCGACGATGGAAGATTTTTTGTCACCCCCGTCAGCAACGGAGAAGAAGACGGACACATAAGCCTGGCCGTCAACAACAATAAGTATATATCCAGAATCGCTTTCCGCTTGACCAGCCTCGCCCCACCAGAACCAGGCCCGGAAATTAGGGCATTGATACAGTCAGCACGCTCAGAGTACGTTGCTGAACTTACATCACTGTACGGGACTGCAACCCCCGGCCTTAGCAGCAAAGTGGAAACTTTGTCTTGGTATTTGCCATCACGCGCGAGTGTCGGTTTAGGAGTCGCCACAAGACTCGTGTCCGCGACAATCGAATCGCCAGCGATGACTGATCTTACTGAAGCTGAAGAGAAGTATTTTGCTCAGTAAACAACCCCAAACTACATAACATCGAGAGCGTCGAGCACTGTCTGTGGGATAATCATTTTCTACTGTCTAATCATCTGCATGCTTGGTAGTGAGGGTGCGCTGGGGCAAGAAGAGGGCAACAAGGAAGCCTGTGGCCATAAGCGCGGCGCTGATGATGAAAATCTGGTGCAAGGAGTCGCTAAAGGCATTGAGAATGCGAGTGGTGTAGTCGTCTTGCTGCTGGCTCAGCTGCTGCTGAGCACGCGCGCGAGCTGGAGCAGGGAGGCGGGCCATGCCTTTGGCTGCACCCTGGCTGATGGCGTCGCGCTGGCTGTTGATACGCAGCAGAGTATCGGCATTGAGCTCGCCATCAAGCTGCCGAGCGGCTTGTGGCGCGTGGCGCAGCGTCTGGATATAGGGAATCTGATTGACATCGCCAAGGCTGTGTAAAATGCCACTAGTGAGCACGCCCGCAAAGATAGCCGTCCCCACCGTTGAGCCAAGCCCGCGGAAGAGCTGTACGCTTGAGGTAGCAGCGCCGAGATCCTGCTGGCGGAATTCATTTTGCACGGCGAGGGTGAGGATGGGCATGCACATCCCCATGCCAAAGCCAGTGAGTGTCATGATGATCGCCTCGTGCCAGTAAGGTGAGGTGGGCTGAAGCGTGATAAGCGAGAGAATACTTGCTGCGGTGATGGCGCAGCCGATGACGATATAGCGCTTGTATACACCCGTCCGGCTGATAATCTGCCCTACACCAATAGAGCTGATCATCATCCCGCCTACCATTGGCAGGAGCATCAGGCCAGCTTGCGAGGCAGTCGCGCCAAAGACTTGCTGATTAAATTGCGTGAGGTAGAGGATTGCCCCGAGAAAAGCGGCACCAAAGAGCAGGCTAATGAGCATAATCAGGCGGTAGGTGGGGTTGCGGAAGAAGCGGAGAGGGAGGATGGGCTGGGCGGCTTTGCGCTCAAGCCAGAGGAAGATACCACTGGCAAGGGCGGTGACAGTCAGCAGTACGCTCTTGATGAGAGCAAGAGTAATGCCACGGTCGATGACACTCTTAAAGACCATCTCCGTATTGTCTACTGCCAAGACAAGCGCCGCCAGGGCGATGGTGATGAAAAGAGCGCCGAGGTAGTCTGGCTTGTGCTTGCTGTCGTGCTTGATTTGTGGGCAATAGCGGATGATGAGAGCAGTGGCGATGATGCCAATTGGCACATTGATAAAGAATGTCCAGCGCCAGTTGGTTGTGATGCCAAAGATGGTCGCACCATCGGTTAGCCAGCCACCAAGCAATGGTCCCGCTACCGAGCTCATGCCAAAGGTCGCACCGATGAGCCCTTGCCAGCGGCCCCGCTCTTTAGGCGTAAAAAGATCGCCGACAATAGTAAAGGCGTTGGCAGTGATAATGCCGCCACCAATTCCTTGCAGAGCACGCCACGCAATGAGCCATTCTACGGTTGGCGCGATACCGCTGAGTAAGGAGCCGATAGTAAAGATTGCCACGCCACTGAGCAAAAGTGGCTTGCGGCCATACATGTCGCTTAGCTTACCGGCTAGCGGCACTGTCACAGTGGTGGTGAGCATATAGGCAGTAACGATAAAGCCAAGAGAGGAGAAGCTATTGAATTCCTTGACGATTGCGCCTAGTGCCGTTGCTACGATGGTTTGGTCGAGCGCCACGAGGAAGAGGGCGCTCATCACGGCAAGCATGACGATGAGTTTGTGACGTTGGGGCAGATGATGGAGCATAGAATTCCTTGGTTGGTTACTGTAGTTAATATTCCGAAATGTAAATAAGGTTCTCGCTCTCGCTAGAGTATATACTCCTCCTATATGACTTTGAGATACGTCAGTAGAGAACTGTCAACCAAATACACTATGATACGCCGAATAGAACTGTTTGTCAATTCTATACTAAGGAGCTTAGGCACTGCACTGGCTGATTGTGAGCGATGAGCTGCGCCAGATCAACCTCGGCAAGGAAGTGAGGCAAGATTGGGTACTGCTGCGGGCTAATAAAGCCACACTCGGCGACCTCCGCTAAGCCGTGCGTTGTGGCGGCAAGGTCAATCGACTGGTAGTCTTGCCAGTTGGTGATGTGGAACAAGAACTCAAGCTGTTCGCGTGGCTCGCCAGCTGCTGGCGTGGCGATAGCAAACTGCTGGACGAAGAGCAGCCGGCCAATCACTGGCTCAACGCCAGTTTCTTCGATCATCTCTCGCCGTAGGCCATCCAGTACGCTCTCTCCCAGTTCCAGCCCACCACCCGGTGTGCACCAAAAATCTCGGCCATCGCCAGTGCGCGCTGTCAAGCGTTGGCAAAAGAGCTCGCCCTTGTCGTTGATGATAATTCCGCGTACGTTGATGTGTCTGTGCATGGTGCCTCCGTTATAGAACCGTTGATAATGAATGATAGACAGCCAGTTAGGCAATTATGTCTAGTATAGCAGCAGTGAGATAGGTATTGTAAGAAGCGCGTGGTATTAACAACACAAGCGATAGCACAAAATTGCAGTTTGTTATATAATACTCGTATGGTTAAGCCGCATTACAACCATTGTGAGATACTGACAGCACCCCAGGATTATCGCCCACTGCCTAATCTATTGGCAGCGGTGCGACATGATGGTAAGTATAATCGGCCTGATTCTCGTTTTTCGTCTGATCCGCTATTGCGGGTTGCTGATGATTTGTCGTCAATAACACATGCAGTACCCGAAAAAGATCTTGCGCGTGGTGGATCGTCGCGTCATGGAGCATTTGTTGCTCATGTGCGCTACACCGAGCAGAAACGCGATACGCCCGAAACGCTTGTTATTAAACCTTCCACGGTGCCAACAGCTCTTGGTGAGTTAGCTATGACGCAGTACCTAGAGCGTGAGGGCCTTGCGCCGTTCTCGGTAGACGGGCTCGTAGTTGATGGCGCACCGGAAGGCGCAGCTGCACAGGATCGTAGCCGTGTTGCTTTGCTATTGTCGCGGTATCAGCCAGAAGTAGTGGGCTTGGATAGTCTTGCGTGGCATGAGATGAGTATGGATGATGTAGCGCTGTATGCCACCGAGGCAGCGACCGCATTGGCTGCATTACATAGAGTGGCAGTTGCGCATGGCGATGGCTATTTGCGTAATGTTGTGCGTGTCTCGGGTCAGCCAGCTCGTATGATTGATTTTGAACATGCAGTTAGTTTCTCAGACGTTGTTGATCGAGCTGACGGAGGAGATGAAGCAGCGCAGCGCCATATAGCCGATAGGATGTCGCGTGACCTCTGTGGTATAGTTACTGATGTCGCGCAGCAGGTGCAGTTGACACGCGCAGCTGAGCGTAGTAGGTGGCTTGATCCTGCATTGAATGCATACTATGAGCAACTTGCGATGCGGGGACATGATCAGCTCGTTATTGCCGCGTCGGCTGTTATGGCGGCAGCGCGTCGTACCGCAAGGTAGCCTACGCGGCCACCTCTCTTGATTTTCCCATTAGCACTCGCTATACTAGAGTGCTAGAAGCGCCTTGATCAATATGGGCGCGGTGATAAGTAGATAAGTATAAGAAAGGGGTAACCAATGAGTTCACCAATCAAGCCAATGGCGCATTTCGTCGTGGCGGTTAAGGAGAAAAAGCCAGAGAAGACTGCCAGCGGGATCTTTTTGCCCGAGTCGGCTCAGGAGAAGTCGGAAGCTGCTAAGGTGATTGCTGTTGGATCGGCAGTAGAAGATATCGCAGTCGACGCGCGGGTGGTCTACAAGAACTACGCAGCTACCACCATTAAGCTCGACAAAGAAGAGTATCTGATTATCAAGGACGAGGATATCCTCGCGACAGTAGAATAGGAGAACTAATCTATGGCAAAAAAAGTATTTTATGATGAAGATGCGCGCCGCCGGATTTTGGGCGGGGCAGAAATTCTCTACAACGCGGTGAAGACAACAATGGGGCCAAAGGGCCGCAATGTCGTCATTGGCAAAAGCTACGGTGGCCCGAGTGTCACGCACGATGGTGTGACAGTAGCCAAGGGTATCGACATTGAGGATGTTGACGACGAGACACTAGGCTTTAAGGTGGGGGCAGAGCTTATCAAGCAAGCCGCCAACAAAATGAACGACGTGGCTGGTGATGGTACAACTACCGTGACGGTTTTGACTTACCATATCCTCAGTGAGGCAAATAAGCTGATTGCTGCTGGTCACAACCCAATGCTGCTGCGCAAGGGTCTGGAGCGCGCTGCGGCAGAGGTAACAGCGGCTTTGAGTGAGCAGGCAGAAGACATTCGCAATGATGAAACACGCGTCGCAGAGGTAGCAACTATCTCGGCGGGTGATGACGCAATTGGCCGGCTGATTGCTGATGTAATGGAGAAGATCGGGCCCAATGGTGTGGTGACGGTTGAGGAAGGCCGCGGCCTTGAGCTAGAGAGCGAAGTGGTTGAGGGCTTTACCGTTCAGCGTGGCTTCGTTAGCCCGTACATGGCGACAGACACGAAGCGAATGGAAGCGGTGTACGACAAGCCAGCTATTGTTATTACCGACAAGAAGATTTCGTCGGCGCAGGAGTTTGTTCCACTGCTTGAGATGATTGCTCAGAGTGGGAAGAAAGATCTCGTCTTGATTGCTGACGATGTGGATGGCGAAGCGCTTGGCCTGCTCGTGCTCAACCGCCTCAAGGGTGCCTTTAATACCTTGGCTATTAAAGCGCCGAGCGATAAGGATGTTCTCTACGATATTGCTGCTCTGGTGGGTGCCACGGTCATTACCGAGGATACTGGTATGAGCTTTGATACGGTTGGGCCTGATGTGGTGGGCTCAGCTCGCAAGGTGATTGCTACCAAGGATTTGACGACAATCGTCGAAGGGGCTGGTGCGAAGACGGCAGTCGATGCCCGGATTGACCAGATTGCCGTTGAAATTGCCAACAGCACAAGTGACTACACCAAGAACAATCTCGTCAAGCGCCAAGCTGCCCTGACTGGCCAAGTGGCGGTGATTAAGGTAGGTGGGGCAACCGAGACCGAGATCGAAGAGAAGAAATACCGCGTTGATGATGCGGTGGCTGCCGTCAAGGCTGCCCTAGCTGAGGGTATTGTGCCTGGTGGCGGGGTGACACTGGTCAATCTTGCAACGAGCTACACCCACGCTGGTGATGCCGATGCGTCGGTGACCGCTGGTGAGGATTTGCTTATCCACGCGCTCGAGCAACCATTCCGCATTCTGCTGACCAACTCTGGCCTCAATGCCGATGAGTGGCTGCCACAGGTGAAGGCAGCGCAGCCTGGCTTTGGTATTAATGTCAACACACCGGGCGAGCTGATCGATCTCAAAGCAGCTGGCGTGGTTGACCCTGTTCGCGTTACCAAGGAAGCACTGCAAAATGCGGCCTCCATCGCGGGCACCGCAATGACGATGGGTGCGCTGGTCGTCGACCTGCCTGAGAAGGAAGCGGCCAGCCCAGCTGGCATGCCTGGCATGGGCGGCGGTATGGGCATGTACTAAGCCTCGTCCTGCCTTGTTTTGCAAAAACCCACCACATCTGTGGTGGGTTTTTATGTGGGAAAGAATTGGTTGACATATACCCCCAGGGGGTATACCATAGGAGTATGAGCAAAGATATTACCAGACGAGCACTACATCGTATCAAAATTATGAAGGGCCAGCTTGAGGGGCTAGAGAAGCGTGTGGCCGACGACGCCTACTGTATGGACATCATCATCCAGAGTCTGTCGATCCAGAAGTCGCTAGCATCGCTGAACAAGCTGATGGTTAAGCAGCACCTCGAGACGCATGTGGCTGAGATGTTGGCGTCAAGCGATACGAAGCAGCGCGATAAGGCGCTCAAAGAGCTCGATCAGCTCTATGATCTGACGAACATCCGCTAGTAGTACGCAGGTATAAGAAATGGAAGGATAATAGTGGTGCGTTGCACCCGAGGAGTTTGCTATGGATACAAAACAGTCACAGCACCATCATATGGATCATGGTGCGCATGCGCACCATGAGCAGCATGCGACGGGGAGTTGTGCTCATCATGAGGCGCATGGACAGAGCGGCCATTGTGGGCATGATGCGGCGCAGTTTCGGCAGCGGTTTTGGCTATCGCTGCTGATAACGATTAGTGTATTGGTGTGTTCACCGCTGCTGCAGCAGTGGCTCGGCTATACACTGCCGGAGGTGGTGAGCCGGTATGTGCCAGCTGTAAGCGGGACGATATTGCTGTGGTATGGTGGCCGAATTTTTATCCGGGCAGGGTGGCAGGAGCTACGCCAGCGCCAGCCCGGTATGATGCTGCTGATTGCTCTAGCGATTAGTGTGGCGTATGGCTACAGCCTGCTGGTGACCAGTGGCGTGGTAGCAGGAATGGATTTTTGGTGGGAGCTCGCGTCGCTCATTACGATTATGCTCCTCGGGCACTGGCTCGAAATGGCAGCGATTAAGCGAGCAACGGATGCCGCCCATACCTTAGCCCAGCTCTTGCCTGAGACGGCGGAGGTTGTGACAGAGCAATCGATTGATACAGTGCCGCTTGATCATCTGGTTGTGGGGATGACCGTGCTGGTGCGCCCGGGTGGGCGTGTGCCAGTGGATGGCCAGGTGATATCTGGCACGTCACAGGTCGATGAGTCGATGCTTACGGGTGAGTCGCGCCCCGTTGCCAAGCAGTCAGGGAGTCTTGTGACGGCGGGCACGATCAACGGTAATGGTGCGCTTCATGTTATGGCCCAGCACATTGGTGATGATACAACGTTGTCGCATATTATGGAGCTGGTGCGCCAGGCTGAGCAGCGTCGGTCGCGAACGCAGGTGCTAGCGGACCGGGCGGCGGGCTATCTTTTCTATGCGGCGCTTGCTACTGCGCTGGTGGCGGGCGCTGGCTGGGCGCTGGCTGGTGCATCGCTGGGTGAAGTGCTGCAGCGGGTGGTGACAGTGCTGGTGGTGGCGTGTCCGCACGCCTTGGGCTTAGCAGTGCCGCTGGTTGTATCGATCTCGACTGGGCTTGCAGCCCAGCGCGGTATTGTGGTGCGTGATCGCCGCGCTTTTGAAGCTGCGCGGCACGTCGATGTGGTGTTATTTGATAAAACGGGCACGCTGACAATTGGCCACTTGGCAGTAGTTGCAGTCCATGGTGGGGACGAGGCAGCTGTTCTGGGATTAGCGGCAGCGGCTGAGCATGAGGCAGAGCACCCGATTGCAGCAGCGATTCGCCATGCGGCAGCTGATCGCCGTGTCGCGGTACCTGCTGCGCGTGACCTTCAGACGGTGCCGGGTTATGGCGTGCAGGCTGTGGTTGATGGCGTACCAACGTTAGTTGGCAATGCGGCCTTTATGCAGCAGTATCAGATTGATCGAGACGAGATAACGACGGACCATACGGTGGTTTATGTTGCCCAAGCTGGGCGTGTCTGTGGTGTAATTGAGCTTGGTGATGCGCCGCGTCCTGGTGCGGCAGCGGCAGTCGCAGCACTCCAACACCGCGGTATAACGGTTGCCATGGTAACAGGAGATGGTGCGAGGCCAGCCGATGCGATTGCTCGCCTCGTTGGTATCACTGAGGTTCACGCTGAGGTAACACCAGCTAAGAAGGCGGCGATTGTCATGGCGTACCAGCAGCAGGGGAAGCGGGTGTGTTTTGTTGGTGATGGCGTGAATGATGCACCAGCGCTTGCCCAGGCCGAGAGTGGTGTCGCGATTGGGACGGGGACTGATGTTGCCGCAGCGTCTGCCGGGATTATGCTGGTTGGTGATGATCCGCAGGCAATTGTCCGGCTGGTCACGCTGGCCCAGGCGACGTACCGAAAAATGGTACAGAACCTCTGCTGGGGAGCGGGCTATAATGTGCTGATGCTTCCACTCGCGGCTGGGGTGCTTGCGCCAGTCGGGGTGGTTATTTCGCCCGCGATTGGTGCGGTGGTGATGTCACTTTCGACGATTATTGTCGCAGCAAATGCACAGCTCCTGCGCCGTGCGGTGGTGTAAGCCGCGAGCTCCGTTATTGACAGGTCTTGGCTATCTATGTCATACTAGCGCGCAGTATGCTTTCATTCTTAGGGAATTTTACCGCGTCGTTTCGGGTGGCGCTTGTGATGTGGCCGTTTGCTGCACTTGTATTGACATTGCCACTGTTATTGGTGCACTATATTCGCTTTCGCCGGGTGGCGTTTGGCCGGGTAGTCATGACGTATTTGGTGGTGCTCTATGGCTTGGCGCTGGCTGCCTTTACACTTTACCCGATGCCAGATAATGCGGCGCGCTTTTGCGGGAGCCACCATATCCAACCGCAGCTTACACCACTGGCGTCAATCCTCGAGATTCCTCACGAGGGTGTGCGGGCGTTGCTACAGGTGGTGCTTAATGTTATTTTCTTTGTGCCACTGGGGGCGTTTTTGAGGGCGATGTATCGGGTGCGCTGGTGGACAGTGGTGATGATTGGCCTTATGACGTCGGTAGTGATCGAACTGACGCAGCTCACGGGGGTGTTTGGCGTGTATCCGTGTAGCTATCGGTTGTTTGATGTTGATGACTTGCTACTTAATACGAGCGGGGCACTGCTGGGTTTTTGGTCGGGTTGGTTACTGCCAAATCTTCGTGATACTGAGCGTGGGGCAACGACGATTCGTCAGCCTGGCCTTGTGCGGCGTATCGTTGCCTTTGTTGTTGATATGACTGGAGTGGCGATTGGCTCAACAATTGTGATGGTAGCACTTACACTCTTCAATGTATTGCATTCACGGCAGTGGACTGAACAGATGCAGATGCTGACGCAGATCGTTCCGTATGGCTTTATTGCGCTCGTGCATGCCATTCTCCCATTGGTGACCCAGGGGCGGACGCTCGGTGGCTGGCTAACGGGTATTTCGCTGGACGATCGGCCGCGGGGGTGGTTCCACCGCGTGGTATTCTATGCGGTGCGGCTGCTCTATATTGCGGTGCTGTCGATGGTGCATCTGCCGTTTGTGTCATTAATGACGCTGCTTGTCACGATCGTGCTATGGTATCGGTATAAGCAGCTGCCCTATGCAGTGCTTGATCGGTACTGGCCAACTCGTCACACACCAATCACTGATGACGAGTAATCTATACCACCTCACACTTTACCTATTCTGGCAAACGATATAGACTAGAAAGAGACAGGTAGCAAAAGCAAGGAGGCAATATGCGGACGGCAATGGTGAAAAGTGTGCTCAGTGTCATGATGATAGCAGTCGGATGCCAGCTGATGGCTCCAGTGCCAGCTCAGGCTGCGGAGCGAAGGACAATCTCGGTCTATGTCAGTGACGAGAATCTCCCAAAGGTGACTGACGACCATCTAAAGATGATCGATCGGCTCATTGTCCATTTTGGGCGTATTGCGGCCGATGGGCGCCTAACGCTTGATACACTGTCACACCTCACGCAAGCAGCCACGCTGCAGCGGATTCGGGCGGTTAATCCGCGTATCTCCCTTATTCTCTCAATTGGTGGCGGCAATGATGCTGCGCGAAGTGAGTTCGATGCGATGGTGCGCCAGGCAAGCACCCGGCAGGCCTTTGTGAGCTCTGTTAAGGAGGCGCTGCAGGCTCATCAGTTAGATGGGGTGGATATCGACTGGGAATTTCCAAAGGGGAGTCAGCAGGCTGATTTGAGTGCTCTTTTACGCGAATTGCGCGCGGCAACGACCACCAGCGGACGCCAGCCGAGTATTTCGATGACGGGTGCACCAGCCAAGTGGTATGCTGAGCAAAATAAGTTTGCTGAGTACCAGCAGTACCTTGACCAGATTGCGATCATGACGTATGACATGCGGGGGTTTGGCTCGTTCAAGACGCACGCTGGACACCATGCTGGGCTCTATACCGCGCCGGATGACCCGCTCGACCAGAGTGCCAACTCGGCGGTACAACACTACCAAGCTCATGGTGCGCCAACAAATAAATTAATGATTGGGGCGGGGTGGTATAGCCGACGGTTTACCTCAGTTCCTGAGGTGAATCATGGGCTGCACCAGCCTGTGGGGGACACCCAAAAGGCTGGTGAATACCACACTACGTATGACCGGCTCGAGCGAGAGTATATTAACAAGAATGGCTACACTCGCTACTGGGACGATGCAAGCAAAGCGCCGTATCTCTATAATGCTGCGCGGCGTGAATTTATTAGTTACGACGATGCGGAGTCAATGAAGTACAAGGCAGAATATGTCCAGCAGCACAACTTGCAAGGGATTATTGTCTGGCGCTATCTTTCTGACCCGCAGAGTAATGATGCGTTGCTGCGCCAGCTTGACCACACGCTGCATGGTAGCGCTACGCCATCGTCGACTCAGCCGCAATCAAATCAGTCACAGAATACCACGCTGCCACCAAAGGTGATGCATATCTCGCAGGCCGAGCAGTCACATCCGGGTCAGCCGCAGCGTGACGGGGTATTGGCAGCGGCCGGTGATAATGTTCCGCTGCTCTATTATGGCGGCGCGGCGCTGGTTGTGCTGGGTGGAGTTGGCGCGGCAGTGGTGTATGCCAGGCGTCGCCGGCGCGCCGTGCGGTGTTGACAATAAATAGTTTAGCTAGTAAACTATTAGTCTATGACGATAGAAGCAACCTCAGATGCGCAGGCGCAGCGTCAAGAATGGATTGAGCATATTACGAGCTGCGTGTTTCAGTTCAAGCAGCGCCTGGCCCATGCTACGCGCCAGACCGACCAGCAGTTTGGTTTGACGCCGGTCCACTGGCACGTGCTGGGCATGCTGCATCGTGGGGTCATCGAGACGATGGGTGATGTGGCGGCAAAGCTATGTGTCTCCAAGGGTGCGGCAACGCAGATTCTTGACGTGCTGGTGGCAAAACAGCTCGTCCAGCGCACGCCAGACCAGCACGATCGACGGGTGGTGCGCCTGCAGTTGACTGCGCAAAGCCAGCAGATAACCGACCGCTTTCAGCAGTATATGACGGAGACTGTTGCTGATCTCTTTGCGGTACTGAGTGATGCCGAGCTAGTGCAACTCGACCAGCTCATTGATAAAATTGCCCAGCCGCATAAGGCGGAGCGAGCATGAAGTATATTTGGCGACTACTCCGGGGCTATTGGTGGCAGCTGGGGCTGCTGGTTGGCGCAACGTATGGCTCGGTGATGGCGACGCTCAGTTTGCCAGACTTTATGGCGGCGATTATTAATAAGGGTATCGTTGGCGCAGATATGGCCGTTCTGTGGCATAATGGCTGGCAGATGATCGTGGTAACGCTGGCGGGTGCAGTGGGGACGATTGTCTCAGTTTTCTTTGCGACGCGGATTGCGACTGGCCTCTGCCAGCAGCTGCGCGACCAGGTGTTTGCCCGGGTGGAGGATTATGCTGTGGCGGACTTTAACCGCTTCTCAACAGCGTCGCTTATAACCCGCTCAACCAATGATATCCAGCAGATCCAATCAACGGCGATTATGCTGCTGCGTATTGCCTTGATGGCACCGATTATGGCCGTTGCTGGCCTGCAAAAGGCGCTGGCCAATGCACCAAGCCTGAGCTGGATTATTGCTCTGGCGGTTGCTGTGCTTTTGGTGGTCATTATTGGCTTGTTTATTGCGGCGATGCCACGTTTTCAGCGCTTGCAGAGTGTGGTGGACACGCTGAACTTAGTCGCCCGCGAGAACTTGACGGGCCTGCGCGTCGTGCGCGCTTTTCATACCGAGGCAGTCGAAGAAGCAAAATTTGATGCTGTCAACCATGAGCTCACCAGGCTCAACCTCGTAGTCAATCGCTTGATGATGGTGATGGAGCCAGTGATGATGTTAATAATGAATCTCGCGAGCGTGGCAGTGGTGTGGTATGGCGCGCTGGCGATCGGTGATGGGCATCTGGCGATTGGCAATATGATGGCCTTTTTGCAGTATGCTTTGCAGGTGATTATGTCGTTCTTGATGATCTCGATGGTGTTTATTATGGCACCGCGCGCGGCTGTGTCGGTGCGCCGGGTAGCGGAGGTGCTCGATACTAAGCCGTCGATCACTGACCCAGCTAGGCCTCAGCCACTCGCGCCGGGTGGCATGGGGCGGATTGAATTTCGTAATGTTACCTTTGCCTACCCAGGGGCAGATGAGCCGGTGCTTAGCGGCATTAGCTTTGTGGCGGAGCCTGGCCAGACGACGGCGTTTATTGGCAGCACAGGCTCGGGCAAGTCAACATTGGTCAATCTGATTCCGCGGTTTTATGATGTGTCGGCTGGGCAGATTTTGCTTGATGGGGTGGATATCCGTCACCTTAGGCTGACTGACCTAGCCAGCCAGATTGGCTATGTCCCACAAAAGGGTGTAATGTTTCGGGGCAGTATTGCCAGTAATATTGCCTATGGTGCGCCTGAAGCAGATAAGGCGGCGATTGCTCATGCGGCAGAGGTGGCTCAGGCGAGCGACTTTATTGCCCAACTCGATGATGGTATGGCAAGCGCGGTCGCGCAAGGCGGCACCAATGTCTCGGGTGGGCAGCGCCAGCGCCTAGCGATCGCCCGGGCCTTGGCCGCGCAGCCCCAGGTGTATATCTTCGATGATTCGTTCTCAGCGCTTGATGCGCGGACGGATGCCGCGCTGCGCCGCCGCCTCACGCAGGAGGTGGCGGGCAAGACGGTGCTGATTGTCGGGCAGCGGATTAATACGATTGCCCAGGCGGATAACATTATTGTGCTAGATGAAGGGAATATCGTTGGCCAGGGGCAGCACCAGGAGCTGATGAAAACCTGTGCGGTGTACCAAGAGATCGCCGCGTCGCAGCTCAGTGAGCGCGAGTTGGCCGCGTTCGAGCGGCCTGCTCCGCTTGGCAGTGCGCAAGGAGGGGTGTGATGAGCCAGCAGTCATCTCCAAAGTCGCGCTCATCAGGAGTGCGCCGCGGCCCAATGGGTGGGCCGGTCGCTGGCGGCGGGACAGAGCGAGCCAAGGATTTCCGTGGGACGGTGCGCACGCTGCTGCAGTATCTGCGTGCCTTTCGTTGGCAGCTGGTCTTGGTGGTCGGCTTGACGATTGTCAGTACACTGTTTGCGATCGTTAGCCCCAAGCTGCTCGGCAACGCGACCAACCAGATTGTCGATGACTACACGCGCCTGCGTACCTACGACGCTATCCACGAGAAGCTTTCTGCCGGCGCAGCGATCCCTGCGGGCATGACGGGTGAGCAATTTATGGCATCGCCCCAGGGCAAGCAGCTGGCCGAGGCACTGCCTGTTTCGGCCCGCGACACAGTCAAGACGCTCGATCTGGGCAGGCGTCCTACTTTCCATTATGACGCGATCCTATCGATTATTCTCTGGCTGATTGGGCTCTATGTGGTCAGTGCGCTGTTTCGCTATGGACAGGCCTGGCTGATGACGAATATTACCCAGAAGCTGACGTACCAGCTGCGCCGCGATATCTCAAAGGCGATCAATCGCTTGCCGCTGCGCTACTTCGACACGCAAACGCATGGCGAAGTTCTCAGCCGTATTACCAACGATGTCGATACGGTAAGTCAAACGCTTACCCAAAGCCTGTCGCAAATGATGAGTGCAGTGGTGATGCTGGTTGGGATTATGGGGATGATGCTGTCGATTAGTTGGCTGCTGACGGTGGTGGCGCTCTTGGTTCTACCACTGTCGATGGGACTGATCATGATGATTACCAGGCGCTCACACACGCAGTTTATCCGTCAGCAAGATGAGCTAGGCGAGCTCAATGGCCATATTGAAGAGATGTATGCTGGTCACCAGGTGATGCGTGCTTTCCGTGGGCAGGAGCGTTCGCTGAAGACGTTTCGGCAGATTAACCAGCGGCTTTTCTCGAGCGCGTGGCAGTCGCAGTTTCTCTCTGGCTTGATGTACCCAGTGATGAATGTGGTGGGGAATATTGGCTATGTTGGTGTGGCGGTGCTTGGTGGATGGCTGGCAATTGAGGGGCGGATTAAGATTGGCGATATTCAGGCCTTCATCCAGTATATGCAGCAGTTCAACCAGCCAATTACTCAGACAGCGAATATCGCCAATGTGGTGCAATCGACGGCGGCTGCGGCTGAGCGAGTCTTTGAATTTCTCAAAGAGCCAGCCGAAGCGCCCGACCCAGTGCCTGCTACGACGCTGCCAGTGGTGCGCGGCGAGGTGGAGTTTCGCGATGTGGTCTTTGGTTACGACACAAAGACGCCGGTTATTAAACACCTTTCGGCTCATATTCGACCCGGCCAGCGGGTGGCGATTGTTGGGCCAACCGGTGCGGGCAAGACGACGCTGGTTAATCTCTTGATGCGATTTTATGATATTGACAGTGGCCAGATCCTGATCGATGGCGTGGATATTGCCCAGATGACGCGCAGTAGTGTTCGGCAGCTCTTTGGCATGGTGCTGCAAGATACGTGGCTTTTCCATGGCACGATCCGCGACAACCTGCGCTATGGCAACCCCGAGGCAAGCGAAGCTGAGCTGCTGGCGGTGGCGCGTGAGGCACATGTCGACCATTTTGTCCGGTCGCTGCCTGGTGGCTACGACATGGTGCTCGACGAGGCCGCAACTAATATGTCGCAAGGGGAGAAGCAGCTGCTGACAATTGCCCGTGCTATGCTTGCCAAGACACCGATGCTCATCTTGGACGAAGCAACCAGCTCGGTCGATACCCGCACAGAGGTGCTCATCCAACAGGCGATGGATAGGCTGATGCAGCACAAGACAAGCTTTGTCATTGCGCACCGCCTCAGCACGATTCGTGACGCCGATCTTATCCTTGTGGTAAAGGATGGCAACATCATCGAGCAGGGCACACACGACGAGCTGCTCGCCCAGAGTGGCTTTTATGCGGAGCTGTATCGGAGTCAGTTTGCGGAAGAGCTGTAATATGAGATAGCTTCCTATGGTATACTCAATAATATGAGTATGGAGCTACCCGAGCGAACGATGCAATTTATTGACTCATGGCTGACACTGCGGAGCAAGTGGCTTTCGTGGCCAGGCTTTGCGGTGGCGATTACCCAGCAAGATGAGGTTGTATTTCATCGCGCCTATGGTGTTGCTGACCAAGAGACCGCCACACCGCTCACGACGAACCATCTACTGCGCGCGGCATCACACTCTAAGATGTTTACCGCGACGGCGCTGCTCCAGCTGCAAGAACAGGGGCTGCTAAGAATCGATGACAATATTACAACATACATACCATGGCTGGCTGAGCACCCCGATGCCCGCTGGCAAACCATTACATTACGGCAACTGCTGAGTCATTCAGCCGGTGCGATTCGCGATGGGACGGCAGCAGGGTTTTGGCAAGGAGAAGCAGCCTTTCCTGATCATGCGACATTGCAGCAGCAAATAATGCAGACCCGTCTGGTGTGTGAGCCAAATACAGAGTTTAAATATTCGAATTTTGGGTTTGCTCTGCTTGGACAGGTGATTGCACAGGTGAGTGGTCAGTCGTATGCCGAGTATGTGACAGAACACATCATCCAGCCGCTTGGCTTGTCTCATACTGTGCCAGAATATTCTCCTGATGTATTGATGGCAACTGGCTATAGCCGCGTGACGCTAGCCCAGCAGCGACAGGCTTACCCACATCTTGCGACAGGGGCACTGCAGCCAGCGGCTGGCTTTTGTACGACTGCTCATGATCTCGCCCGCTTTGTGGCTGCGTTGCGGGTTGGTTCGGGCAAGCTGCTTCGCGATGCAACCAAGCGCGAGATGCAGCGCCGCGCCTGGGGTTACACGAACGCACCAAGTACAGCAATGGCTTATGGCTTGGGTGTCAATGTCGAACAATGTGCTGACGGTACTGCGCTAATTGGCCACAGTGGTCGTTTTCCTGGGTTTGTTAGCCGAACGTGGCTTCGTACGCGCGATCATGTGGTTGTGTCTGTAATGGTGAATGCACGAGATGCCGCACCAGATGATATGGCACGCTCGATTCTGTCTATCATTGATGCACTTGGTGATGAGCAACAGGTGTATGCGGACCTTTGTCGCTTTGAAGGGCGCTTTGCCAATCAGTACAATATATACCAAGTCGTCGCGACGCGCCACGGGCTGCAGCTTATTAACCCAAATATGTGGCAGCCGTTTGTGGCAGCGGAATCATTAGAAGTTGTGGATGATACAACATTACGCATTGTACGTGGCAGTCATTTTAATTACTATGGCGAGGATATCACCTACGAGTTTGATGTAACAGGTGCGCCAAAGGCAATAGCGATTAGTGGCATGTGGAGTGTGGCTTCTTGCGATGGTGACGTGCCACCACAATTTTTTGATCATGCGTGATTGCATAGAGTACTTTAGGTAATGCACTATACGTGTATCGTGTCCGAAAATGGCGACAGATAGCACTGGAATTGATAAAGAGCGTGCTATAGGTTGATCTTACCGCAAATCAAATATATCCAACGCGCCAAATTTCCCTGTGAGCATAGTACGCTCGATGATGTGTGGGGCGATTGCTTTGGAGAATTTCTTGGGGCGTGTTTTGGCGGGGAGGTCGAGCACGGTACTAAGCGCATAGACAAAGAATTGATAGCGGTGCGTGCCAAAGGTAGGGTGTGGGCCACCCCAACCTGGTTTGCCCCAGGTAGTCGTGCCTTCGATGACGCCATGAGGGAGGTAGTCGCTGCCGATTTCTGTGGTGGTAGGTGGAAGATTCCAAACAATCCAGTGGTAGAAGCCGCCAATGAAGGGTGCGTCGGGGCTATAGCACACCACAGCGAGGCTCTGGGTGCCATCAGGGACGTCGCTGATGGTGAGAGGTGGTCGCTGGTTGCCGCCAAAGCGCGAATAGATCTTTGGTATTTTGGCGTTGTTTTTGAAGGCGGGGCTGGTGACTTTCATGTCTATAGTATACCGTATACTGGTCATGCTCGCCAGAATAATTTCGATCAAATGGCATACAAATGAGGTTTGTGTATGAGAAATCACCAAAATGGGCTAAATTATAGCATAACAGGCAATTATTTGCTATAGTGGGCCAATAATGATTACCGACCAACTTCTCCGCACTCACCCAATCATCTCCGACCAAGTGGATGAGCGTGAGCTGCGGGTTTTGCTGTGTGAGCTTGAGCGGCTCCTAAAGGCTGGTTATCAGGGGTCGGTTGTTGAATTTGGCTGTTATGTGGGGACGACGAGCTTGTTTATCCGGCGCTTGCTTGATGCCTACCAGTATGCGGGAGTCTTTCACGTCTATGATTCATTCGCTGGTTTGCCAGAGAAGACGGCGCAGGATGCGAGCGCAGCTGGCGAGCAGTTTGTGGCAGGGGAGCTTGCTGCAACGCGCAAGGGATTTCTCCAACAGTTCAAGAAAGCTGGCCTGCGCCCGCCAGTGGTGCACAAGGCGTGGTTTGCCGAGCTTACCCCGCAGGATGTGCCGGAGGACATTATGTTTGCCTTTCTCGATAGCGACTACTACCAGTCGATCATGGATTCACTCCGGCTCGTAACACCCAAGCTCACCACTGATGCGGTGCTGGTGGTTGATGATTATGCTAACGAAGCGCTGCCTGGCGCGGCCCGGGCAGCCGATGCGTGGTTACAGATGCACCCTAGATTCCGTTGCCGGGTGGAAGCGAGCTTGGCGGTTATGACTCGAGTGGTGTAGTAGTAGCCGATAGAGTGATTGGTAAGGTGCCGCTGCATGCTTGTTTTGTGATACTCCAGCATAAAGTATGAACAGAATATGCCGCGGATATATTAATATCATTGGTAAGACTCGAGACAAACTAGCATACAAAAAGGCCAGAAACAGCGGTCGGTCGAAACCTTAGGCTTGTCTGGCCATGGTGATATTTTTAGTATAAGGTATGATAGTGGGTGGTGTCAACATGGTTTGTTTGAGCCAATGTGACACCTGTTATCCATTGCACTTACCTCAGAACATGCTACAATGAAAGCATCAACTATAAGCCACACAGGGGGAAAAGGTGGACGATCCAATTCATATTACATCAGAGATTGGCCGGTTGAAGACAGTGCTCTTGCATCGGCCGGGTGAGGAGCTCGAGCATCTCACACCAGAACATTTGCAGCGCCTATTGTTTGACGATATTCCGTATCTCAAGGTTGCGCAGGAGGAGCATGATCGCTTTGCAGAGCTGCTCCGCTCGCGTGGGGTCGAGGTGTTGTACTTAGATGAACTTGCCGCCGAGGCACTCGCTGACGAAGCAGTGCGGCGGCAATTTGTTGTTGAGATGCTGGTGGCATCGAAGCAAGACAACCAACGCGCATCGCGGACACTGGCTGAGTATTTGCTTGGTATGGAGCCACGCCAGATGGTGCGCAAGCTGATGGCGGGGGTGCGCAAAGATGAGATTAGCCTGCCACCTGAGCAGCAGCAACTCCACACAATGGTGGCGCATGAGCAGTATCCATTCTATCTTGACCCAATGCCGAACCTCTACTTTACGCGCGACCCAGCAGCGGCGATTGGCCAAGGTCTGACGATCAACAAGATGCACTGGCCAGCTCGGCGGCGTGAGTCGCTCTTTATGCGCTATATTATCGATTTCCATCCGCGCTTTGCTGGCAAGAATGTACCGGTTTGGTATGATCGCAGCCAACCATTCTCGATTGAGGGCGGTGATGAGCTGGTGCTTAATAACCACACGATGGCCATCGGTATAAGCGAGCGTACCTCACCAGAAGCGATTGAGCTGATGGCGACGAAGCTCTTTGCCGAGTCGAATTTTGACACGGTGATTGCCCTTGAGATCCCCAAGAGTCACGCCTTTATGCATCTGGATACCGTCTTTACGATGATTGACCACGACAAATTCACCATCCACCCAGAGATTCGGGGCTTTGAGGGGCGGATGAATATCTTCGTCTTGCATAAAGCAGACGGGCAAGCCTACCCAACCATTACCAAAGAACATAATCTTGAGCAGGTGCTCAGCCAAGCCCTTGGCGTGCCGTCGATTACCTTGATCGAATGCGGTGGCGGTGATGATATCGCTGCAGCACGCGAGCAGTGGAATGACGGTAGTAATACCTTGGCGATTGCTCCTGGGGTGGTGGTCACCTACGACCGCAACTACGTTACCAACCAAAAACTGCGTGAGGCAGGTGTCGAAGTGCTGGAGATTACCGGCTCAGAGCTTGGCCGGGGCCGTGGCGGGCCACGCTGCATGAGTATGCCATTAATACGAGAGGATGTGTAAATGAACCTACCAACCAATCTAAAAAACCGCTCATTCCTAGCCCTCAAGGACTTTTCATCAGAGGAAATCCGGCAGATGCTCGATGTGGCACACGAGCTTAAGAAGCTTAAGCGCGAGGGCGTGCCGCACCGCTTACACGAGGGTAAGCAAGTCGCCCTCTTGTTTGAGAAGAATTCCACCCGTACACGCTGCGCCTTTACGGTAGCGGCCAATGACCTTGGCGTTGCGCCGGAGTTTCTCGGCAAGGATGATATCCAGCTAGGCAAAAAGGAGTCGGTTGAGGATACCGCGAAGGTGCTGGGCCGGATGTTTGATGGGATTGAGTTCCGCGGCTTTAAGCACTCGACGGTGGAAGACTTGGCCAAGCACGCTGGCGTACCAGTGTGGAATGGTTTGACCGATCAGTTCCACCCGACGCAGATTCTGGCCGACTTCATGACGCTCGAGGAGCACATTGGGCCGCTGGCTGGCACGAAGCTGGTCTTTGTCGGTGATGGGCGCAACAATATGGCGAACAGCTTGATGATTGGCTCGGCCAAGATGGGCGTTGATTTCCGTATCTTAGCGCCAGCTGAGCTGCACCCGAGCAGTGAGCTGGTTGATCTCGCTCGGGCGATTGCCGCCGAGACCGGCGCGCAGATTACCGTGACGGATGATCGCGCCACGGCTCTCGAGGGAGCAGACGCGATCTACACCGACGTATGGGTGTCGATGGGTGAGGAGGCACAGTTCGCTGAGCGGATTGCCTTGCTTAAGCCATACCAAGTGAATCGTGCCATGCTCGATGAAACGCACAATCCACACGTTAAGTTCTTGCACTGCTTGCCAGCCTTCCACGATCTCAACACCGAGACGGGGCTGAAGATTTACCAAGACTACGGCCTTGAGAGTATGGAGGTGACGGACGAGGTATTCCGGAGTGAGCACAGTGTGGTCTTCGACGAAGCGGAGAATCGCATGCATACGATCAAGGCAGTGATGGCACTGACGTTATAACAACTAACTGAGGCATAGGGGGCCTCACATATGACAACACAACAAACACAACAAGAGAGCAAGCTGGGGTGGCGATCACTCACCGGGCTTGTTATCGGCAGCATGATTGGGGCTGGTATCTTCAATCTTGTCCGTAATACTGCAGAATCGGCTGGACCACTGGCAACGATCATTGCTTGGCTTGTCACTGGGGTGGGAATGGTATTCCTCGTCCTGAGTTTTCGCAATCTTGCCGAAAAGCGTCCTGACCTTGATGCTGGTATCTATAGCTATGCCGAGGCAGGGTTTGGCAAATATGTCGGGTTTAACTCGGCTTGGGGTTATTGGATCTCGGCCTGGATTGGTAACATCGCTTATGCTGTAACGGCCTTTTCGGCACTTGGCTATTTCTTCCCGCAGCTGTTTGCTGATGGCCAAAACTGGGCCTCGGCGATTGGTATGTCAATCCTGCTCTGGGGTGTGCACTGCCTGATTCTCAGAGGTGTGCGCACGGCGAGTGTAGTGAACTTGCTCATCACGATTGCCAAGATCGTCCCGCTGATGGTATTCCTTGTGGCGATTATTGCCGCCTTTAAGCTTGGTATCTTCTCGAAAGATCTCTGGGGGCTGGCTGGTAGCAATCTGAGTCTTGACGTTGTTCTGCGGCAGATCAAGGATATGATGATCGTTACCGTCTGGGTGTTCATTGGCATCGAGGGTGCGGTTGTGTTCTCGGGCCGAGCTAAGCAGCGCAGCGATGTCGTGAAGGCGACCTTCATTGGCTTTGCCGCCGTGCTTGCGCTGTATGTCTTGATGACCGTCCTCGCCTTTGGCGTGGCAACGCAGCCGGAGCTGGCTGGCCTCAAAGACCCAGCGATGGCGCTCTTGCTTGAGAAGGTGGTTGGGCCGTGGGGTGCCTGGCTGGTCAATAGTGGCTTGATCATTGCGGTGCTTGGTGGCTGGCTGGCTTGGACGATGTTTGCAGCTGAGCTGCCCTACCAAGCGGCAAAGGTTGGCACTTTTCCGACGTTTTTTGCCAAAGAGAACAAGGTTGGCGTGCCAAAGAACTCGCTGCTGGTGACCAACGCTTTGGTGCAGTTCTTTATCCTGACGATACCGCTGACAAGTGGCTCGGTGTATAATATTGGTATTGCGATTGCGACATCAGCAATTTTGGTGCCTTATGCCTTGACGGCCTTCTATCAGCTGAAGTACTCGGCTCTCGAGAAGCCAGAGACGAAGGGTCGGGCAGCTAATATCTTGATTGGTGTGATGGCTAGTGTCTATAGCGTCTGGCTGGTCTATGCCGCCGGAGTAGAGAACCTGCTGGTGACGGTGTTCTTGTATGTGCCGGGTATTGTGGTTTATGGCCTGATGCGTCGGCAGCAGGGCAAGAAGCCGTTTACGACGCTGGAGTGGCTGCTCGTCGTGGCATTGCTGGTGGCGCTAGCTTATGCGCTGCTCCAGCTGCTAACTGGCGGGCTGGATAAGACACTTGGTATTACGATGCCGAAGCTGTTTAACTAATGAGGAGTCATGCGGTGCGCCAAGAAAAGGGCGCACCGCATCGATAATAGGAGAAAGGAGTGTGATGTTTCACTATGCGATTACCCGTCGACCAAGCCGTAGCTTGATTAACGGCATCAGCCAGACGCCGGAGAAGGGCAAGCCAGACTACGAGCGAGCAATGCAACAGTACGATCAGTACGTTGCGCTGCTCCGCCAGTGTGGCCTTGAGGTGACGGTCTTGGAGCCCAATGAGGAGTATCCGGATAGCGTCTTTATTGAGGATAATGCTCTGTGTACGCCGCATGGGGTGGCGATTTTGTCGCGACCTGGGGCAGCAAGTCGGCGCGGCGAGGCGAGCTTGCCGGATTTGCGCCAGGCGCTCAGTCAGCATTATGATACCATTGAGCAGGTCGAGGCACCGGGTACCGTCGACCCCGGCGATATTATGATGGTGGGTGACCACTACTACATTGGTCTGAGCCACCGCACCAACCAGGCGGCGGCCGAGCAGATTACTGCTATCCTTGAGCGCTATGGCATGACGGCCGAGACGGTTGAGGTGACAGGGATTCTGCACCTGAAGGATGATGTGGTCTACTTAGACAACAACAACCTGATCGTTGCGAAGGCCTATGAGCACCACCCAGCCTTTGCAGCATTTAATAAGCTGGTGGTGGATGACGATGAGTACTATGCGGTGAATAGCTTGTGGATTAACGGCACGGTGATCGTGCCGCAGGGCTTTCCCAAGATCGAGCAGCAGATCCGCGACTGTGGCTACCACGTGGAACTAATCGATACCAGTGAATTTGAAAAAATAACCGGCAGTTTGACCTGCATGTCGTTGAGGTTTTAGGATGAGTACAATTGTGATTGCATTGGGCGGGAACGCCCTCCAAAAACAAGGTGAAGCAAGTGCGGCTGCGCAGCAGCGAGTGGCGAGCGAGACGGCGGCTCAGCTGGTGCCGCTGATTGCGGCTGGGCATCGGCTGGTGATCGTCCACGGCAATGGGCCGCAGGTGGGGAATATTGTGCTCCATGAGGAGGCGATTAACACCCCTGAGGTACCAACGATGCCGCTTGATACGTGCGGTGCGATGAGCCAGGGGGAGATTGGCTACTGGCTGCAGCAGGCGCTGACGAATGAGTTTGCCCGCCGCGGTATGCCAAACCACGCGGTGACGATGGTGACGCAGACGGTGGTTGATGCGGGTGACCCGGCGTTTGCAAATCCTACGAAGCCAATCGGGGTCTTTTATGCTTCCGAGGCTGAGGCGCAGCAATCGGCGGCTGGGCGCGATTTCGTCTTCAAAGAAGATGCGGGGCGAGGCTGGCGCCGCGTCGTGCCATCGCCACGGCCGCAGCGCGTAGTCGAAGAAGGTGCGGTGCGTGCCTTGCTTGATGCTGGCTTGACTGTTGTGACGGCTGGCGGTGGCGGGATTCCGGTGGTTGAGAATGAGGCGCAGGGTAGTATGGCCGGGGTCGAGGCGGTGATCGACAAGGACTTTACCGCTGCGGTGGTGGCTGATGCGATTGATGCCGAAGCCTTGGTGATTCTTACGGCCGTCGATAACGCGATGGTCGACTATGGTACGCCGCAGGCCCGTGCGATTGGCCAGACGACCAGCCAAGAGATGCACGCCTATGCCGAGCAGGGGCAGTTTGCGTCGGGCAGTATGCTGCCCAAGGTGCAGGCCGCGCTTAATTTCGTGGAAAAGCCTGGTCGGCGCGCCATCATTGCTAATCTCGAGCATGCCGCTGCCGCTGTGGCAGGTGAGCAAGGGACGATTATTGTGTCGTAGGATACCGCGAGGAGAGAAACAGATAGACACTGGTGCAAAAGAGCACTGGTGTCTATTTTTGATGGCATTATTCTGTGGTGAGTGCGATGTAACCAGTACTTTATTTCTCAAACTACTTGACATTTCAATATACCTTGTATAGCATAGTACCAGGCAATAACAATAATATCGTAAGGAGTATCGAATGAGGAGAATCGATATAATCAAGCGAGCGGGGCGTAACCTGCGCCAAGCCAAGGCTCGCACAGCACTAACAGCACTGGCGATGTCGGTGGGAGCATTTACAATTGGTCTGGCGTTGATGCTGGGCAATGGCGGCCGAGCTTTCTTGACCTCGGTGATTGATAGTGCCGGTAGTGCCTCAACGGTGTATGTGACGCACGCCCGTGACGAGAAGAAATTACCTGAATATGGCAAAAATAAGGCGGTGAATGAGAGCGGCACCCTCGTGCTGAGCGATGATGATGTCGCCAAGCTCAGCAAGCTGGATCACGTCAAGACGGTGCGGCCGTATGCGAATGTGACCCAAGTGGTGCGCTATGTAGAAAGCCCAGCTAACCACAAGCGGCTGATTGCCTCGATCAACGTCAAGAACGAGGGCAAAACATCGAAAATTGTAGCCGGTGAGTTGACGAAGACTGATGACGGTACAGACCTCGTGCCTGGCCAAGCCATCCTTGCCAAGGAATATCTGGCCGACTTTGGCTTTGACTCGGCCCAGGATGCGGTCGGCAAGACGGTTACGCTCCATGCTCAGGGGCCAGGCGGGACGCATGATGCCCAGCTGACTATTGTGGCGGTCGAAACAGCCGGTATGGCCTCAATTGGCTACCAGCCTGGTGTGACGATTGCGACCGATGATGCACTGCTTATCAACCAAAAGACCAAAGCCCCCGGCGCGGCCAACCAGTACCCAAGCGTCGTGATACGAGCAGATAGTGATGATCATGCTGCTGCTGTGAAAGACGCAGTCGTGAAGCTCGGTGGTGGTACCTACCAAGCCCAGACTTTTACTGAAGCAAAGGAAGGTATGCTCAGTCTTATCAATGGGGCGCAATATGCTCTGCTCGCCTTTGGTGCCCTTGCCTTGCTAGCCAGTATGTTTGGGATTATTAACACTATGTACATCTCGGTGCTGGAGCGGACGCAGCAGATTGGCCTCATGAAGGCGCTGGGGATGCGTAGCCGTGATGTTGGTAAGCTCTTCCGTTACGAGGCTGCGTTGATCGGCGTCATCGGTGGTGCGATTGGTGCGGGCGGGGCCAGCCTACTGAGCCTGCTCAACCCCTGGATCGTTGAGAAGCTCAAGTTTGAGGAGGGTATGCAGCTGCTTCTACCCGAAGCCTGGCAGATGGTTGCCCTCGTGGCACTACTGGCCATCCTCGGCATTATTGCCAGCTACTTACCAAGCCGCAAGGCAACCAAGCTTGACCCAATCGAGGCATTAAGGACAGAATAGAATAAGGAGAAGGACATGATTGAACTACGACATATTACCAAAACCTACGGCAAAAAGCACAACCAATTTAAGGCACTCAATGATATCAATCTGACCATCCCCGGAGGCGCGAGCGTCGCTATCCTCGGCAAATCTGGCTCGGGTAAGTCCACCTTGATGCACGCTATCTCTGGTCTCGACCGGCCACAGACAGGGCAAGTGGTGATCGGCGGGCGAGATATCCTGCAGATGAAGCCGCGGCAGGTTGATGCCTTCCGGGCACGGACGATTAGCTTTATCTTCCAGAGTTTCTTTGTCGAGGGCAACGACAGCGTGGTGAGCAACGTGATGCTACCGCTAGAGATCGCCGGCGTGCCACGGGCTCAGCGCAGTGCCAAGGTGAACCAAGCGCTCGAGGCGGTCGGCTTAGCCAGCAAAAAGCACAATAAGGCCAAGGATCTATCTGGCGGGCAGAAGCAGCGCTTGGCGATTGCCCGAGCAATCGTGGGCGAGCCAAAGATCCTGTTTGCTGATGAGCCAACTGGCAACCTGGATAGCGAGACGGGCACCCAGATCGAGGAGCTGCTCTTTCGCCAGCAGCGCGAGCACGGCACAACGCTCATCATCGTAACGCACGATGCGGATTTGGCTAAGCAATGTGACTACCAAGTGGTGATCAAAGACGGGCGTGTCACACGCCATAACATCCCAGGGGGACACTGATGAATGCAACTGACTATGCCGAGGCGCTAACGACACAGCTGCGCAAAGGCTTCTTATCGTACTGCGTGCTGGTGGTGTGTGCCAAGGAGCCACGCTACACCAGCGAGATCATCCAGCAGCTCCGTCAGGCTGACCTGATGGTGGTGGAGGGGACGATCTACCCGTTACTGAGTCGCTTGCAAAAGGACGGGCTCTTGCAACACGAATGGAAAGAAAGTGAGCAAGGGCCACCACGCAAATATTATACGGCCACACCATTTGGCGCAGAGGTAACCAAGCAGCTCAAACACAATATTGCGGCACTAAGTAGTACAATAGAGAAGTTGTAAGGAGGACATGTCATGAAGGAAATTACCAATATCCACCTCGCCAAGACACCGTTTCGTGTTGAGGTCGAGGCGAAGCACGCGCTGGGAGAGTATCTGGCGTCGATTCAGCAGCGGATGCATGCCGAGCCAGAAGCAATGCGCGAGATCGAAGCGCGGATGGTCGAGCTGCTGGCCGAGCGCGGTGTGACGCGCGATGATGTGGTGACTGCTGAGGACGTCACAGCCCTGCGCGGTCAGATGGGTGAACCTCGAGAGTTTGCCAGTGAAGCCGAGGCAGGAGATGACGATGCTGCGCTGCAAGATGCAGCTGAGGCGGCTCTCGCGGACGGGGCACCCAAGCAGCTGATGCGCGATACAGATCATGCGGTGATCGGTGGGGTGTGTGCTGGTGTGGCGGCATACTTTGGGATCAGCCCGCTGTGGATTCGTCTCCTGGCAATCGTCTCACCTTTTATGACGTTTGGGACGGCGCTGCTGATCTATATCGTGATGTGGCTTTCTATTCCACCAGCAGTGACCGCGTCGGATAAGCTGCGTATGGCCGGTAAGCCAGTGACGTTTGATAGCTTAAAAAAAGCCGCGGCCGAGCCTGCTGGTGGTAGCCAAGCAGCTCAGACTGCAGCGAAAGTCCTGCGCATTATGATTGGCTGTGGCGTCTTGCTGATGGCGCTGGGCGCATTTGTCGCACTGATGGTCGGTGGCGTAATGAGCGCGACTATGGTCTCAAACATGGGCGACTTTGCTGCGCAGAGCTGGCTGTGGTTGGCGTATGGTTGTGCAGTGCTCGGCGGCGTGGCGCTGACTGCTTTGCTCTCACTTGGTGCATGGAGTATCTTTGCCTGGCGGCTGAAGCGGCCGGTTGGTATTGCCATGCTGGCGATGCTCCTCGTTGGGGTGGTTGCTATCTCTGGCCTAGCGGTTGGTGGAATGAATGCGGGGATGAGCTTAGAGCGCCAAATGCGCGACGTGCAGCGCACCAAGGTGGTTGACGTCGCCGATGCCACTACGGTGCGCGTCGATGGCACCGCCAGGGTGAGCTATGGGGGCTACGCTGAAAAGCCGCGTGTTGAGATAGATTACCTGCAGATGAAGGGTGTCAAAGAGCCAACAGCGACGATTACTAAGGAAGGCAGTCGGGCTATTGTGACCGTGCAGCATGATGCCTGTCGTGATCGCCATAACCTCTTCTCGACGTGTACCTACTCACCCAAGGACTATGTGAGTGTCCGCGTTTATGGGCCATCGCCGCAGATAATGGAGGCTGACCATCGCCCTGATGTGGTGACCGATCGGCTATAGGCCAAGGGTAGCTAGTGTCAATGCCAAAGACCCGCTTGCATGGCGGGTTTTTGCATTTTTTGCTTGCGGGGAGGCGGAGCGTGAGAGATGGGCTATAGTATGGTTGGTATGGCGATTTATCTCACCTTTGCTATACTAGAGGTATGAGTCAGTCGTCGTCTCCCCAGGTTTTAAGCCCATCGGCGCTTGCGATGGTAGCGCAGCGCTGTAAGGTGGCGCGTGATCAGGTGCGGGTGGTGCCGATTGAGGGCGCGTCAACCGGGTGTCGACGAGCTGTTGCACTGGCTGGGACGCAGTCGGTGTTTGTCAAGGAGGCTGATCCAGAAGCTTCGAACCACGCTGCGCTGGCAGCGGCTCTGAGCAAAGATGATGCGGTGATCCGGGCGTTGCAGCAGGCCGGTTCGCCTCTGGTCACGGAGTTTGTTCAGTATGATGATGAGCGGGTGATTATGCTCAGCCAGGCGTATATTGCCAAGGATGGCTGGCAGTGGCAGCCGCCTGATGTAGCGGATACGCCGGCGAGCCAGCGGTATATAGCGGCGGTGCTGCGGGCTATTGCTCAGCTTGAGCAGACGCAGCTGCCCAAGGCGGCGGCTGAGACGCTTGGGCTGCATGCTACGGCTTTTGACCGAGTGGTGCAATGCCAGGGGCTTCGGTTACTTTGCGATGATGCGACGCGGCGTGAGGAGCTCCAGCAGACGTACCGCTCCTGGGCCGAGCAAGCCAGTAAGCCAGTGATTCGCCGGCGCTACGAGCAGTTTTGCGCCGTGCTTGATAATACCGAGCGCTTAGCTGATCTCGCGACATTGGCTCAGCAGGTGGCTGATCAGCCGTGTGATCGCTTGAGCCACGGTGATGTGCGGAGCGAGACAATTGCCTACCATGCTGCTCAAGATAACGTGAAGCTAATTGATTGGCAGTGGGCGGCTTATGTGCCAAAGCGGTGGAGCGCAACCGAGTTCTTGCTCGATATGGCGCGCCGCGGCTACGATGTGCAGGCCTGGCAGGCCGAGCTGAACCGGCCGCTGCTTGCTGGCCTAGTGGGATATTATGCTGTATGTAGCGCCCAGCCCGCTCCTGAGGCGGCTCAAGCAGTGCGGCGACTCCAGGCGTATATGGCAGCTACGGCGTATGATATGCTGGGCTATGAGTAGCTGACTGGTTGATGGATGCTGAGTTGGTTGCGACGAAAGTACTTATACGCGTCTAATTTTAGAGTAGCGCATTAACATGCGTCAAACACATGTAATTCTCCAGAAGATAGCAGATGAATGTTTTCTACAGCAGGTGTATAACACCAGTTTTATGCAATAATGCATCATTGATATGAGCGTAAAACTACCTTGAAGGTATGTTTCTTACCAACACGCAAAATGTCATCGTTAGCAAGTGGTGTATCTTCGCTGGAAATTTTGGAGTCATTGATCTTCACGGCATTTTGCTTGATGAGCCGTCTGGCCTCGCCGCGACTTTTTGTGATGCCCAGTCGAACAATGATATCGATAATTGACTCATGGGCATCTACCTGAATGACGTCAATATCCTTGGCAAGATTCTTCTGACTCACCTCAGAGACCCATTGCTGCTCGGCATCAACGGCGGCGCTCGCTCCGTGGTACATTGACACTATCTCTCGAGCAAGATCCTTTTTGATATCGCGTGGGTTTTCTCCGTCGTTGAGTCGATTTTTAATTACAGCAATCTCACTCATAGGCAGGCGCGTACAATCCACAAAACACTGGTAAATACCCGCATCCGCCAGCTGCATGATTTTAAAGAACATATCTTTGGCATTCAGATCGAGACCCACGCCGGTGCCAAGGCTTTTGCTCATTAATTTTTCGCCGGTTTCTGGGTTTTCGAGCAGTGTGGTTGTAATGACAAACTTTTCTTTTTGCTTGTAGCGCTTGAGTAATGTACGGCCAGCCATCATATTGAATGTTTGGTCGGTGCCACCAATCTCTACATCAACATCCATTGCCACAGAATCGTAGCCCTGCATCAGCGGATAGAAGAACTCATGGACGAAGAGTGGCTTCTCGGCAGCGACTCGCTTTTTGAACGCATCGCGCTCGAGCATCTGCTGCACGGTAAAGTTGGAGGCAAGCTCCACAGAATCTTCAAATGTTAGCTTGGAGAGCCACTCCGAATTAAACTGGAATTCTATCGGGTTGTCGATATCGCTAAAGTCTAGAATCTTGCCAATTTGTGCCTTAAATGTCTGCAGGTTCTCCAGCACTTGTTCGCGTGTTAGCTGCACACGCATCGAGGTTTTATCGCTCGGATCACCGATCATCGCGGTAAAGTCGCCAATTAGCACAATAATCCGGTGGCCAAGAGCGTGGAACCGTTCGAGTATCAGATAATTTGTTGAATGCCCAAGATGAACATAGTTCGCAGTTGGGTCAATACCAAGATAGAATGTGAGGCGACGGCCACTTTGTAGCTCCTTTTTGAGACTATCTTTGCTCGGAAGAATTTCGGCAACTGAGCGAGATAGCGCTTCATCGACCAAGTGTTCGTCGGTAATAACGTGGTGCGCTTGAGTATTCATGTATAGTATTTTACTACATACGAGAAAAGATAAAAACTAACACGTCTTGGGCTCACTTGTTATGTGCCGCTGGAGCCCTATGATTTACGGTGTATCATAATGTGAAAGGGGACCGCGAGTGTGTAAATATCTTGTTTATACATAGATGTATGACATCGCTTATACTACTTATGCTACAGTTGATGGTAGTGCTAGATATGAGAATGCACTACAATAATACTATGAATCGAGATTGGAATATTATTGATCGAAAAAAGCTAGTCGACTCACCGTGGTACAAGCTAAATATTGAAACCGTCAGGCTCCCGTCAGGCAAAGTCCTCGATGATTATTACATCCGAGAAGGAATGAATGCCGTCTTGATCGTTCCACGCACTCATGAAGGCAAATTTTTACTGGTGCGTCAGTATAAACACGGAGCGCAGCAAAGTGTTATAGAATTTCCTGCGGGTAAGATTGATGCGGGTGAATCTGCTTTAATTGCTACAAAAAGGGAATTATATGAAGAGACTGGAGGCACCTCCAGTCTTTTTGTAGAGGGACCTACATTTTTTGAGGACCCTACGAATAGCCGTGTCAAGATAGCGATCGTCTTTGCTGATAATGTCACTATAAAGCATAGGCAACACCTTGATGATAATGAGGATATTGAAGTAATACAGCTAACACCTGACGAGCTACGAACTATGCTCATGAACAATGAGTTATCTGTGGCAGCATCTGTAGCGGCAGGTTGGATAGCGCTAGAGAGGAGATGGTAACATGAAGAGACATAAGTCCGGGACAGTAAACCAGGTATTGAAAAAAGCAAACTGATGGTTGAGGTGATTGATAAGGAATGAGGAGTAGGATGGAGACTGTTTATTGATGTGGTATCTAGACAGATATAGCGTATAAAAGGGAAATCAGAAGTTCTATATTCGTGCTAGAATAGTCACTGAGTAGAAAGTAGGGGGGTGAGGGTAGAAAATATGTCCAAGAAAAAACCAAACGATAACACCAAATTAGGCTTCCGCACCATCCTCTTCCGTGGTGTTCTCTATGTCATCATTATTCCAACAACCATTATGCTTCTCCTTGTTGGTGGTTTTTATCTTAAGTTAGATATCGAGGCTGGCCAAGCTCAAGCGACAATGAAGACGTACTTACATAACAAGTATAAAGAAGAATTCATTGTCGAGAAACCAATACGAAACGGAAGTGGGTTCGCGGTGCGAGGGTGGTTTGAGGCGGTAGCTTATCCTGCGGCGAACAAAAAACTTCCCTTTAAGGTGCTGATGTCACTTTCAGACCCGTGGGATGATTATGTAGATACACTGTGGGGCATACAAGAAATGGCAAGAATAAAACCGATGGTCGATAGAATAATGGTTGGATCGTACGCGTCTACTGTGGATATAGCAACGGGCGAAATTGGCAATGCTGTTACAGACACTAAGGCTTTGCCATTATTCCAAGAGGTAGCACATAAGCATAGCCAAAGTATACTCTATAAGCTAGAAGTAACTGCGCAAAACGATGCTTCTTCGTTGATGCACTATGAGCGAGTCAAGCAGTTGTTGCAGATTATTAAGGATGTTCCTGCTAAGACTAAACTGATATACCGATGGTACGAAAATGGTACTAAACACGTCATAGTGCTCTTAGAAGATGAAATAGCAAAAATACTTCACGAAAACCAGGATATTCGTATATATGATAAAGAAATAATTAAGGAGAAAAAATGAATTTGAAAGTTGAGCAGTATCTTGCCTTGTCATCGCTTGCTTATCAAGTAATACCAAATAGTTTGTTAGATGATGCATCAAAACAAACCCTTAAAGAAATTGTCTCTCACTTGACCGCAAGAACTAACTTGCTTGAACTTAAATCTCCTCTCTTCATGGCGCTTCATCAATTAAACAACTTTCAGAAGAGGAACAACTTTAAAGTTCTATATTAATGCAAGAATTAGTCACAGAGTAGAAAATATGTCCAATAAAAAACCAAGCGATAACACCAAACTAAGCTTCCGCACTATTCTTCTTCGTAGTATTCTCTATGTCATCATTATTCCAACAGCTGTTATGTTTCTCCTTGTTGGTGGATTCTATCTCAAGGCCGATATTGAGGCGAATCAAGCTCAAGCAACAATGAAAACTTATTTACAAAACAAATATAATGAGGAATTCATCGTTGAGAAACCAGAGCGGAAGAGCAGTGGCCTCGGCGTAGAGGGAGTACTAGCTGCCAATGCTTACCCTATACGAGATCCTCAGATACGATTTTCTGTAAACACCTCATCGAATGGCAATCAAGATAACTATCCAGGTGTAATATGGTCCCGCTCTCAGAATGATAAGTTAATAAAGGATCATATCATAAATAACTCGTGGGCGCAGACCGACATCACTGTCAGTCTTACAGACAATAGAGCACAGTCGCTGAGCGGTACACCTAAAACATACGAAGAAGCGATAGCGTCTTATGGAAAAGATATTCACTACATAATAAGCGTTAATCGTAATACAAATCAATTGGCTGTCGATAACCGAGATCGGTACTATCTCATGAGCCTTATTAGATATATCAATCAGCAAAAAGTTGGCTACCGTATTATACATTACGGCATACATGATACGAAGATGGACACAGACATAGTGTGCAATATACAGGTAGAAGGTACGCGTCTATTAGATGAAAAACAAGCCAATGAATGCTTTAGAAGGTAAGGGGTGAGGACAGAAAACATGCACAAGAAAGAACCAGACGAGAATAATAGGCTAAGCATCCGCGCCATTCTTTTTCGTGGTATCCTCCGCGTTATCATTATTCCGACATGCGTCTTACTTCTATTAGTTGGTACATTGATTGGTATATTTCATATTAAGTATCTTATAGAGGCTCATCAAGCTCAGACTGAAATGCGCGCCTACCTAGAGAAAAAATATCACCAGCACTTCATTATCAAGAACTATCGAATTGAAGGAGGAGGATTTGCAAGAAGGGGTGGCAAAGTTGCAGATGCGTATAGAGAGGGTAGTTCTTATACCTTTCGTGTTTTAGAGAAAGATCACCAGCTCTACCGTGATAACTACCTCTCGGCACTTTACAATGAGCAAGAAGAAAAAGATCTTACTAAGATGGTTAAAAAGTTGTCTATATCTGCAGTAAAACATATGCCAGATATTACAATTGCTCCTGACGTAGTTGATGAGATACAGGGCACGCCAGCTTTTGCTGAGATGTTGCAAAAGTATGGGGACCATATTATATATGAAGTATCTATTGTTGTAGTAGGGGACCAGGTAAAAGAAGAAGATGTCCAAAACGTAAGAAGGCTTATGGAGTATGTCCAATCAAAAAACCCGAAAAGTTATGCTGTGAGATACGTTGTAAATAGTAGAACTGAAGATGCGCGATATGTTTGTCAGGAGTATGGAGGTATAAGCGAGAAAACGGCGCAAGAAACTTCTAAGAATTGCTTTAAAAAGAGTAAAGGGAGGATATAGTTATGGTAAAAGACGAACAGTTTTTAACTTTGAGCTCATTGGCATATGAGCCGTTTTCTGATAATGATATCAACAAATCTTTAAAAGAAATTATTAAGAAAGTACCTAGAAACAACCGTCTTGAACTTAAACCCCTCTCCTCCCTCGCATCCTGGCACCTCATTAACGCCACAACCACTTCATCTGGTATGTCGGCTATTGCTGTGCAAGATCCAGCCACCAAAGACATTGTCTTTGCCTACCGCGGGACAGATATTGATAAAAATATCTGGGAAGCGATGAAAGATATTGAGTCGGATATTGCGATTGCATCGAGTGGAAATGTTTTTGTACAGGATGGGCTGAACCAATTCCACGATGCCTACACCTTCTATACCGAGACGATCAAGAAAGTTGGTGGCGGTGCTCATGTAGGCACCAAGAGCTTCACTGGCCATTCACTCGGTGGTGGACTAGCGCAGTATATGGCGTATAAAACTAGTGGTGCATATAAGACGGTCACCTTCGACGCGGTAGGGATTGGCCAAGTGCTGAAGAATGTCAACCCGCGGGACTATGACACCTCAGTAACGGACTACACCAATGAGCACGATATCATTGGTATGTATGGCGTGCAGCTGGGCCGCACAGTGTACATTAAGGATATGAACAGTGATGAGCTGCGTAAGAAGGACCGTGACTATATGGCAATATTGCAGTATGTGCAGGGTGCCATTGCTGTGGCGGCACGCAATGGTGAGCATGCCTCAGCTATGGGGTGGATGGCAGCTGCAAGCGTAGCATCGCTCGGGTATGCAGTGAATCGCACTAGCCAAGAGCTAGCTTTCGATGCACATCGCCCAAGTAGTTTATTAACTGATGATGGTACGCTAGCAGCCACTGTACCGCAGGGAGACTCTATCACGAGTACATTGGCTGGCGCACTTCGTACAACACTGGAAGTATATACCGGTATTGCCAATGGCGTTCATTTCATCGTCGTTGAGATTCCAAGTGCTACAGCTGAAGAGCTTGTGCGAATAACGCTCTCTGTCGCTGAAAGCGGTAAGAAGATCATAGTCGATGTAGCACAGGTGGTTCGCGATCAGGTGAATATCCTTACCTCTAGTGTATATGAAACAAGCCGGATTATGGGTGAGCAAGCTGATGCCTTTGCTCGTGTGCTGATGGCACAACTTGCTGGGGCTACGCAATGGACAACTTCGCTCCGTCTCGACATTGCCGTGCTGAGTGCACTGAGTGGTGCGGCCAGAATAACGCGCGACACACTTGCTGCTATAGTAGAGACACCTGATACGATGACACGTTGGCTGCAGATGGTCTTTGGTGCAAGTGCACATGTCGTTGGTACAGCAGCAGACGATTCTATTGATGGTTATGATCACGTCCCAGACTATGGCGTGACGAAGCGTGCGGTCTATGTAGAGAGCCGAGAAGGGAATGATTACGTAACAGGAACGAATTCTGATGATACACTGATGGGTGATGCAGGGAATGACACCATCATGGGCAAAGGTGGTAATGATATGATTTTTGGCGGCGATGGTGACGATTCTCTATATGGTGATGGTGGTAGTGATACAATTTTTGGCGGTGCTGGCGATGACAACCTTAATGGTTCAGAAGGTGATTCTAATAAGCTCTATGGTGGCGCAGGTGATGATGGAATAAATGGTTCCGGGTTGATTGTTGGTGGTGCAGGTGATGACCGGATCAATTCTCAATTTGGGGACGATACATATATCTATAACCGCGGTGATGGTAATGACACGATTAGCGACTTTGGTGGCATTGACACTGTACGGTTTGGTGCGGGTATCGTGCCAAGCGATGTAATGGCACGCTATGAGAGTCGCCCGTATGGCACGCCAGGCAATGACTATGATCTTGTCTTAGACATAAAGGGCTCTGGTAGTATTCGCATCAAAGACTATTATGGTTCGAGTGACTGGACAGGACGGAACCGTCCCGTGCCAGGTCATCGTGTCGAGCGCTTTGTCTTTGCAGATGGCACCGTGTGGGATGAGCAGGCAATCCGCACTATGACGCATCACTTACAAGGCACAGCTGACGATGATTCTATTGACGCCTTTGATGATGATGGTATCACGGTACATAGTGGAGCTGGTAACGACACGGTGCGTGGCGCGAGGCAAGACGCAAATGTGCTCTATGGGGACGACGGTGATGACAGCCTCATTGGTGGTGAGAAAGATGATATGCTGACTGGTGGGCAGGGTAATGATGTGTTGTATGGTGCAGGCGGCAACGATATCTATACCTTCAAGCGAGGGGATGGTGTTGACACGATAAGTGATGATGACGGCGTTGACACACTGCAGTTTGGCGAAGGCATTAATCCGCGTGATGTGACTGTTCGACGTATCCATCTTTCATCATATGAAAGTCTCGAGCTTGCTATCACGGGTACAGGTGATAAAATCATTATCCAAGGATATTTTGGCTCGTACTCATACGACGGGCTGCATGAGAGCACAAGCCAGCAGATCGAAAAAGTGGTTTTTGCTGATGGTACGGTATGGACACCGGAGATAATCGCGCAAATGCTTGTAGAGCACACGAGTGAATAGCGTATAACCTCTGTCTTGGCTCCATCTCATCTGTTGTATTAGCTTTATTGTCTTTATATTGGTAGGCTAGATGGTTTGGGCTACTTTCTCAATATTGGTGCTTAGGCAGAATACTAGCTTTCATAACTTCCTAGAGGAAGAATAAGACAGCGAGAAATAATAAATGGGCTGATATGAGCACGTCGCCTCTGCAGGAGTCTCTTTAAGCTAGCTTTCATCTCTCTCCTGCACAATACCACACATGAAAAACAGCAACCATGACTCAATCAGCCGCAGTGGTAGAGACGCCTGCTGCGCCGGTGCTGCGTGCGCTTAATCCGCGGACGCTTAGTATCGATATTGTGCTGCCAGTGCTTAATGAGGCGCATGTCATTGCGCGCTCGTTGAGCACGTTGCACGCGTATTTATCACAGCATGTGCCGCATCGCTGGCGCATCATTATTGCCGATAATGGTAGCACGGATGGTACAGCGGAAGCGGCGCGCCAATTGGCGGTACGTTACCCCGAGGTGCGGCTCATCCAGCTTAGCGAGAAAGGCCGTGGCCGGGCTCTCAAGCAAGCTTGGCTACAAAGCTCGGCTGATATTCTGGCCTATATGGATATCGACCTCTCTACCAACTTAGACAGCTTCGTCCCAATGATCACCCCGCTGATTATGGGTGAGGCAGCTGTGGCGACGGGCTCGCGCCTGATGAAGCAGTCGCGCACAACCCGCGGCTTCAAACGCGACACTATCTCGCGCTGTTACAACTGGATTATTCGCCAGACGATGAAGACAAAATTTGTTGATGCTCAGTGCGGTTTCAAGGCGATTCGGCGCGATGCGGCACGCAAGATTCTGCCTCGCATCAAGGATACTGGTTGGTTCTTTGATACCGAGCTGCTCGTCAAGGCAGAGTACGCTGGTTATACCATCCACGAGGAGCCAGTTGAGTGGGTCGAAGACACCGACTCGCGTGTTCATATCATCAAGACTGCAACAGATGATCTCAAGGGCCTCTCGCGGGTGCGGCGCGAATATTGCAAGGCGGGCTTTGGCGAGCTAGCAGCTGTGGCTGGACTTTTGCTACTAACGAGTGTGCTCTACCTCTGGAACTTAACCATCAATGGCATGGCCAATAGCTATTATGCTGCCGCTGCTCAGGCAGCGAGTACAAACTGGACGGCCTGGCTGTTCGGCAGCCTTGATGCGGCGAACTTTGTTAGTGTCGATAAACCGCCTATCAGTATGATGATTATGGGGCTGAGTGGCCGGCTCTTTGGTTTCTCGTCGTGGAGCATGCTCATGCCGCATGCGCTTGCGGGGGTCGCGGCAGTTATGCTTGTCTATGCAGCGGTCAAGCGGTGGTATAGTGCTAAGGCAGGGCTCATCGCTGGTGTGGTGATGGCGCTGACGCCAGCAGCTGCCTTGATGTTTCGCTTTAATAACCCCGATAGTTTCTTGACACTCTTCTTGACGGCCAGTGCCTACGCCTTCCTCCGCGCCTTTGAAAATAAGAAGCCAGTGTTGTGGCTGAGCCTTGCAGGGCTCTTTACTGGCCTGGCCTTTAATACAAAAATGCTGCAGGGGCTACTGGTACTACCAGTGATGGCACTGCTCTATCTAGTGTGCGCCCGGCCAAAGCTCGTGACACGCCTCTGGCATCTTGGCGTGGCTGGCGTGGTAACGGCTGTCTCGACCTTTTGGTGGAGTGTGCTTGTGTGGCTTACTCCGGCAGCTCATCGCCCGTGGGTGGGCAGTACCAATGATAATAACATTTGGAGTTTGATTTTTGGCTACAATGGCTTTGGGCGCTTGCTGGGTAATAGCGGTGGCCCTGGCAAAGCGCCAGGTGGTGGGGTAGCGCAGATAGGCCAAGCGGCGGCAACCGCAACCCAATCTGCCGCGCAATCGGCTGGTCATACGGCGACGCAGGCAGCATCCATGACGCCACCAGCCGGTGGTGGTATGGGTGGCCATGGTGGTGGCCCAGGAGGTGTTGGTTTTGGCGGCGAGACAGGGGTGCTGCGTATCTTTAACGAAAGTTTTGGCCCTAATATTGCCTGGTTGCTTGTGGTAGCTGTGATCGGTGGCGGGCTCGTACTATGGCTGCTGCGCCGCGCACCACGGCACAACAAAGAGCGTGTTGGTGTGCTGCTGTGGCTGGGCTGGCTGCTCATTCATATCATTATCTTTAGCATGACAAGTGGGACGATCCATCCATACTACGTCGTGGCGATGGCACCGAGTGTTGCTGCCCTGGTAGGGATTGGCGCGCCGTATCTGTGGCAAGCTTACACGCGGCGCACGAAGCTAGCCTGGCTTGTGCCACTGACAATACTGCTCACGACGATCATTGGTGTCATTATGCTTGGCTATAGCAATACCTGGCCGTGGCTTACCTGGCTTGTCATTATCACTGGTGGAGCAGCGGCTGTGATGACGCTTGTGCCACTAGTAACACTCCATCGGTGGTATGTGCGGACGGCTCTTGCTATGGCTGTGCTGGCTGGTATGGCTGCACCAGTAGCCTTTAGCTTGAGCACAATAGCGACAGCGCATAGTGGAAGCATTCCTACAGCGGGTCCGGGTGCGACGGCAATGAGCGGCACGAATAACGAATCAGCCCAGGCAGAAGCCGCTCTTGTCTCGTATCTTGTGTCACACCAGCAGAATGCAACATGGCTTGCGGCAGTCAACAGTGCCAATGAATCGGCACCAATCCAGCTTTCCACGGGCAAGGCGGTGATGGCGGTCGGTGGCTTTAACGGTAGCGACAGCACGCTCACGCTCGAACAGTTCAAGCAGCTGGTACGTCAGGGCAGTGTGCGCTACTACGTAGTGAGTCAGCATGGGCCAGGTGGGCATGGCGGGCAGCAGTCGACGCAGGCAGGAACGAATTCGTCGGCTCCATCGACTGCACAATCCTCATCAACCCAAACGCAAACCACCCATCATGGTGGGCTAGGCGGCAACTCTGCTATCGCTACCTGGGCGGCGAGTGCTGGCACCAAGGTTGACTACGGTGGCACGCAATACACCGTGTACGATCTCTCGCAGGCAGTTTAAATCGTATCGTAACAGAGATAAAGAGCCAGTTTTTGGGCTGGCTCTTTATTATTTCTTCAATTAACGCAAAGCCTACTTGTGGCGCATTGCCAGGCCAGCGCGAAGTGTCTCATGATAAAACGGTAGCAGCGGCAAAGCATCGATCTCGGTGAGTGGATACCACGTCGCTGCGCTATTTTCGGCATTAAGACGAGGTGATATGCGCTGCGCACATTCAACGAGCACCGGATACACATACCACTGGCGGCTATGCGCTGCGTCAATCTGCATCAGGGGTTGCTGCGCCACCACGATAGTCGTATCTCGCGGGTCAATGCCTAGCTCCTCGGCCAGTTCTTGCCCGGCCAGTACCGTAATGCTCGTATCGGTCCGGTCGATGAAGCCGGAGACGCCATTGAGCATACGCGGCTGCTCAACTTCTTGTTGGCTACGCCGCGCTAGTAAAATCTCATCACCGTAGCATACCACGCAGTTGAAGACAAAGCAGATAGGTTGGCCAGTGTAGTCGATCCTTCCATCGGGCAGGCGTGGATAGTCTTTGGTTTGGTAGGCAATCATCGCAAGCGGATTCATATGATTAGTATAGCATAAGAGGAATGAACAGGGGTAGAAAACACAGTATGCAAGCTATAATATACCGTTATGTTTCACCTCTAATTCTCTAGGTGTAGCGTAATGAAGTAAAAAATCGAATTTTTAAGACTACCCTAAGCCACGTCGTGCATACTACAGATACAACCATAAACAAGGAGTATACGACAATGGCACAGCAACCAACCCTCACCACAGACGAAGCTCTCGTTTTGCAGCAGATCAACGAGCATGGCGAAGATGATGTGATTGGCCTAGAGCAGAGTCTGCGCATGAGCCGCCCAAAGCTTATGGCGCAACTCACTCACCTCAAGAACAAAGGGCTTATTACAGTCAAGATGACGACTGGTGATTGGTGGATCACCGTCAGCCGCCGCGGCCAGCAGATGATGCGCCGTCTATGGCCCGAAGCAGCACTGGGGTACTAGCCCGCAATACGAAGGATAAGCATCGCCACTATGACACTAAGAAGGTGAGATAATGTGACTGATACGGCTTACGCAATATGTAATGATAAACTTGAACATTCTTGGGAAATATTCATTTTAGCACGCCATCGGATATCTGAAAAGAGAAATCCAGGGCAGTGCAATAAAGATTTATAATGACGAATAACACGGTATAATGAGGATATGAAACTACTAGTCGTTGATGATGAGCGGCGCATTGCCGAGTCGATAAAACAGGGGTTAGAGCAAGAAGGCTACGCCGTCGATGTCGCCTTTGATGGCGAGGATGGTTGCAATGCTGCATGGGCCGATGAGTATGATGCGATTATTCTTGATGTGATGATGCCAGTGATGAATGGCTTCGAAGTAGTGCAGAAGCTTCGCAGCAGGGGCAACCACACACCAGTGCTGATGCTCACAGCTAAGGACCAGACGCAGGATATTGTGGCGGGGCTCGACCACGGCGCAGACGACTATTTACCCAAGCCTTTTTCCTTCGATGTGCTAGCGGCTCGCGTGCGTGCCCTGCTACGGCGTCCCCAAGAGGCGCTCGGGACCGTACTGCGCGTGGCTGATATCGAGCTCGATACCGTCAAGCAGACCGTGACGCGAGCTGGCCAGCCTATTGCGCTCTCGGCCAAAGAATTTGCCATCTTCGAGCACCTCCTGCGCAACAAGAATCAGATCCTCAGCAAAAATAACATCATGACTCACGTTTGGGACTTCGATGCTGATATCTTGCCAAATAATGTCGAGGTTTTTATCAACTATCTCCGGGGTAAACTCGAGAAGCCATTCCCAGATAGCCGCCCAATTATCGAGACAGTGCGGGGCTTTGGCTACATCGTCAAGGACGACCCAGCATGAGGCAGCGCCAATGAGCTTTCGCACCACAACACTCCGACTGGCTGGTACCTATCTTGCGATTATTATGGTAATGAGCCTCGGGTTTAGCCTGGTATTTTATCAGACATCGGCTGCGCAATTGGAGCGGCAGCGCCCACCGAGTGAGGCTGGCAGAGAGCAAGAATTTCATTTTACCGACCATACCGTCAATCGCTTCCTTGAGCGGCGAGCGGCTGAGGCACGGCAAGAGCTGATCGCTCAGCTGGTGCTCGTGAATCTCGCGGCGCTGGCAATTGGCAGTGTAGTGAGCTATCTTCTCGCGGAGCACACCCTGCGGCCGATCCGCGCCAACATGCACGCCCAGACGCAGTTCGTTAGTGATGCCAGTCATGAGCTGCGCACGCCGCTGACCGCGCTGCGCACTGCGAACGAAGTAGCGCTGCGCAATCCTAAGCTCACCCTCGCTGAGGCTCGCGCCGTCATAGAAGCGAATGTGACCGATGCGACGCGGCTGCAGACGCTAGCTAATACAATGCTTGGCTTGCTTCGGCACGACCGCTCGGTGGTGCAGCTGCAGCCAGTTGCTTTACAAACTGTGGTGAGTGAAGCGATGAACTTGGTGGTGGCACCTGCCCAAGCGAAGTCGATTGCCATTGAAGACACCACGCCACCTCTGATGGTGCGGGCTCATCAGCAGCGTCTTGTTCAGCTCCTTACCATTTTGCTCGACAATGCCATCAAATACAGCCCGGAGCATACCACTATTACCATCACCGCTGAGAATACCAATCGCTGGGCTAGGGTGCAGATCATTGACCAAGGCATCGGGATGGACGTCGCCACACAGCGTCAGATATTCCAGCGCTTCTACCGAGCCGACCAAGCTCGCACTGGTGGCCTAGGTCAGGGCTATGGCCTTGGGCTTGCGATTGCCCAGCAGATCATCACCGAACATGGCGGCAAAATTACTGTCGACAGTACGCCTGGTAGTGGCACGACCTTTACGGTGGGCTTGCGCCTTGCTGGCAGGCAGAGTACGTAGTAGATAACGTTCTGGAGAAATAAAGAGCGGATGCCTGATAAATAAGCAAAGGCGCGTCTCAAACTGGGCTTGGAGTAGCTGGTAGTAAGGGTATATGAGTTGTATTACTTTTTGAGATCAGCTAAAAATTCTTCAGCAGAGTTAAACGGCTTGCTCAGATCATTACTAGCCGCTAACGATGGCTCAATTTCAGTAAGCAGTGCTTCGAGTTGCGGCGTCGTTAGCTCAGGGGTATACGGCTCAATATGGCGAGTTGCAACGACTTGCGTGAGGTAGCTGTTAATTAACGCGCTCAACGTTAGGCCAGCGCTTTTTGCAACTTCTTGCATCCTATTAGATAGCACACTCGGACGAAGTTTATGCAAAAATAGTACGAGAAAAGTGCGCGGCAATGCGATGGGTCTGCAAGATTGCACTTTAAGCTTCTTTTAACGCCCATTCCCTATACTCGAACCATAACAACGAAAGGAGTATGTATGAACATAGAAGATGGCTTTGTAGCGGAGAAGCGTGGTGTATCGCCGACATCACCATCGTCCACGCAAATGCAGGCTAAAGGCACAGCCAACTCTGGTTTGATCGCGGCGGTGATCGGGGGTGTGATCGTGGCGGCAGCGCTCGGATTTCTTGGTGGTATGCAGGTCAATAGCCGCAGCACATCGAGCCAAAGTGGCCCTGGTGGCCATGGTATGATGGGTGGTCAAACCAGCCAGGGGAACATGTCGCCACCAGGCCAAGCAGGGCAGTCGACGGGCAGTGGTGCTCAGCCAGGCGCACCGTCAAATGGAGCAAATACCACCACGCAAACCCAGCAAGGTACCACCCAACAAACCACGCAAGATACGACCAAGAATAACTAACACAAACAAAACCACCTCTGATATGAGGTGGTTTTTTGGCTTACTGGAGCAAGGATTATTGTGGTAAGGAGACGCCTTTTTCTTTAAGGGCTGGCTCGATAACGAGCTTGCCAAAGGCGTCAGCGTCGGCCCACACTTGGCGCGCATCTGAGCTGCCTGAGGTGGTGAGCTTGCCGTCCTTGACGTATTGATTGGTTACATTCTTGCCATTGACGAGAATAGCTGGTGTGGCACTAGCAGCATTTTGAGCGCCAGCCAGGGATTTATCGAAGGCGATCTTTTTCTTAATCCGGGCACCTGAGCGGTCGGCCTCGGCGAGGTCGGTCTTGAAGCGGTTGACATCAAGGCCAAGCCCCTGTGCAGTGGTGGCGAAGTAGTTGGTGCGTTCTGTGCCATCGAGTGACTGCCACGAATTTTGTTCGGTGTAGAGCTTATCGTGCATCTCCCAATATTTGCCTTGAAAGCCAGCTGATTCGGCTGCTGCTGCTGCTGCGAGTGCATTGGGGTGGATGGACGAGAGAGGGTTGTTGCGGAAGATGAGCTGCACGTGATCCTTGTATTTTTCAGTGGCTGCCTTGAGTGCAGGCGAGGCTTGCGAACAGCCAGGGCACTGGAAGTCTCCATATTCGATGATTGTTACCTTTGGTGACTTGCTCCCGTGGGTATGGTCGGCGATGTCGCCATTTTGGCTACTGGCGCTTTGTACCTGCAATGGGTCGACACCCGACAGGTTGATAGACTCACCTTGGCGCGACAGCCACACGAGCCCACCTAAGATTGCGAGGCAGAGCACTGCAAAGATCAGCCATGATTTTTTTGTCATAAACGAAACATTCCTCCTTATTCTTGCATATTATATCGTGCCCGAGAAGCCGAATCAAGCTGACAGAGGTGCTGCGCGGGCTAAAGCATTGAGCCGATCAGGGGAGTGCGCTACAATGATGGCATGGAAACGCTCATGATCATCATCTTTGCTATCTTTGTGATTGCCCTCATCCTGGCTGGTAGTGCATGGCCTGATATACCGCCGGTGAGCCAATACGAGCTCGAGCGGCGTCGCCAGCAGAATAATCGCACAGCGATTCACCAGTTGCGGCGCATTGCTGTCTACGACGATCTCGTTTCGCTCCAGCGCTGTGTGGTGGCGCTATTGCTGGTGCTGATGGTGATGGCAAGTATTGGGGCATTCGACTTTGGTGGTGGTGTGCTGGTTGCGCTCGCGGTGGCACTGCTCTATGGTGGTGTGGGGCGGATTGGCTGGGTGCATGCGATTGCCCAGCGCCTCTATAATGCAGTCGAGCCGAGCTTCGTGAGCTTTGCCGGGCGGTTCCCGCGAGTGGTGCGCATTGTCCGTTCGTTTGTGCCGCCAGTAGAGACGAATCTTCGCCTGGGGTCGCGGGCTGAACTTGAACATCTGGTGCGTCATGCTCGGCCATCAGTCTTGCCGCCAGTCGAGCGTGAGCAAGCGCTGGGGAGCTTGACTTTTGCGCGTAAGACAGTCGAAACAGTCATGGTGCCGCGCAATGCTATCAAAACAGTCGAGCAAGACGCTATGGTAGGGCCGCTGTTACTCGATGAATTGCACCGCACCGGGCATAGCCGCTTCCCAGTAGTGGATGGCGACATTGACCATATTATTGGCGTACTACACACCCGCGACTTTATGTCGCTTAAGGAGGCAGTGTCGGCTCAGGTGCAAACGGTGATGGACCCAAACGTGTACTACATCGACGGGACACAGTCGCTCGAGCAAGCCTTGGGCGCGTTTATTAAGACGCGCCAACAGGTCTTCATTGTCGTCAATACGTATCGTGAGACGGTGGGGATGGTGACGCTGGACGATTGTATCGAAGCCTTGCTTGGCCATGCTCCCACAGCGGATGATGACGAGGTGTATAGCCAGCCAGTGGCCTTGCCCGAACCCACGCAGCCGCGTGCCCTCCCCATGGGCGAGCAGAATGATGCCTGAAATTGTGGTATAATCTAACAGATATGACACAACGAATACTTGCCAACCAAACGCCGGATTACACCGGTCAAACCATCACTGTGGCCGGCTGGGTACATGCACGGCGCGACCATGGTGGCCTGATTTTTATCGACCTGCGCGACCATACTGGCCTGGTGCAGCTGGTCGTCAGCCCCGAGCAAACCGCGGCCTTTGCCCTGGCGGAGCATGCCCGCGACGAGTATGTCCTGCGAGCCCGTGGCGAGGTCCGCCAGCGTGGTGAGGGTCTGGCCAACCCTAATATTGCCAGTGGTAGCATCGAGCTAGCCGTCAGTGACTTAGAGGTGCTGAACAAAGCCGAGACGCTGCCTATCCAGCCCTTTAGCGAGACCAACCAAGCGGGTGAAGACCTGCGCTTTGCCTACCGCTACCTGGACCTGCGCCGCCCCAAGCTGCAAACGATGCTGCGCCGCCGCGCCGATATGTACCGCCGCATGCGCCAGTATATGGACGAGCATGATTTCATCGAAATCCAAACGCCGATTTTGGCTAATTCCAGCCCCGAGGGTGCGCGTGACTTCCTGATCCCTAGCCGCTTGCAAGAGGGTAAATTCTACGCCCTGCCACAAGCACCGCAGCAGTTTAAGCAGCTGCTGATGGTTGGTGGCGTGCCGCGCTACTACCAGCTGGCTGCTTGTTTCCGCGACGAAGACCCGCGCGCCGATCGCCTGTATGGTGAGTTTTACCAGCTGGATCTAGAGATGAGCTTTGTGGAGGATGGTGAGCAAGTCCGCCAGATGATGGAACCACTGATGCAGCAGTTGGTGACGGACTTTGCTGACAAGACGCTGCTGGACCTCAGCAACCTCCCAGCTGGTGATGGCCAGCCTATCCCGCGCATCCCGTACCAAACCGCCATGGAAACCTATGGTAGCGACAAGCCAGACCTGCGCTTTGGCATGGAGCTGGTTGAGCTAACGGACGTGTTTGCCGACACCGAATTTGGCGTGTTCAAAAACGCTGAATGTATTAAGGCAATCTGCGTCACAAACGGCGCGTCGCTCAGCCGCAAGCAGATCGATGGCTTTACCCACATCGCCAAAGCCGAGGGCGCAGGCGGCCTGGCCTACATTACTTACCAAGACGGCGCAGCCAAGAGCCCAATTGCTAAGTTCCTGCGTGAAGAAGAGCTGGCCGCTATCCAAGCCAAAACAGGAGCCAAGGACGGCGATGCAGTCTTCTTTGGGGCTGATAGGCGCCCGGTGGTCAATGCCGTGCTGGGGCGGCTGCGTAGTGAGTTTGCCGAGCACTTTGGGCTGAAGGATCCGCAGGTGGTGGCGCTGGCCTGGATTATCGATTTCCCATTCTACGAGTGGGATGAGCACGCCCGCAAGCTCGACTTTGGCCACAATCCCTTTAGTATGCCAAAGGGTGGACTCAGCACCCTGCAAGCCGCCCAGACGGATGCCGAAAAGCTAGCTATTCTGGCTGACCAGTTCGATATGGTGATGAACGGCTACGAAATCTGCAGCGGCGGTGTGCGCAACCACAACCCGGCCGTGCTGTACGAAGTATTCGGGCTGCTGGGCTATAGCCGGCAGTACGTAGAAGAGAAGTTTGGCGCCATGCTGCGGGCCTTTACCTACGGCGCGCCACCACACGCGGGCTGCGCCTTTGGCATTGACCGCATCCTGATGGAGCTAATCGGCGAGCACAACGTCCGCGAAACTCTGGCTTTCCCCAAAAACGGCAGCGGTGTCGACGTCATGATGGACTCACCCGCACAGGTAGACCCCGGGCAGCTGAAGGAGTTGGGGTTATAAACAAGCGAACGATGGCTCGCTATCGTTACGAATCTGGTGCAAATGAAACAAACGTGCACAAGGAGACAGTGACCCTATGAGCTGGGATCTCACCGCAATCAAAACAAAACGTCATGTCCAGTCGGTTAGCGACCTGACGGAGGAATACTGCGTGCCGCTCGAGCATCAGCAGATGATTGCCGAGCTAGAAAAGGCTGCCAAAGTATGTGATGCGCATCTAGATACAAGCAACCCATCGTGGCTTATTATGCAGAAGAAAGAATGGCTGATTGAATTTAGCCTGAGCAAACACGGGGAACAACTCATCACCGTGGGGCTCTGCGTCAGAGGTAGCAGGGAGCCAACGGAAGTGTTTGCTTATCTCATTCAGGAGCTTGGCATGCGGCTGGTGGAATGGAGCACTGGCGAGTTCCTGGATCTATCCAAGCAGAGCAGCTTCGGCCGCTGGCAGGAGTGGAGCGAGCGGGTGCTGCGAAATAGTGCAAAGTCACCATAAGCATAAGCGTACCATGCGTACAATAAAGGGAATTATGGATAGTCAGCTACGATAGCTCTATCGTTTCTATCCGCTGATACTTCACCCCAACCTCAGCTGCCGCTGCTGTGCACAGTGTATCAATCAATCCCTTGCCAGCGTCGCTCAAGATAGCGTCATGAACAGGAAAAGCCAGGCGTGGCGCGACGGCCCGCAAGAAACTATGCACCTCGGAGAACTTGAGCCATGGTGCAGCTACAGGCAGGGCGAGGACGTCGATGGGGCGCTGAGGCAAAGCGAAGGAATCGCCAGGGTAGTAGATACGATCGTTGATCAGCGCAGCAAGGTTGTGGAGGTGCGGAATGTCTGGGCTTACTACAGCATGCTCACCGCCAAAAAACTCAAGCGTGAATGGCCCAATCTGGTATGTATCACCAGGCACCGCGGCTATTGCATGACGGACAGAGAGTATGCCTTCTGGTAGAGATATCGTTGTACTATCTACAACGATATCATCAACACTTATAATCTCTGCTTCAGGAAATGCCTGTATAATACGCTTGATGAGCGCAGGGCTACAGTGGTCGGGATGCGCATGGGTAATGAGAACTGCCGCGACTTGCTGCGGCATAGCAAAATCGTCGGTGTATACGCCTGGGTCGACGACCAAGCTTTGGCCGTCAATTGTAATAGTAAAGCAAGAGTGGGCGAATTTAGTCAGCGTTGTCATACATCTAGTATAGCGGAGAAGAGGGCAAAGTGATAGGTTGTTTCTTGCCGTGGTACTGGTTGAGAATATTTGACTGGTGTCAGTAACTAGAGGGCTCCCTATAGTAAAGATACATATGTACGCTCAAAAATCGCTTCCTAGTGCGGGAGCTGAAAAGCATAACTATGGCGTAGTAGCAATTTCTGATATTTCACAGACAAAATAGTAGGCAGGAGGGAGATAGTCCTGAAAGTAAGCTAGGAAACCATTGTGCTACCACCAGAAATGTGGCATCATAGCTGTATGAATAAAATGATTCTCTTTGTGCCGGGCTTCCAAGAAGGGCGCACCGACCGCGATTACGATACACTGATGAGCCGCTGGCGAGCGATGGGCTATGCAGTGGAATTTGTACCAATTCAATGGTATCGCACTATGCAAAAACAGTGGTTGCAGACGCTACAAGAGCGGTATCGGCAGTATGATCCAGCCGAGACTATCCTGGCTGGCTTCTCATTTGGGGCGTGCATTGCGTTCTTAGCGGCGTGCGAGCGGGCGCCAAGTGAGCTGTGGCTCTTCTCGCTGTCACCATCATTTGCAGAGTGTGCGCAGTATTGGTCTAAGCGCAATTGGCGCACTATTGGTAAGCGACGACTCGAATATGCCAAGCAGGTGAGCTTGGTAGCGGCTGCGCAGCGTATCGTGTGCCCTGTACAGATTTTCGTTGGCTCGGAGGAGCTTGTCAAATGGCCAGAGATGAAACTTGTCTTTGATACCGCCGTGCAACATATCCCCACCGTTCATGGCACAGTGGTAGAAGGCGCTGGGCATGCGGTAGATGATCTGCGGTATGTGGCGGCGGTGTGTGACGCAATAGAGCGGTAGCTATGGAACTACGCTAGCCGTTTCCTGGCTAGCGTGAGCTTTAGCTTTATTGTATGTGCTTTGTCTCTACATCCTGCCAGTCGTTGTTGTGCCGGAGTTCAGCGTTGTCACCAGCGAAGACCGCTTTTGCTTCGGTATTGTCGCTCAGCGTCCAGAGGAACCAAGCGGTCATGTAGGCATCGCCATATTCCAGCACGTCTTTGTGACCAACGGTCTTGCGTCGCGCAATGACGCTTGGTTTATCTGTGCTAAGGGCTTGGAAGTTCTGCTGTAAGTCGCCCAGTGGGCTAATGGCAAGGTTGTCGCTTGGGCCAGTGCCAGTCATCATGTAGGTGGCTGTCTTGAGCTTGCTGGTGTCGTAGTGCCAGTTGTTGTCGTTTGCGGTGCCATGGCCGACGGCACTAGCGGTGTAGAGGGAGGTATAGCGGTTACTATTGCCGTATTTTGTCGCGGCATTGATAGCACCGGCTCCGCCTTGGGAATGCCCGGCGATGCCGATTTTGCTTGTATTGACGAAGCCTTTGATGGGGCTATCCTCTGCAGTATTGAGCTCTAGTGCAGTATCAAGCATGGTAGATGTCGTTGCACCAGTGCCTGGCCAGCCATCCTCATTACCAATGACAACAAAACCCCAACTGGCCAAATGCTCGAAGATTGGCGCATAAGTAGACGCGTAGGTAGCGGTACCATTAACCATTAGCACAAGCGGGAAAGTCTGGTTTGGAGTAGTGCGCTGCGGGGCATAGATATGATATTCTTTGATGGCTGTGCTATCGCTGCGATGAGTGTGGTGCGCAACGTGGTAGGGGCCAGGCTTAGTATAGCGTTGCTCTAATGTGCCGCTGGGGCTCAATTTCGCAGCATAATCCTTCGCCACACCGTCATCGCCAGTGATACTTTGGTTGAGATAGTTCATATAAAGCACAAGCAGCACAAAGCACACGAATAGTATTGCTATGATGATACCCAGAATTTTCAGAAGCTTTTTCGCCATCGGTATGTCCTTATTCGGTTCAATAATACTAGTAATATTATCTACTATACACCGGGTGCATAGTAATGGCAAGGGAGAGTGATTGCTTTTTTACACGGTATATTTTGGCTCTGTTAGTAAGAGATTAAGTGGCTTTATCTCTCAGTTATAGCAATCAAGCGCCTAAGCATTGCATTCACAAGAGCCAACGGTATATACTGATGAGCATGTACGAACAAGAACTTCATACCGCGCAGCGGATTGCTCGCGAGGCGGGCGATATTATGCGCCGCTATTTTGATGGCGACCAACAGCGTCAGACCAAGGCGGATGGCACGCCAGTGACAATTGCCGATACAACAATCAACTCGCTAGTGATCCAGCGCCTTCACGAGACCTTCCCGGATGATGGCGTCATTGGCGAAGAGGAGAGCACGACGGGCTATGGCCTCGGTCGGAAGTGGCTGTGCGATCCGGTCGACGGCACAAAGGCCTTTACCTGGGGTGTGCCCACAGCAATGTTTTCGCTTGCGTTAGTGGTTGATGGTGTGCCAACCGTCGGCGTTGGCTATGAACCAATGACAGATCGGCTCTACTGGGCAGTGCGTGGCCATGGTGCCTTTTGCAATGGTACGCGGCTGCAGGTGAATCACCAGACGCTTACAGAGGGGATCTTTGCGGCGTCGTGTAGCTATGCAAATATCCGCCGCCATGAATATTATGATAAGCTGATCGAACGCAAGGTGAGCACAGCAAGCATTAGTGGTGCAGTAGCCAAAAGCGTCCGCGTGGCTGAGGGGCGCTTCGTTGGGTATTATGCCGAGAAGGTGAATGCGTATGATATGGCAGCAGTGCACGTTATTGTTGAGGAGGCTGGTGGTAAGATGACGAGTGTATCGGGCCAGCCGCTTAATTATGCGCAGCCATTTTGTGGTGCGCTTGTGTCTAATGGTGTCGTGCACGATGAGCTGATAGCAATAGTGCACGATGAGTGCTCATAAATACCGCACGCTACCAAATGGTATTTTGCGCTTCATCTGCGTGGCAATGCCGAGAGTATCGGCTGGCTGGACGGTGTGTGGGCCGTAGAATTGGTTGATCTCGTCGATTGCGGCAGTGAGAGCGTGGCGAGCTGATGGGTCGTCGAAGAGTGCGAGCTGTGCGTCTGTCTCGCTCGTAAGAAGATAACACGACATGCCAATCTCATAGGCGGGCAGTGGCATCGATTGGGTGAGTCGCTTGACGATATGAAAGAGCGTGACGCCATCACACAGTGGATGCTCGCGGCGCTCGTGGTTGTGCCAACGGCCTGTTTGGTAACTTTTGGCATAGAGGCGCACACCACGGGCGCGCACGTATTGCTGCCGGAGCGCAGCCGCGATATCTTCGCACAGGACATGGAAGCGGCGCAAGACTTGATCGTAATTGAGGTTTGGCCGATCGAGGACGAACTGTCGCCCAACTGTTTTAAGTGGGCGCTCATCATTATCTACTTCCCAACCACGCAGCCGCTTATACCAGTCACGCCCTGGCTTGCCATGAAATACCATGTGCTCGAGCGTTGCTTCGTCTGCGGCCAGAAAGTCCAGTGGTGTCTGGATACCAACCTGGCGGAGGCGCTTGCTGTAGCCAGTGGCAATACCAGTGAGATCTTCGAGCGATAGTGTCGCGAGTACTGCGTGGAGATTGTCTGCAGTGATGCAAGTCAGGCCGTCAGGCTTATTGATACCGGCAGCAATCTTAGCTAGCCAGCGGTTGGTGCCAATGCCAACATTGCAGCGCATGTAGTCGCCAACCTCGCTGCGGAGGCGCTGCTTGATCTCCTGGCCGATTGCCAGCGCGCCGCGTGCCCGGATGTCGGGCGGGCTTTGGCTGAGGTCGATCACCCCTTCATCAATGCTTTTCATGGTGGCACTGGGCGAGTAGTCGCTGAGGATGGTAGCAAGCCGGTGGTAGACATAGCGATACTTGGGTGGATCGCTTTCTAGCGGGACGATATCAGGGCAAAGTAGCCGCGCTGCGGGTAAGCGCATACCGGTGTGTACGCCACGCGCTTTGGCTTCGTAGCTTGCGGTGACGATAGTCGCGTGTTGGTTGCGCCGATTAACGATGACAACTGGCCGGTGGCGGAGCAACGGCCGAGATTGCTGCTCGATTGTGGCAAAGCAGCTATTGAGATCGATATGCATCATCAGTGGTGGGGCGGGATTGATACTGCTATGAGACATGATCGGCCTCGCGTGTGAGCCGCCATACCAGTGTGATGCTGTCAAACTCCAGGCGGTAATCAGCCTGCTCATCTGTTACATCGAAGATATGTACCGTACGTGCACCGCGCTGATGCTCGAAGCCCAGGCCGATTCGCCTGATCGTCACTTCCTGGCCATTGCCACGCCGAAATCTGACTGGTTGACATGGCTGGTACCCACGCCGAAAAATTGCCACCACTTCCACTACCTCATCAAGATATAGTTCGTCATCCATTGTTCTTAGTATAGCGCATGAGCCAGGCAGGGTCGACGAGTGAAAACATAGTAACAGAGGTAGAATACTCCTATACTCAAGTGATGTATTGCTATGCTAGTACCCTATACGACTCTCGCTTTACAAGAAAACACCCTATGGGAGTGAGATAAAAAACCAAACCATTTACATAGGGCTAAAGGAAAATGACGCGCAGCTCTTACATACTGTATCACCTCGCACAAGAGCATAGCGAAGACGAAGAAGGGGGAATTTTACAAATGAACAGCGCCAACTGTTCTTGGCTAAGTTGTCATAATAAAGCTAATGCAACAGAGCGGCGCAGCTCAGAAAATTATTTCTGCTTACGGCTCTCGATAAACATCATAATAAGCCAGATAATGACGACGATTGCTGCGAGCGAGAGTAGTCCGTTGATGATCCATGCGGCCAGCTTTAGTACGGCACCAAGCAGCCATGCGGCAATAATGACAATAGCGATTGTGAGAATAAGTCGAGATAGTTTCATCTTTCTAGTATACTATACCTATGGACACAGCACAATTCCAAGCTATGATATGGCACAAAGCCAAGCAGCTCTACCGCCCCATGCCGTGGCGCAGCCAGCCGACGCTGTACTATGTGCTGGTGAGCGAGCTGATGCTGCAGCAGACGCAGGTGGCGCGGGTGCTACCTAAGTTTGCCAAGTTTACTGCGCAGTTCCCGACCATCGAGGCCTTGGCGGCGGCCCAGCTACCGGCGGTGCTGCAGGCATGGCAGGGCTTGGGGTATAATCGCCGAGCAAAGTATCTATACAGCGCGGCACAGGCGATTGCTGCTGGTGCACCCACCACCACACAGGCCGACCTTGTGGCGCTGCCTGGCATTGGCGCCAATACCGCTGGGGCCATCATGAATTACGTGCATCAAACCCCAACCGCCTTTGTAGAGACCAATATCCGCACGGTGTATTTTAATCACTTTTTTGCTGGGCAGGAGCGCGTGGCAGATAAGGATGTGCTGGCGCTAGTGGAGCAGACGATGGATAAGGGGCAGCCCCGCCAGTGGTTCTGGGCGCTGATGGACTACGGCGCTGAGCTGAAGGCGGCGGGCAAGGGCCAGCTCGGTACCAGCCGGCACTACACGCGGCAGTCACGCTTTGCTGGCAGCCTGCGCCAGATGCGGGGCGAAATTGTGCGGCGCATGGCGCAGGGGCAACCACTGAGCGCTATTATTCAGGAGCTACACGGTGACCCGCGTTTTGCTGCTGCACTGGATGGACTACGGAAGGATGGGCTTGTATGAGTGAGTTAGCTCTCACGCGAGCAGAGGCTATCGCGCTATGTCACACGTGGGCGCGGATGCTTCGCCGAGAGTATACGATCGACACACTGGTGAGTGACTATGGCGATGGGGTGCTTATGTCTGACCAGTTGGCCTATCCGCTCGAGATGCAGCCATGGATCACGCCAGAGGCCGAGCCGCTCCTCTGGGCGATTCGCGACCATGCGGTTGACGTCGATATTGATCACACCCGGCGAGCTGATTGGGAGAAGCTACTGGAGCTGATCGATCAGTTACCAAAGAATGGTGCGGCAAAATGAGCAGAGATGCCAAGCTTATTTCTAGAGTGTGACGAAACCAGCCATTATGATTTAATGACTATGCCATAAACAATGATGAACATTCACTAAATATATTCATATCCATAAAACCTAGCAAGTTATAGAAGAAAGATAAATAACAGAGGTAGAATCATTAGAATTGTGAGCAGCTCTTACAGTTGCACGCCAAGCCACCCAGCGAGCACTGTTCCAGCGCCATAGGCCAGGGCGGCAGCAATAGCACCGAGCGCGAGCGTTTGCAGGGCAGCAACGAGTGGATTCTCACCACCAACTTTGCCCTTGATATAGCCAATTGCTACAAAGGTGAGTGCCGTCGCTCCCGAGCTGATATAAAACAGTAGAGGATGAGCCGCGCTCGAGCCGCGTGCCAGCACATGGGCAAGATAGGGGATAACAGGCACACTACCAACAACGACAAAGGCAGCAAAGGTCATGAAGCCGATGATTTTTGGCGAGGCGCGTTTGCTTGTACTCCGCGCCGACTCATCATGCTCAGCACTGGCTGCGAGGTAGGCACTAGCACCCATCGAGAAGCCATCGGCAATAAGGTTAGCTGCGCCCAGCACCAAGATAATTGCACTCGAGATACCCGCGCCAGCACTGGCTGCTACTACAGCAAAGGTTGTGACGGTGCCATCGACTGCATCATAGACAAATTCAGAAATATAACGTTTGAGGACAGGTTTCATATTCATAACTTGGTTAGTATAGCATAGTAGGGTGCAAATGCAAAAAATTGTGCTGTGGGTAGGTGAATGCTTTGGTGTTACAGCCTCCCGTACTATAGATTCTTCGTGCTATAAAATTGGTGATTGCTGAAGGTATTTCCCCTGGAATGGGTGTGAAAATCATCAGTGGAATCATCAAGCAAGACGCAAAAAACGAGTGACTGGTGGGGATAAAGTGAATAGCTTACAATGCCAATGTAGAGCACATTACCACTGATATGGATAATGAATAGTTAGAAAATATATTCATAATAATACAATAGGAAAAAGAAGCCAGCAAGAGGCGAAGCGAGAAACTGCAAGGTTTAGCTGGTCACTATTCGTTTGGTTGCTTAGGCTTGAGGAGAAGCTGATTGCGTTCGGCAGTGCGCGTCCGCGCCTCATCTAGCAGAGTGATACCTTCTTGCGAGCTGAGGCTAACGATCCGCACATACTCGCTCTTGGTCTTCTTGTCGTAGCCCGAGACAGCGACGATGCCAAGCTGCTCATCGGCGTAAATAACATTTTCTTCTTTGCCATCGTAGTCAATTTTGTTGAACAAGCTTACATCTAGCAGTGCCGTACCGCGGCCATTGTCCCACGTGGCAAAGACACTAATGCGGCGCTGCACTGCATCTGGATCGGTCGAGTCAAATGGCGTATCTTTATCGATATACTCGATGATTGGCGCAAAGATCAGTGTATCGGCCTTGGGGAGGATTGTCTTGAGTGCGTGGTCAGCAGGTAGTGAGTAGGCCAGGGCAAAACGCTTAGTAAAGTCATACGAGAGCGGGTAGCGTCCATCGGTCGATGTGGTGCACTCGACCTGGAGGCGCGAATCGAGGAAGGTAAGCTCGGCGGGCGAGTAGATTGGTTTATGCTCCTCTGTTGCGGTGACCTCATTCGTTATTTGGCTCACCTTTGTATCGGCATCGGTGTAGACCATAGAATTACCCATAACAGTGACGGGGGAGGCGTATTCATTCACGGCGTCCGACTTATCGCGCTTGCTGAGGCCGCAGCCCATGGCAAGCAGCTGCTGGATGGTATCGACAGCACAATACTGCGTTATATTGCCCTCGGCATCAGTAATGAGGCAGTCCATCACCATCTCGTGCCCCATGCCTTTGCCGAACTGCTTTTCCTTGCTGGGGTCGCCGTTTTTCTCATCTCTCGAGAGTACGTGCCCAATCTCATGGCTGTATACGTTGCCACCAGTCTTGTTGCTCAGCACAAGTACTATCGGGCCGTTGCCGCCCTTGGCTTTGTCTTCGTCGGTGCTCTGGAAGGCAAGGCCGAGTACATTATTCTCCACGCCTGCTGTGTTAACAGCCATTAGCATGAGTGAATGCTCACCATCCTGCACGTCTAGCTGCTCGCGGTATTCTTCGGCGATTTTTTTGATTTGGTCGTTGGAGTAATAGTATTCGGTCGTGCCATCGTCTTTGGTGCGGGTGCTATCTGGCGCAACGTTGCTTGCAAACTCGGTAATATGGAACTCATACGCGCCACGAGTTGTGTGGGTAATGCGGCTGGTATGGACATGTACTTCTTCGAATATCTCTTCGTTACTCTTGCCAGGTTCGAAGCCAGCAGCATTGAGCGCCACAACACCAAGCCGGACAACGACCGGCTGGAATGAATCTTTCTCGTGGTCTTGGCACTGCTCTGCAGAAGGCTGAGAGGTGTCGCCGCTGAGTAGAGCACTCAGTGCTCCGAGGACAGCTGCTGCCAACGCCTCACGGCGAGAGAGATGTCGTGATGGTTTTTTGACTGAGCCATCTGGTACAGCCTCAGATTTTGAGCGAGTCATAGTAACTATCTTATATCACGAAAGGGGTAACAATGTCAAATTATGTTGGCTTACGCTGTGTAGTTCTAGCTATCTGCAGCTTAAGATCCTACTTCTCATTCTCTTTTGTAAATATAAATAACGCTGAGTATTCCCTCTAAAATATTCAGCCGTTCTACAGAGGTAAAAGTAGAGTAATAGAAAAATAAAACTCGCTTGTTACTAAAGCGAGTTTTAGGTGCGCTGCCAGCGTGAGGCGCTATTGCTGCTCAGCTGGCGCTTGCGTTTGTTGCTGATTCTCGGTGTCGCTATTGGTAGAGAAGAGCTGGAGGGATTCATCGCTCAGTACGTTAGGGTCAAAGGTGCCATCGGCGATCTTGCTGCGGCGCTGTTGATACATTTTTTTGAACTCGTCGAGCGACTCCTTCGTAACGCTGCCTTCGGTTTTGTATGTCTCGGGCTCGGCATCGCGAGCGGCTTGCTTGCGCACCTCCTGAAAGCCAGGCCGACTGAGATCAACCTGCGCTGCGCCACTGGTGTTGTACATATCCATAGCGATCCACACCATGATGCCTGCAATAGCAATCACCCCGCAGATCATCACCAAAAAACGGTGCTCGCGCATGGTGGTTAGCTGGTGCTCGAAGTCGATCTTATTGGGCTGGTTGGGCTGGCTGCTGTGCACTCGGCACCTCCTTCTTGGCAGGGAATTGCTTACTATAAAATACGTCGAACTGTGAACCATATTGGCTCAGTAGCTGGTTGAGCCGCAAGGCGACATCGGCCACCCGCTTGCGACGCTCACGCACGGGCTTGATGCGGTAGTAAAACTCGACGGGCTGATCGGTGCAATCAGTCCGTAGCAACTCGGACAGCTTCTCCTCATACTGGCGATACTCGCTGCGGAAGGCGGTAAGCTGAGTATTGTATTCTACCGTTGTCTTGGCAAGCTCTACACCGTCGAGCCGGTTGAGGGCAATGCGGCTATTGAGTGGTGCCATCAGACGGGTGGCAATCACCTCATACTGCTGCCCTTGGTTGACCCGGACAAGCCCGTCATTGGCATGAATGCGCCGCAGGGTAGACTTGACGCGGACGCAGTTTTGTTTTATTTGAGTGAGTTGATCGTTGCTGAGTGGTGCAGCAGGCTCGGCATAGGCCGGAGAGCCAAGTGCAGCAGTAGCAACTATAACAACAGCAAGAAAAGTGCGCTTCATAGCTCCCCATTATGACGCATCAGAGGAGATTGGTCAAATAGTTTGCCTAGATTGAATTAAATTCTTGTGTCGCTCCGGTTGGCCACTATCTTACGCAGATTTTGCGTTAGCACCTTCAAGCTCAGCACAAAACCTGGGAGTTCTTTAAGGGTGGTGTGATGCCATCTGTATAATAACTACAATAACTGCAAGAACAAAAGCCATGAAAGGTATTGCAAGACCAATAGCAACACCAATCTTGAGTCCTTGGTCGTCACCATCAACGAATTTGGCAGATGGTGCGTATGTCTGAATATTCCACCACCACCAGTTGTAGTGGTTATTGAGAGCATCTTGAACGGTATGGGAATAATAAAGGATTCCCATACCAGGTGACACACCGGCGCTCAAGGCGTTGAGTAATCGCGTGTTCGCTCCGGCAAAGTTAAATTGGTTGCGTTGACCATTGACCCAGACAATAATAAAGCTTGACTCAGTTCTTGCTTTGGTAATCTGCTGTGGGTCGATGTCAAAGATAACACCGATTGATTGACCCATCGAAGCATCTACATCAATAGCACGGATACGGTTGGTGCTCGTCCATTCGAGAACACAGGGTGTCTCATTGAAATAACCAGTGCTATACCAGACAAATGTTGCTGCAATGAGTGGTGTGCCATCAAAGACGCTGCTATAATTAGCCTCAATAGTAGGTTGCAATGATTGGGCAGTAGGTAACTGCATTGGCTGCATAATGGGCTGAGGGAGAGGGTTTGCTGCAACAGGAGTCCGACCAATTGGTGGTGCGGGTTGCATAGCTGGTGTTGGTGGGTAGTATAAGGTGGTTTGCGGGTATACAGGCGTCGTGGGCTGCTGATTCATGGAAGTATTATACTATATAACTTGAGATCGGCAAGTACGAATATGTTTTGCGGTATATATTTTTGGTTGTAGACTTCCTATAGAAGTAACAATGCAGGAGTATGCCTGCATTTGCTGTATCTATTATATGGTGTCTTGGGCGCTGTTGTTTATTAGAAAATACGTCAATCAGCTTGCTGGAGTCATCTGGTTTTATGATAATAATGCCATAATAAAGGCGATAAGTACTACTATGATTGGTGTCACAAAAGCCATGATGAGGCCAATGTTGACGCCATTGTTGATAATCATCGCGTCGCGCTCGAAGCCGTCAATAATTTTAGCATAGGGTGCGTAGGCTTGAATGGCAGCCCACCACCAGTCGTAGTCGTTGTCGAGGGCTTGCTCGATGTTGTAACCATAGAGAGCACCGCCAACGCCAGGTGACACTGCAGCACCAAGGCCTGCTAACAGCTGAGCGCTCGCTCCAGCAAAGTCGAATTGAATACGCTGGCCATTGACCCATATGATGATAAAGCTTGCCTCGACAGCTGCTTTGGTGATCTGCTGCGGATCGATATCGAGCACCACGCCGACCATTTGGTTTGTTTTGGAGTCGAAGTCGATGGCGCGGATACAATTGGCCGTCGTCCATTCGAGAATGCAGGGCACTTGGCTAAAGACGGTGCGGTTGTGATAGTGCGAGACGGGCGTTGCCATAACCAGTGGTGTGCCGTCAAAAACACTGCTGTAATTGGCATCCATCGCTGCCGGTGCCGGCTGGGCTGCTGGCTGGACAACAAGGGGTGCGGGTTGCTGAACGGGTAATTGCTGGGCTGGTTGCGCAGGATTACTTGGGGGCGTTGGAGCTGCCGGCTGTGATTGATAAGGATAAGAAGGAAATTGCTGATTCATGAGAGTATTATACTATACTGGTAAATACGCGATGTGTCTTAACAGAGGTCATATACCTTGAGATCAGGACTTCATTAAAGCATAATAGCTCAGCAGGAGTATCCGTTACGCAGAATGAATTTTTGTTGTGGCGGGAGCAATGCATACGCAATAGAAGTTACTTGTGCTTACCTGGCGAGGCTGCACCGAGCTCAATGTGCTCCTTCTCAAACTCGCGCAGGATCCGCCGCCGCATCTCGGCCGTGAGGGCCCACTGGTCGGATGGTTGAGTTTTGCCAGAGACGACGAGGCTAATCGACGATGCATTGAAGTCGCCAAGAATGTCGAAATGTGGCGGCTCGATCACTTTGTGCTGCCATTTTTCCTCACCAGAAATTTCCTCACCGATCCGATTAATAATATCGCTGGCAGTACTAATGTTGGTATCAGGCGCAACGGTAATGGTGAAGTATACTTTGCTATAGCCCATCGTCTTGTTGATGACATGCTGCACCACGCCGTTAGGGAAGAAGTGGACGTTGCCCTCGACGTCGCGGATCACTGTGGAGCGTACGCCGATCCGCTCGACCGTCCCGCCAAAGCCATCGATCTCGATAATATCTCCTACCCGATACTGGTTTTCGCTAATAATAAATACTCCTGAGAGAAAATCCTTAACGAGTGACTGTGCACCAAACCCAAAGGCGACACCAATAATCCCTGCGCTCGCAAACAGCGGCGCAAGAGCTGCGTCATTGAAAAAATGAGTGAAGATAGCATAGCCCGCAATCACCACGACGATGATGCGCCACACGTTAGCAAAAAGCCCGCCCAGCGTCTTATGCCGCTTCTCGAGATCTTTCTTGGGCAGCGTACGCTGATACGTGGTAACGAAGGCATGACGCGTCAGCCACATCACCACGCGTGGTCCCACCCAATACAGTGCAATCGCCACGACAATAATGATAATAATCTCTAGTGCAGTGAGCTCGGGTGAGGTAATTGGCTTCATAATATGGTAGTATAACAGATGTGAATGATGAATTAAACCAGCTTGTGCTTACCTTGCAGCGTGGTGGCGTGGCAGTACTCCGGACTGATACGCTGTATGGCATTGTTGCCCGGGCAGATGACGAAGCGGCAGTAGCGCGAGTGTATCGCCTTAAGCAGCGTGATAGTAATAAATCATCCATCATCCTCGTGGCTGATGCCAACCAAACGTATGCCGATGTACCCACCTTACCGTCGCTTAATACCTCTCAGCCCACGAGTATCTTGCTCGATTCGCCCCATGCTCCGCAGTGGTTACGCCGCGCTAATGATATGCTGGCCTATCGCCAGCCGCAGCTGCCGTGGCTCCAGGCGGTCTTGCGTCAGACTGGCCCGTTGATCGCCCCCAGTGCTAATCTCGAAGGGCAGCCGCCCGCCCGCACTATTGCCGAAGCTCGTGCCTACTTTGGTGATGGTGTCGATTGCTATTATGACGGTGGTACTGTGCCGATCGATACGCCACCATCGCGCTTGGTGCGGGTGCTATCTGATGGGGTGGTGGAACGACTCAGGTAGGGCATAATAACCTGAGAACAATTTAGAAGCTTACTCAGTGATGTAAGTATCACAACATTTTTTAGAGAGGTTCTCTTTACTCGAGTGAAAAACATGCTAGACAGATAGTGAGTTCTCACACCTCACCCAGATAACGTGGAGCGTAGGGTCACCCGCGAAAGAGGCCATGTGATTCAGGTATAATAGACTCATGACGTATCTTGACCCTCAGCAATTTATCATCACTCGCAAACGCAAGAAATATCGCTTTGCTAAGTTCCATAACGCCACCAACTGCTACGAGTACGACGAATGGTGCCAGGCAACACCAGAGGTGCGGCAGAGTGCGACGGTGCTTGAGGTTGGCGCTGGTACCGGGATGTTTAGTGTGGAGCTAGCGGCGCAGCACCCAGATGAGGTGTTTGTGGCACTGGATGTTAAGGGCGATCGCTTGCAAAAAGGGGCGTACGCGGCGCTCGAGCGTGGCATCACCAATGTGCTGTTTGTGCGGGCTCGGGCCGATCAGATTGGCGAGCTCTTTGCCGCCCACTCGCTCAAGCAGTTGTGGGTGACTTTTCCTGATCCATTCCCCAAGCGACGCAGCGCTGGCCGGCGTCTTACTCACCCAACATTCTTGCGCCAGTACGAGCAGCTGCTACGGCCGAGTGGCTCGCTCTTGCTCAAGCACGACGACCGTGATTTCTTTTGCTGGAGCCTGGAGCAGCTCGTTACTCAAGAGTGGTCGATTCGCGAATTATCCTTCGATCTCCACGAGTCGTCACTACCTGATGAATACAAGACGCTCACCGCCTACGAACAGCGCTGGATGAGTGAGGGGAAAGCAATTGGCTGCGTGCGAGCGACACCTCACTGCTCGTAAAAAACCGGTATTGTACTGTTAGTGGCAAGTCGCTTGTTCTTGAAGCGCCCATCTGTGGTGACATCGTGCTGAACCCAGGCAGGAGTACCAAATGCGTTTGCTGCAGCTCGTGCTGCTGTTTCATCTTCGCCAGAAAACTCAACCTCGCCGACACACAAACCAGCAAGTTGGCCATGGTAGATATCAAGCTCAAGTACAACTCCTTGATAAGGAATTTGATAGCGTGTTTTTTCGACTCGTGCTCCTACGGTGCGAGGCCACAGTGCTGCGAAATTCTCGCGGCTGAGAGGAGTGTTTTCCTCATCGCGGACGAGATCACCACCAGATTTCATTGTGTGCTCAAAATACATATCACCAAAGCTTCGGATGCGTTCTTCGCTCCCATCATCGCGAATTGCCAGATAACCTTGACGGAGAGTAGTATGGTCAAAATCATCAAGACTCTTTCCGGCCAAGACTTCTCTCACAAAGGTGTCTGATGTTGGGTCAATAATGAACTTGCGTTCGATCTCTTTTGGAGGCTTTGCGTACTCTTGCTGCTGCGATGGGGTGTCTTCACTTTGCACTCGTGCGGCGTATCCGATAGATTTTACAGTGCTAGGATGAGGTGAGCTGCTGGTTTCTGCTGCGTTGTTATATCCTCTATGCTCGCTATTTCGTTGACATTGTGGCATATTTCTCTCCCGGCTAAAGGTTGACTCAGCTCCAGTATAGCGTGCTAACATATATATGTCAGTCATGAGGATTTGAGTCAAATATGTTTGAGCAAAATATAATTAATCACCACATCCAAAGGCGAATTCTCAGTGTGCTGTGCTACCGCAAGATGGCTCGCTTTCGTGATCTGCGCCCGCCGCGGGTGGATACCAATCTCTTTAGCTATCATCTCAAGGTACTGCTGCAGCACCAGCTTGTCCATAAGGTACCAGATGGCTATAGCCTGGCACCGCGTGGTTTGGCGTATGTCGATCGGGTGAGTACAGACACTATGCTGGTTCGTACCCAGCCCAAGATTGTGACTATGCTGGTGGTGCAAAATAGCAATGGAGACGTCTTGCTGCAGCAGCGCACCAAGCAGCCCTACATCGACACCTGGACGCTCCCTTACGGCAAGCTCCACATCGATGACAGATCTATCCATGCGGCAGCTCAGCGCGAAGCAGCGGAGAAGCTTGGCGCTATGGATCTCGCGCTGCAGCATGCGGGCGAATGCTATATTCGTGTTTGGGTAGACAAAGCGATTCTCTCAACCACACTGGCTCATGTGTTTTATGGGGCGACTGATGACATCACTCCGCACGAGCGGCTCGTCTGGGCACGCCCACACAAGCTGGCGCAGTACGCGCTTGCGCCAGCGGTGGAGCAGATTGTAGCGCGGGTGTTCTTTCGCGACCCGTACTTTTTTGAGGAATTTGACGACGTTTTAGATCAATAACAAGGAGGATATATGAAGATCGACGACTACGCACAGCAAGCAATCACCACCCTGAGCAGTGACTATGCCTACGGTGATGCCAATGCCCAGCTGATGGGTATGGTGCTGGGCCTAGGCGGTGAATCGGGCGAGGTGCTTGAGAAGTTCAAGAAGCTCCTGCGCGACCAGAAGGGTGAGATAACAGAGGTAGACAAGCAAGCGATTATCAAGGAGCTGGGTGATATTTTGTGGTATGTAACGGCAGTGGCACACCTGCTTGGTTCAAGTCTTGAGGAGGTTGCTCAGCGCAACAACGCCAAGCTCGCCAGCCGCCAGCAGCGCGGCCAACTGCAGGGCAGTGGGGACGACCGGTGAGTCGCACCCTGGCTGAGGCCACTACAACTCACCACAACCACCACTCGTGGATAGCAGTGGCGGTGTGAGAACTCGTCAATACTTTTGAGGTGTTTATTTACCCCTCTTGCGCGAGCTGCTGCCGCACCCAGCCATCAATCGTGCCTGCGCCCATGCAGAGCACGAGCTTGCCCTCGGCGCGGGCAGTTTGGATGGCGTGCCACAAGGTATCATCTAGCTCGGCATAGTAAACGCTGCTACGGTTTGTTAGTTGCTCGGTCAGTTGCTGTGGAGTGAGAATAGGCAAGGCTGGGTCTTCGCGGCTAAGGTAGGTTGGCAGCCAATAGATGTGCTCGGCGCGCTCCATACAGTCGGTGTATTGTTGACGGATCTCATGCTGGCGGACGTTTTGATGTGGCTGATATACCAGCACAACGTGGTCGGACAATTCTCGTGCCATTTGCAATGTTGCGGCGATTTCTACCGGGTGGTGGCCATAATCGCTATACAGCCCAGGCCCAAGCCGCTCAAAGCGTCGCTGCACTCCCGGGAAGGTATTGATAGCCGCTCGAATATGCTCGGGTGAGCCAAGCCTGAGCTGCTTGCATGCCGTTGCTACCAGTGTTGCATTTGCGCGGTTGTGGGCCCCTGCGAGGGTAAATTGCTGCACATCCTCATCTTCCAAGACACGCGCTCGCCGCCGTGGTGGCACAACGCCTGCATCGGCATCGCGCTGCCACATGATAGTATATTCGCTCTGCTCAAGGAAGCGACTAAAGGCATCGGTGTAATCCTGCTTGGTAGGGTAGGTATCCGGGTGGTCGTAGTCAACAGAGGTCAGCAGGGTGAGATGAGGGTAAAATTGCAAAAAATTGCGGTCAAACTCATCACACTCATACACAAAGTAGCGACTACCTGGCACATAATGGCCACTGGGGCCAAAACTCAATGTTGTACCCACCGAGTAACTGACAGGCTCACCCAGCTGACGCAGCGCCCACACCATTAGGCCAGTTGTTGTCGTCTTGCCGTGGGTACCAGCGATGGCGATGAGCTGGAGGTCTTTTTCGTTGATGAGATAAGTGAGGAGCTCATCACGCTTAGCGGTATAGATGCCAAGCCGCTGTGCTAAGACCAGCTCGGGGTGGTCGGGCGGCAAAGCCGCTGTATAGATAAACCAATCGATGGGGGTTTGCTCGTGGCGATAGGCCAGGTATTCGCCTGTTTGGTCTTGTGAGACGGAAATGCCACGCTGCTCGAGCTCTTGTGTTTCAAGCCCAATGTGACTATCCGAGCCAAGCACATGGTGCCCTGCATCGTGCGCCAACTCAGCCAATGGCCCCAGGCCCACGCCGCCGATTCCAGAGAAGTAGATATTCATACCTTCCATTGTACCGCCTCTGGCACAAAACCACCAGAGGTAGCTAAGGAGTGTGATCGTTCCACCTCGCGTTACTGGGTGCAATATTGAGGTTATGCTATACTAGAGCCAAAGCATAAGTGGGCATACGTAGGGTACATAGCATGGCAAACAAACAGCAAGTCAAGCGGTCGATGAAGCAACTCCGGCGCATCAAGATGTGGCACTTGGTGCTACTACTTATGGTGCTGCTTGTGCTGTCTGCCACTTTTTTGCGGCTCAATAATGTGGGGATGACCGAGCGGCGGCGGGCAGTTCTCTCGGCTGACAAGGCGGGCAATATGGAGCAGATCCGCCAGCGCATCGCCGACCTCCAGCAGTATTCCTCTGCCCATATGAATGCGGATACCGGCCCTATCTACCTACAAGAGCAGTACAATCGCGACGCTAAGGCTGCGCTCAACGCCTCGATCACCACCGCCAACCGCGCTGGCCAAACCGCCAACGCCAAGGCCGACGCAGTGTGCAAGCCACGGTTCCATAGCTGGTCGATCGACTATGTACGCTGCGTCTACGAAGAGCTGGGCAAGCTCAGTAGCACCAATGCTAGCCTCCAAACTGCCAAGATGCCCGACACCAGCCTCTACCACTACAACTTCAGCGCACCGCTATGGTCGCCCGATTTCGCTGGCTGGACGATTCTCCTTACTGGCGTGGTCATCTCAGCCATTCTTGGGCGTATCGTGGGGATGATTATTTTGCGGATTATGCTGCGCATTCAGTATCGAGCAGCAAAATAAATAGCCAAAAAATAAAAAACTACAACATAATTTACAACACGTACAACACGCAAGATGGCTTTGAGCGAGCGTTCGCTAGACGCTCCATAAAATTTATGCTTGACCCCTGTTTATCGTACAAAAATAGTACCAACATCTATCATACACAATAACCATAAGCAAAAAGCAAAATCGCGCGTCTATGATCGCCATCTCTGTAAAAAATCGCTGCCAAAGTGTTGACATCCATTTTGTGAGCATGTAGGCTAGGTTTTGTAAGATCAAATAGGAGGAGCACTATGGCTTACGAATATACTAGTTCGAATGGTACTACATACTACTTGCACACGCAAAAAGATGCAGTATTGCGCGGTGGCGTAAAGCGGACGATTTACTACTTTTGCAAATCACCAAACAACGGCAAGGGTAAGCCGTGTGACATGCCTGATGGCTACTACGTGAAGGAGCACTCGCGCAATAAGTTTCCTTTTGCTGCTAAAAAGGATACTGCTAAGGCGCAGAAAAAGACTGCCAAAGCAGCCAAATAGCTCGGACGATTGTATATGGAAAGACTCTTCTATAACGGAAGAGTCTTTTTTATTGGTTTGATGCAAGGGAAGTACTACATAGCAAGTGGAATATGAGATGGAGTGAGTCGCGAGCCTATACTGTGTGACGAGAAACCAAGTCTCGTACGGAGAAGCACGCTCTCGCACCGCTCAGAGCATCAGAGAGCGGCGATGGGCATGAATTGTGGCTTTCTCTCATTTTGTACCTATCACGGCGAGAGGGGTGCGAGAGGAGGTGTGAGTAGATACTAAAAATACGCCACTATGGGCGTGCTATGACTAATCTTTGCAATGGTGGGGGCGGCTGGACTTGAACCAGCGGCCAACAGGTTATGAGCCCGCTGCTCTGACCACTGAGCTACGCCCCCAGATCCACTTGCCACATTATACCGTATTGTTGGCGTATATGCTACTAGTAGTTGAGTTTACTAAGGCTCCGGACGCCTTCGCCAGCAGCAGCGGAGCGCGGATCAATGCCTTCTGGTTCCTCTTGCCATGGCCTGTTGCTGTGCTGGGCAGCGGTTTGGGATGGGTGAGCGGCTCGTGCTGCTTCTTTCACTTCGTGGCGGATACGCATACGCTCTAGGACAATCTCATCGAACTGCGCATCACGGTTGGTGCGTGCCTCGGCATACTGCTCTGGTGTCATCCCAAGTGTCTCTGCAATGGCAATGTCAAGATTATACCAGGCTGCGGCACGCTTCTCTTTGAGTGCTTTGCTTCGTGGATGCTGTGCAACCTGATGATCGTAGCTATTGATGATTCTTTGGAGAGCGTAGAGGTCTTCGCGTGTTGGCGATGTGGGTCGCTCATGAGATGATGATGTCTTAACATGCTCTTGAGGTGAGACGTTTGATGCATGAGAGGATGCTGGCAATCCATCACCCTCTAAGTCAGCTAAGAGATCACCCTGCTTGCCATTTTTTTGCAACAACAACGCTGCATGCCCCAATGTTGCAGCGGCGAATTTTCCAACACGTTTTGATACTGTTTCTGGCGGAGCTGGGAGCAATGAGCTGCTTTCAAGCGTAGCCCTGTGAGAAGGTTGTTTGTATGTCATCTTGCATTGGTTATAGCACAGAGGTCGACACCTGGCAAGTCTATGAGCGGTTTTTGGCAAAAATTGTGGTGCGCAGCATGTTTTTGCTGGCTGCAGCTTTTGCAGCAACTGCGCGGTCTACGGTATAATAGAAGCCTATGAAGTTTGTGTTCAGCGACACTACCAAGCGTCACATCATCTACAAGATTAAGCATGATTATCTCCAGCTCAATACCATTGTGCTGGCGCTTGCGCTCGTGATTGCGACATACCTTGCCTGGCAGTCGGTGGCACGTCTCCAGCAGAACTATACGCAGCAGCGCGAGCTAGAGACGAAACGGCGGCAGCTCGTCCTCACCGAGCTTGAGACGCAAACGCTGCAATACCAAAAGAATTTCCGCGAGAGTGACGAGTACAAAGAGCTTGCTGCTCGTGAGAAACTCGGCTTAGTGGCACCTGGCGAGAAGGTGATTGTGCTGCCCAAGAATAGCTCTGAGGCGCACGACCCACCGACCGATAAGCCTACCAACCCCGATACACAGAGTAGCAACTTCGAGCAGTGGGTGACCTTCCTCTTTGGTGGTGCAGCTGAGCAGGCCCAGCAAAAGGATAAATAACAAGCGGGGGAGCAGAAATCTTGATATTCAGGTGGTAAATCCTTGACAATTGGCATTCATCACTGGTAGAATAAGAACCGTAACGCGGGGTGGAGCAGCCCGGTTAGCTCGGTTGGCTCATAACCAACAGGTCGCAGGTTCAAATCCTGCCCCCGCAACCAAGGTAAGGACCCTATCACATGGTAGGGTTTTTGCTTTGGTGTCTTGGGAAGGTGAAAAGAAGAATAAGTTTGGCGCTGGTCTCAGCACCCTATTAGCTCCGCTACCACTGATGGTTAGCAGTATGCCATGAGTGCTATGCGAGTTGGTGGAGTCTCACTTCAGGCATGAACCAGTGAGCGCTGTGCATATCTCTGATGTAGCCAGCAACGGCTCGTGCCATCTTGGCGAATGACTTAGGGGGCAAGCGCGTGGCAGAGGTAACAGAATAGCCTGAGAGGTGGCGTATAGTACGACAAGCAAAGGGCTATCCTGAAATGGTGAGAGATACCGAGATAACAGGGATAACTAAGAAAAACTAAAATAAGAAACAATTTGTTTGCATTTTGTTCGTATATATGCTAGGATCGAGGTAGGTCGATAATGACAACACAAAAAAGAGGGTAGATATGCGAAAAAAGACGAAAGAAACCATACTCGCCACCTGGAATCGGTCGCGTAGTATGGCAGAGCTACGGGCATTCATTGCCGCGCGCCACAGCAAACTAGCAGAGGTAGAGCTCTAAACAACCGAAAGCACCTTGGGCGATGTACCTGAGGTGCTTTTGATTATAGAGGATGATGCACGCGATGAGTGATTAGGCACTCCGCACTCTATTGCACTCTATCCTCGTCATGTCTTTTTTTGTCTCGACCCCAAGATTGAATATTTCTTTATGGTATTCACTTATACACTGGAGCTAGGTAGTGATCATAAGCAAAAAACAAAAAACGGCGCACATATCGTACGCCGCCTATCATATCTGGTAGCACCGACTGGGATCGAACCAGTGACCTCAGGCTTATGAGTCCTGCGCTCTAACCGGCTGAGCTACGGTGCCAAACATGACGCATTATAGCAGAGAATTGGCAAGAAGGCTAGGGCTCAGGTGAGTGTTTTGGCGTTCTTTTTTGCCCAGGCCAGTGGTATAATAGAGAAAACGCCCAATCAGGAGTTAAGGAGAACCACCACATGATACGACGACCACGCTACGATTATGATTTGTTGGTGCTGGGTAGTGGTGCAGCTGGCAGTACTGCAGCTTTGGTGGCGGCTCGGGCAGACAAGAAGGTGGGGCTGGTTGAGGCAGACACCTTTGGTGGCGGTGCGCCCAATTGGGGAGATATCCCCGTTAAGACGTTGCTGGGTGTGGCACAGCTCTATAATCGTATCCAACGCGGTCACCAGTTTGGGCTTGATACATCGCGAGTGGATTTTGACTACCCAGCCATCCAGCATTGGAAAAATACAGTGGTAGAGCGAACTGGCGCGGGTGATAATGAGCACTACTATAATCAGCAAGGGATCGACACATTCTACAGCAAAGGTGTCTTGCGCGACCAGCACACCGTGACGATTGGCGACCATGAAGTGACGGCAGGGCATATCTTGATCGCGACAGGGGCGCATGTGACCCAGCCAGCGATTGCAGGCATTGAGACGATCGATTGGCTCACGCCGCGTACTGCCCTCAAACTGAGCCGCCCGCCTCGCAGCCTGTTGATCATTGGTGCGACGACTGTGGCGATTGAGCTAGCGCATTTCTTTGCGACCTTTGGTAGTACGGTGTCGGTGGCAGAGCAGTCATCACGCATTTTGCCGACCGAGGACGAAGAGGTTAGTGAGGCAGTGAGCAGCCTCCTACAGCGCGACCAACCACTATTGGTCTTGACACAAACGACAATTCGCTCCCTCATGCGTGGCCCAAGTGGTAACGTAATCGTCCAATATATCCGTGGTGGTATTGAGCGGACGATGGAGGTAGAGCGTGTCTTGGTGGCGACCAAGCCAGAGCCGACCATTGATATTGGGCTTGATAATGCCGAGGTAACGTATTCGCCCGATGGTGGTGTTGAGGTCAACCAATTCTTCCAAACCAACGTGCGGCATATCTATGCGGCGGGCCACGTGCTGGGTAATGATGTGCCAACCCACACCGTCTTGAGCGAGGGCCGGCTAACAGCGCACAACATCCTTCACCCTAAATCGCAAATGACGCTTGACTACGAGTTAGTGCCGCGCGCTACCTTCATTTATCCAGAGGTAGCCAGTGTGGGTTTCAATGAAGATGACTGTATTAAGCGCGATCTCAAGATCAATAAGGTGTTGGTGCCGCTCGGGATGATTGCTCGCAGCAATACAAGTGACTTCCGTGAGGGGTTCGTCAAGCTAATTAGCGACAAACAAGGGGTATTGCTCGGCGGGACAATCGTCGCTCCACGTGCTAGTGAGCTCATCCAAGAGGTCACTCTCGCCATCAAACACGACCTCACTGCTGAGCAGCTGGCAGAGCTCCCACACGTTTTCTTAACGTGGAGCGAGGCAGTGCGGACTGCGGCAAGCAAATTATCCCGTAAGTAGAGAGATCTGTTTTGTAGCTGAGGTATTTTCGCCTTCTTAGTTTTGGCTGCTTAATAATCTAGGAGTTTGAGCTTTTTTAGCTCGACACCATCGGATTAGTTTTTTATTCTCTGCTACTGGTGCAAATTGCATAGGGTGTGGCCTATTGCTTTGCAGTATATTACGAAGAAGTTTGCGAGACTCTAGAGCTTACAAGAAGCTCGTTGGTGAGGGCTCTGTCATGCTGGCTTACCGTGCTATGAGACGCGGCGTATTGCTAAAAATAGCAAAAGTATCCACTTTCAGCTCCATTTAAGCAAGGCGGGGCATACTACCCGTAGTAGCACACGCTACCTCCTCCTCTATTATGCAAGCCGCCGTTCCTCATCCCAGGCGGCTTGTTTTGTGCCTTGCGCCTAGCATATTGCGCATAATAAAACTAGTATTTACTCCTCTTGGCAAAATGAATATACTATTGCCATGGCATATCTTGTTGCAGTGTCTGGTGGTGTGGATAGTGTAGTACTCTTGGATGTGATGGCGGCGCAGGCGACGGAGCCGTTGATTGTGGCGCATGTCGATCATGGGATCCGGGGCGAAGTGTCGGCAGCGGATGCGCGCTTTGTAGCAGCACTGGCGGCGCGCTATGGACTACCCTTTGTGTCTACCCGGCTAGAGCTTGGACCGAATGCGAGCGAAGCAGCAGCGCGAGAGGCTCGGTATGATTTTTTGCTCGATACAGCAGCGCAGTACCAAGCACCAGTGGTAACAGCACATCACTTGGACGATTTGGTAGAAACAGTAGCGCTTAACCTGGTGCGTGGGACGGGCTGGCGTGGGCTAGCCGTACTGAATCGCCCCGGGGTGGAGCGGCCACTACTGGGCTGGCGCAAGGCAGATATCCGCGCCTATGCATTGGCTCATCGCCTGGAATGGGTAGAGGATGAGACGAATGCGAGTGACCGCTACACGCGCAATCGGCTGCGGCGCTGCATTCAGCGGCTCCTCACGGCAGAGCAGGCGGCGCAGATTACCTCGCTGCGAGATCGGCAACTTGCGCTGCGCCATACGATTAATGATGAAGTGCAGCACCTCTTGCCGCAGTTTGCGGCTGAGCGCTATGGATTGATTATGATCGACGAAGCAAGCGCTCAGGAACTATTGGGTGCGATGATTATGTGGGCGGGTGCGCCGCGCCCAACCCGTCCGCGGCTTGAGCGTGCGGTGCTAGCCATCAAGACTGCTCGTCCAGGTAGCCGCCATGTGGTGGGCGATGGAGTGTATTTGCAGTTTGGCCCTCGGCAATTCACTGTAGAAGTGGTACAATAGATCAGATTACTGTGTGAGAATGCAAGCGAACGAAAGGAGTGAGTTCCCTGATGAATAAAAAACCGTCGAAAGCGACCAATGCCCTGCGTCTAGGGCTGTTTTGGGCGATTGTGGTACTGGGTGTGCTGGCATTTTGGGCGATTAATTCGCCGCAGGCCAACCTCAAGGAGGTGCCGCTCTCGGACGTGGTGAACCGAGCAAATAATGGCAAAATTGCCAAGATCGAGATCCAAGGCAATGAGCTGACTGTTACGCCTAAAGGCCAGTCCAAGCCGACCGAGCGCAGCCTCAAAGAGAATGGCACTATCTATACCCAAGGACTCAAGCACGACAAAACAGAGGTAAAGGTGCAAAATGAGTCACAGACGGGCTTATTGTTTTGGAATCTCGCACCAATTGTCCTGTCGGTCGTATTGTTTGGTGTTCTCTTTATGTTTATGATGCGCCAAGCCCAGGGGCAGAACAGCCAAGCGATGGGCTTTGGCAAGAGCAAGGCCAAGCTATATGGCCTTGATAAAGAGCGGGTAGTATTTGATGATATTGCTGGTAATGAAAACGCCAAGCAGGATTTGCAAGAGGTGGTGGATTTCCTTAAGCATCCCAAGAAGTATCAGAGCCTCGGTGCTAAGATTCCTAAAGGGATTCTCCTTGTTGGTAACCCTGGTACTGGTAAAACGATGTTGGCGCGAGCGGTTGCAGGCGAGGCTAACGTACCGTTCTTTTCCATTAGTGGCTCAGAGTTTGTGGAGATGTTTGTTGGTGTGGGGGCAAGCCGGGTACGCGACCTCTTTGCTAAGGCTAAGAAGAATGCGCCAGCCATTATATTCATTGATGAGATTGACGCCGTGGGACGTAAACGTGGTTCTGGCATGGGCGGCGGTCATGACGAGCGCGAGCAGACACTGAACCAGATTTTGGTAGAGATGGACGGCTTTGAGGCTGATACAAACGTGATTATCCTAGCGGCAACCAACCGGGCTGATGTGCTCGACCCAGCACTGTTGCGCCCAGGCCGTTTTGACCGCCATACGACGATTAGCCTACCCGAGCGCAAAGACCGTGAGGCGATCCTCAAGGTGCACTTCAAGAACAAACCAACCGATGCGTCGGTCGACCTCGACAAACTTGCTGCCAAGACAGCCGGTAGCAGTGGTGCCGACCTCGCGAACATGGCCAACGAAGCAGCAATTATTGCAGCGCGCCGCGGCAAGAAAACGATCACCAACCAAGATCTGACCGAGGCCTTTGAGAAGGTGGCAATTGGCCCCGAGCGCAAAGCCAAGGTAATGACCGACCACGAAAAAGAGCTTACGGCGTACCACGAGGCAGGTCACGCTATTGTGGGGCATGTCTTGCCTGATAGCGATCCAGTGCATAAGGTAACCATCATCCCGCGTGGTGGTACGGGCGGCGTGACATGGTTCTTACCTCCAGAAGACAAAAGCTACACCAATGTATACGAGTTTAAGGATATTCTGGCCCGGGCGATGGGTGGGCGGATTGCCGAGAAGCTGATCTATGGCGATGATGGTATTACGACCGGGGCAGGCAGTGATCTACGCAAAGCGACGGAGATTGCCCGTGATATGGTGATTGAGCAGGGCATGGGTGCAAAGCTCCGCGACCAAGTCTTCCATGAAGATAACGGTGGTATGGTGTTTGACAAGATCACTCACGAGCGGCCATATAGCGATGCGACTGCTGAGGCGATTGACCACGAGGTAGAGGCGCTTATCAAAGAGGCTTCTCGCCGTGCTGAGATTGTCCTCTCGCACAACCGTCCAGCGCTTGAGAAACTCAAAGATGAGCTGCTTGTTCACGAAACACTAGAAGAAGACGAAGCTAAGGCTGCGATGGCAGATGCCACTTTGCCAACGGAGGCCAAGCTCCATTAGGAGCAGGGAGGTACCAGTGGCACATGGAGCAAATCGTCGGCGTGTCCGCTCAGTCGTCGCCAAAGCAAATAGCAAACTAAACATCAAGAATGCTGCTGCCCTACTAGCAGGCTCAACGTTACTATCGAGCGTTTTAGGGATGTATCGTGAGCGACTTATTAATGGTATGTACTACGACACCTACAAAGTGGGTGCTGATGCCTATACCGTAGCCTTTACTATCCCCGACTTCATGTTCTTTGTGCTGGTGTCTGGGGCATTGAGTGTATCCTTTATACCAGTGTTCAACCAGCGCTTGGCATCGGGCAACAAGCAGTCGGCGTGGGATTTGAGCTCGAGTTTGATCAATTTCTTGGCACTCACCACCTTAGCGGCGAGTATTTTGATTATGATCTTTGCTGAGCCGCTGGTGAATGTCGTGGTGGGGCCGGGGCTCAGCGAGTCGGGGCGAAGCCTGGCAGTGAGTATGATGCGCGTGATTGCGGTCAATCCATTCCTCTTCTCTATCTCTACCGTCATTGCGAGCATGCAGCAGGCGATTGGGCGCTTTACCTTCTATGCGCTGGCGCCAACAATCTACAATATTGGCATCATCATCGGTGCGACCTTCTTTACGAATGGTATCAATATCTTTGGCTGGCAAGTGTTTGAGGGTGGCATTATGGGTGTGGCACTGGGTGTGGTGCTAGGCTCAGTGCTGCAGTTGATTGTGAGCTCGATCGGCCTGCTGGGTTTGGATTTCGACTATCGCTTTATGATCAAGCGCAAAAACAAGAGCTTTCGCCAGGTGCTGCGCTTGCTGCGGACGCGCTCGCTCGACCAAGGGATTGACTACCTCAATGGCCTTGTGGAGACAAACCTCGCCTCGCGTATGGCTGATGGGACAGTGCGGGCCTACCAACAGGCTTCGGCACTGTCGTTGATGCCAGTGAACTTGATTGGTGTAGCAATTAGCAACGCAGCCTTTCCGCAAATGACGGAGCACCTCGGGGCAGGGCGCGAGGATCTCTTTCGCAAGGAGTTGCAGGTGATGATCCGGGTGATTATTTGGCTCGCGTTGCCAGTGGCGGTCATTACCTACTTTGCACGGGGCTATGTGGTGAGCTTTATCCATAACGGGGGTGACCCGGTGATATCTGGTTTTCTTGGGGTGCTGGTTTTGACGATATTCTTCCGCACGATTTATCATATTGCAGCACGTAGCTTCTATGCGCAGCAAGATACCAAGACCCCGCTTTATATCTCGTTCTTTGCGATTGGGTTTAACATTATCCTGGCGATTATCTTAGTAAATCTCTGGTCGAAGAACCAAAACCCAGGCTATGGCCTAGCTTGGGCGCAGTCTATTACTGCCGTGGTGGAGGTGATTGTCCTCTTCTTCTTCATGGGGCGGCGCATGCCGAGGCTGTTTGATCGCAGCTTTGTTAATAGCATCTACAAGATGGTCATTGCTGCGGTGCCAACTGGTTTAGCCGCCTACCTGAGCGTGGTAATGATCCCCTTTGGCACAAACGACAAGAGTTTCTTCCTTGCTTTCCCGAAATTTATTATGATCACAGTTGTGAGCTTTGCAGTTTATATATGGTTTAGTAAGCGACTAAGGCTTAAAGAGGCCGAGCCAGTGCTTAATCGGCTGCGGCAGATCTTCTTTGGACGGATTAACCTTGGCTGGAACTGGAAACGCTAGCGTATGGAACATATCCGTAATTTCTGCATCATCGCCCATATCGACCACGGCAAAAGCACCCTGGCTGACCGTATGATGGAGCTGACAGGTACCGTTACCAAGCGGGATATGAAGCAGCAATTGCTGGATAGTATGGATCTGGAGCGCGAGAAAGGAATTACGATCAAGCTAGCCCCAGTGCGGATGAAGTATGAGTATAGTGCGGACAATACAAACCCTACCAGTGCGCAGACAACGAGTGGGTCAGCATCGAAACTAAGCCAAAGAAACCAAAGCGATAATACCGCACCCCAGCCTGGCACCTACGACCTCAACCTGATCGATACCCCCGGCCATGTTGACTTCAGCTACGAAGTATCGCGTAGCTTGCAGGCCTGCGAAGGTGCGGTGCTGGTGGTGGATGCCAGCCAGGGGATCCAGGCGCAGACGCTCGCCAATGTGTATCTCGCGATGGAGCAGGACCTCACGATCATTCCGGTGCTCAACAAAGTTGACCTGCCAGCAGCCGATGTACCGCGCGTTTCCAAGCAGGTGATTAATCTACTCGGCTGCGATGAGAGCGATATTATTCATATTTCGGCCAAGACTGGCCAGAATGTACCGCAGGTGCTGCGGGCTATCGTCGAGCGTATCCCAGCGCCAGTGTCACCACTAGCGGTGCAGGCTGAGCACATGGCCGCGCAGGGTGGTGATAGGCCAGCCATACCAACGCGCGCCCTGATCTTTGATAGCTACTATGACGACTACCGGGGGGTTATCCTCTACGTGCGAGTGGTAGATGGCACGATACCGAAAGGTGCGGACATCACCATGATGGCTACCGGAGCCCGCGGTCTCGCCCTGGAGGTAGGGCACCTGAGCCCAACTATGCAGCCCGACCCACTGCTTGGCACCGGCGAAATCGGCTACATCGTCACCAACCTGAAAACCACGCGTGAGGCGCGGGTGGGCGATACGGTGACGCTGAAGAAATACTTTGAGTAGTTATAACATGTGCTATAGTTTACTGTATGATGGCTGCGATAAAAAAGTACGACACATTCATCGCCATCTTGTTTGCTGGCCTAATTATACTATTCATCGCCGTGGCATTTACTGTTCCGAGTTTTTGGGATTGGCTGTGGCAGCGGCACCACAACCAGCTTAGTTGGTACATCCGCCCGTTGTTCTTGATACCGTTTTGTTGGTTTGCCTATCGGCGGAGCTGGGCGGGGATAATGATGGTGATATTCTTGACCTTGACTAGTATGGGATGGTTTGCCCCGCCCGATGAAACGAATTCACAGGTGCAACAGTTTTTGCAAGTTGAGCAGCAGTATCTACAGGGTGAATGGACGTTACGTAAGATTTTCCTCACATTGCTTATACCATTATCCTTTAGTGCTTTAGCAGCGGCATTATGGTGGCGAAATATCTGGCTAGGTGTGGTAGTCATGGCGTTCATGGCTGCCGGTAAATTGTTATGGAGCATAACTTTTTCTGGTGAAGCTGGTCTCGCGGTGATTGCTCCTGCGACAATTGGATTTGTTTTATGTAGTGGCTGTTTGTGGCTGATTACAGTGTTGTCTCGTCGTCGTATTTCTAGGGTTAAGAAAATAAATTTCATTAAGAAAGGGTCAAATAGGTAAAGCTATTATCCATATCTTACCAACAATGTCATCACACCAGCTGCAAAAATGGCGCATGCTGTCGTCGCGGACGCTCTTCGAGCACCCTCGGCTTACCGTCGCAGAAGATACAATAGAGCTGCCAAATGGAAAGACGATCCAATATATCCATTATCCTTACCATGGGCATGGTGGGGTAATCGTAGTGTGTCGCCGAGGTAATAGTATTTTGGTGCAGCAAGAGTATTCGTATCCGGTAGATGAGGTGTTGTATCAGTTCCCGGGCGGGAAAATCGAAGCGGGCGAGGATGTGTGTGCGGCGGCGCAGCGAGAGCTGGCTGAGGAGTCGGGCATTGCCATGACAGGTGTGCGAGCGTGTGGTTGGCTCTATGCCGACAATTGTCGCACCAGTGCGAAGCTCCATGTAGTTTACGGCGAATATGCTGGGACAAACCACCAGCACCAGCCAGATGACACCGAGCAAATCATTTCGGAGTGGCTACCGATTGACCAGGTGGCTCAGATGATCGCTGCTGGCAAGATTACCAACTACGCCATGCTCGCTGCCTGGGCTTTGCTCGCCAGTACCCTCCAGCAAGCAGGAGATTCTCGTGCGGACGAGTAGTGTAGAATTGCCATCGGCCAGTGAACTGCGCACAATGATGCGCCAAGAATCGCCACGGTTAGCTCGGCACCAGGATTATCTTGACGCACGGCCGTGGTTGTTTGCGGAGCTGAAACGGATTGCACATCACGCCGGTATCGATACAGCTGTTTTTGATCATTATACAATGTACGATTTTGATGATACTATATCGAAGTTTCATCGGTTTACAGTGCAATTTGCTGATTACCTGGCTCAACATGCTCATCATAGCGAAGCTGCCACACTCTACGAGGTACTCGCGAAGGGTAACCCTCCAGGGCCGTCAGATGCCATACTGGTGTTTGGCTCGGCAGAGAATCGGCGAATTGCCACTGCAGTGGAATTGTATCATGCTGGTATTGCTCCCAAAATAACGATTGCTGGTGCCTCACCGCGCTGGGCAGTTGCCTACGGCAAAGATACCCCTGTAGCCGAAGCTTGGCGCATGGCGGAGTATGCTCTAGCTCATGGTGTCCCGGCAAGAGATATCATCATCGAAGATCAATCAATATCCATCCCAGACAATGTAAAGCGCAGTATTGACTGCTGGGAAGCGATGCTGTGGCGTCCACAGCGCATTACACTGGTGACGAGCAAATTTAATGTTCGCCGTGCAGAGATGAATATGTATAAGTTTGCGCCGTGGCCAGTAGAGATCTTTACCGCAAGCCCCGAGCCAAGCCCAGCCTTGAGAGCGGACACATGGGTAGCAACCGACCGTGGCCGCCGCCTCATCCTCAACGAATATGCTAAAATCATAATAGAAAGTGCCATTGATCATCTGCTGGCGGCAGAGAAGGGAGTGTGAATATGGGGTACGTTGGCTCGTATGTGTGGCAGTTGCGCCAGAAGGTTGGGGATAAGAAATTACTCACGACAACTGTTGATGTCTTGCCTGTTGATGAAGCAGGGCGCGTCAAGCTCATCTACGCTAAAGCCTTTGATCGATGGAGTACAGTAGGTGGACACGTCGAGGAGGGCGATAGTTATGCCAGCGCGGCACTACATGAGCTGCATGAAGAAGCAGGAATCACTGCGCACGCCAGCGACCTTGAGCTCTTTGCAACGCAGTCTGGCCCAGGGCGGGTGTATCATTATCCTGATGGTGACACACAAGCCTTTACCGTAGTGTTCTGCCTCAAGCAATGGCAAAGCGAGGCACCGCACACTGATACTGAGGAAGTAGCGACAGGCCAGTGGTTCTCGCTAGACGAAGCATTGCAGCTCAATACGAATGACGCCACACGCCAAATTCTCACTGCTTACCAGAAGTATAACGAGACGGGTGTGGTGCAGATGATAGAGGAGCAGTAATACTCTGCCTAACAGAGGATCGGTATGACGCAGGAAAGGACCCTTACGACATATATCCTCTGTGGTGGCGCAGAGCGTTGGGTGGGTAACTTTGGTAGCTATTTGCAAGATTTCTTTGCAGGACGAAAAGATGAGCTTAGGATTCTTGATGTGTTCTTTGCTAGCCCGCATGAAGAATGGCGACAGAAGTTTGATGATTGGGCGGGCTGGTATAATCAATATTTTCCTGTAGCGAAACGAGAATTGGCAAGCAAAAGCCATTTTGTTGAGCAAGTTCGACGCGCTCATATTATCTACGTTCACGGTGGTAGGACAGCCCGACTTTTGCAAGAACTTCATGACTTCTCAGAGGTAGAACGACTACTGCGTGGCAAAGTTTATATTGGCTCATCGGCTGGAGCGAACTATCTTGCACAGCATTTTTTGAGTCATCAAGGGATTGATACTGGTTCGGCCATCTTACCAATGAATGTTGTTGTCCACTATAATGCCGATAATCCTGCGGAGCGGCGTACTGTTGCAGATGCCGATGCGCTTGCAGCGGCGTTTCCTGCTGTGCCAACAGTGCGACTGCATGAAGGAGAGCATATTTGTATAGAGAAGTAACCACGATGAGCACATTCGACACCATGACACCAGAAGAAATTGGACAGCTCTTTCCTATAGAGGTGGTACCATATGATGAACGATGGCCACAGTTATTCATGGCTGAGGCAGCGCGGGTAAGTGGTGCGCTAGGTGATGAGGTGCGTGCCATCGAGCATATTGGTAGCACAGCGGTGCCGGGGTTGGCAGCCAAACCAATCATAGATAGCCTACTCATTGTAAGCAAGCTTGATAGTAGAACGAAGCAACGGCTGATAGAGCAGCTTCGCCCGCTTGGCTACGAAAATATGACTAATGCTGAGACGGAACTGACAATGGAGTTTGGCAAAGGATACGACGTGGATGATCCGCTACGCCAGAAGTACCATCTCCATGTCGAGCAGGTAGAGACGATGCCATCGCCAAAGATTATCTTTCGTGATCGCTTGCGGAGTAGCTGCGTCTTGCGTGAGAAGTATACCAAACTCAAACATGAGCTGGCACAGCAGTATCGACACAACAGAGAGGCGTATACGGCGGGTAAGGCGGCTTTTGTGCGGAGCGTCTCAGATAAACTTCGTCAATCGCTAAGGTAAGTGCTGTGCCTATAGAGCAATAAGGATGGTTCATATACAGCTGATTGACATTGGTTTACAATTATCCTATTATTGTCACATGCCAAATGGAGAGACAGTAAGAAAACGCAATCTATTGCACGAATCAAATATGCCTGCCGATACAAACAAGGAAGATAATAAGCAGAAAGACCCACCTCCAATTGCGGCGGCGTTAGCAAAATGTAGCATTGACGCGACTGAGCTATCTGCACAAAAGAGCCATACAGTTGAGGAGATTCGGGATTATATCAGCTGTCGAGATTATTCTAAGCCGACTGCGCATCTTGACTTGACTACGGAGGATGCACAAAAAATGCTTGACTCTGGAGATGAGGTGACGCTGTTGGTTGGCCTTAAGTACTTTGGTCAACTCGACCCCACTATTGCGCAGCAGATATGTGATATTGGTTCAATTGCAGTGCCTTTTCGGCTCAAGCAATTCCCCGGCATTGATTATGATGATATCACAAAGCGCATGACACAAGCAGGTCACAAATGGGTGTCTCAGGTTGGCCTGGAAAACTTTTACAGAATTAAACGATGAATTAGCACACCGAATGGTTGAAGCAGGGGAGGGAGGCTTAGCTTTACGTAGGGAAGAGGTGCAGATTACTGATGTAGATAATGTGCTGTGTCATATGATAGATTATGGCGATGTTGATGATGTACTTATGGCAATAAATAGCCCGCGGGAAGATAGATGGAACAGTATTGATATTACAAAAGTGGTAAGTTATATAGCTCGGCATAAAGGGCTAAATGAGGATGATCTTGAGCGTATTATAAAGAACAACCCTAGTGTTGATCGCACAACCGTCTTGCTTGCACTTATTGACCATGGTTCAGCTGATATGGTCTTTACAATGCTTGATAGCATGGCTGTTGATCAACAGAGATTTGCTGCCGGATTGACTGATCGCTATGAAGTACTTCTCGAATCAGACGTTTCTGATGAGACGTTTGCTCGGTGTGGCGAACTTATGGGAGACAAGCGTCCTGATTCTATGGTGCGAGCAGAAGAATTCTTTGGCTCAGCAACAGTTTCACGGGTGAAACTACTTCAAGAGATGCTTGACGGCAATGTCCCGGATACAGTACGTCAGCTTGGTGTTACATCAGCAGGAGAGGCTGGTATTACTGAGTTACGGAGTGCGATAGAGGCATTTCGACAAGCTTTTCAGGCGGCAGAGCTTGATGAGGTCTATACAAAACAGCTTGAGGAATCGCCAGTTTTGCGTGATGTTCTCATGACATTAACGGGCTACAAAGGTTCTCGTTGGGGCGGCAATAGTGATGCAGGGTTACAGGAAAAAATTCGTTATCATAACCAAGCAGCCGAAGACGGTCGCATTGCTGCCATGAAGGAATTCTATCGGCCAAGTGATGTTTACAGCATAGCAACTGTTGCTGGTAAGAAAGAACGTATAGGCTGGACCCCAGATGTTATTGAACGCTATGATGTATTACGAAATGATATTATGCATGCTCGCGCGCTAACGAGTCCTCAAGGTGGCGGTATGCGTCAAGCAATCGATGAGTTGCGCGCTGATATTTCTGTTGAACTAGAAGATTTACAATATCGTATTGATACTACTGACAATAACGATCCAAAAGCAAATATCAAGGTTAGTAATCTTAAGCGTCGCAAGGATGCTCTCCAGAAGTATGTCGAGCAAGTTCAACAAGGAGATTTTGCTGATACTACCCGCTTTGTAATGGATTCCCCGGCTGACTTTACCCGTGGGTTTCAAGAGTTACAACCGTATAAGAGCTTGCATCAGTCGATGCGTCGACTGGTTTACGCCTGGGCGATGCGCAAACAGCCAAATCAACGTCGTGAGATGGCCGGTTTGAGCGTTCAGCCATCAATTGAGTCACTGGCAAGTATGCGCGAGTTTATAGAACATATTGTCAATCAGGAAGTTTATGGGCAGTATTTTAGCGATAAGAAGCAAGCGAATAAGTTTAAGCAAATGAATAGTACTCGTGCGCTTGAGGAGGCGATGAACCTACATCAACAGAGAGCAGAGCGAAGTGGCACAACAAGCCTACAATTTGTACCAACAAGAGGTATCTTAATGGAAATGTCGGGGCAAATTGCCGATGCATGCTGGGCTGATAAATACGATTCATTAGCAGAAGATTTTCCGAACTTTACTTCTCTTATGATTAAAGCGCGACCTGGTAAGAAGAATGAGCGGATTGTTGGTGCAGCAATGCTTATCGAAACGCACGATAGCCAAACGGGAGATAATGTGCTATTGGTGCGTGGGCTCAACCCAACAGAAAACTATATTCACAAAATAGACGTTGGTGAGTTTTATAATGCTATTGTAGATTACGTATCAAAGACAGCCGAAGCAGCTGGCGCAAAACCTGCCATTGTTATTGATGATCATAGTGGCGGATCAACGACAAATAGGCCAACGCTTTATGGCTATATTCGTGCTCAGCAGCCGTCATTACCGAAAGTCTCGGTACCTCGCGATGAAACATTCTTCAACACATATGATGTCTCAAGTAAAAGCCATCTCCTTCACTAATGCTCTCGTCCTCACTCACAAGGTGACGAAGCAATCCTGACGGTCATACAACTTAAGAAGCGGCTGAATGTATAGTGTGCAGTATACTGCAAAAAAGCTTGGAATTGCGATGGGGAAGTATAGAGCGATTGATGGCTATAGGCCAATGTTTTGTCTCTCGCCCGAGCAGTTCTCGCAGATTCAGCACTACCGCGAAGAGTATCTTAATCCATCTGCAGAGCATAAGGATTTCTCGCAAGAAGGGTAATTCTCCTCTGTCGCAAAACTTGCTATAATATCAAACATGACAGCGATAACCGTCCAGCCCCTCCCTGGCTACAAAGAGGTCAAGCCCTTCGTCTATGCGGGGTTTTTCCCGGTGAGCAACGAAGATTACAATGACCTCAAGGAGGCGATTGAGAAGCTGAGCCTGAGTGATAGTGCGCTGCAGTTCGAGCCAGAGAACTCGCCGGTGTTGGGTTATGGCGTGCGGATTGGCTTCCTTGGCCTCTTGCATATGGATATCATTCGCGAGCGGCTCGAGCGCGAGTACAATCTAGATCTGATCGTCACCAATCCGAGCACCGACTACCAAGTGAGTTTGACCAATGGCGATGAGTTAGATATCAAGTCTGCCAGCGAATTGCCCGACCCAGCCCAGATCAAGGAGATTCGCGAGCCGTGGATTGATGGTGAGATCGTCGTACCCCAAGATTACATCGGCGCGGTGATCCAGCTCATCGTTAGCAAGCGTGGGCGGCAAAAGAACCTCAGTTACATCGACGAGCGTGCCCTCATCTCCTTTGCGGCACCACTGGCAAATCTCCTGACGGATTTTTATGACCAACTCAAGTCGGTCACTAGTGGCTATGGGTCGTTTAATTATGAACTACGGGGCTACCAAGCAGAGGATTTGGTGCGCGTGGATTTCTACGTGGCAGGTGAGATGGTCGATGCGCTGAGTGTGATGTGCCACCGCTCAGAGTCGCAACGGCTGGGGCGCGAGGTGGTAAAGAAGCTCAAGGATGTTGTGCCGCGCCAGAGCTTTGAGGTGGCACTGCAGGCGGCGATTGGTGGGAAGTTTATTGCCCGCGAAAATATTGGTGCCTACCGCAAAGATGTGACGGGCTATCTCTACGGTGGTGATGTGAGCCGCAAAAAGAAACTCCTTGCCAAGCAAGCTCGCGGCAAGAAGCGCATGAAACGCTTTGGCAAGGTCGATATTCCCAGCGAAGCCTTTACCGTAATGCTTAAGCGAGATTAACAACTAACAGGGGTTGTGTGTAAGTGCAGATACATTATGATCGATTGGTGGCCGATATAGACAGAGCACCAGTGTATGACAATGTGCCACCTGCAGAGAGAGAGAGCGATTATCGGTATTGGAGAGCGGTGAGCTTAGCGCGGCTTGCGCTAGAACTGAGCAATGGCAACGATATGCTTACTCTTGATGGCATGCCAGTGCATTTTACTCGTCACTATGCGGATGCACGACGCACAGCGCAGTCAATTGCCCGTGGCCTGTGGACATACCAAACGCGCGGTAGAGAAGAGGAGATTGCAGCAGCGATTCATCATGGGTTTCGACCTGAGCAGCAGCTCCAACCAGCATTGATTATTGCGCACAGGCAATATCACGCTGTAACGAAACCAGATTATATGGGAATGCCTGATTGTGTGCGTATCGGAGGATATATGACAGATATCGATCGGTACTCTCAAGAGTTCCTGGAAGACTACTTTCAGATAGATCTAGACAGTATCAAGAATAGCTAGCTAGCTTCTTACGCCACGGGTGAGAAGCCACTCTCTATGATGTGCTATCATAAATATGATATGACTATGACGAATCTTCAATCACTTATCGAACAGTATCAGCCAACTGAGGCAGTGCGCCAGCTTGTGTGTGACACAAGGATAGTGTTGCTCGTTGGTATCTCTGGGGCCGGCAAGGATACGACTAAGCAGCGGTTGCTCGCGAGCACCGAGTTTGCCGATATCGTCTCGTACACCACCCGTCAGCCTCGCCAGAACAAGGGTGTATGGGAGCAAAAGGGAGTCGACTATCACTATATCGATGAAGCAACTGCCGCAGAGTTGTTGCAAAGCCGTGCCTTTGTAGAGGCAAAGTTTGTCCATGGAACACTCTATGGTACAGGCGTCAGGCAGATTCAGGATATTCGCGATGCAGGTAAGATTGCAGTGACGGATATTGATGTGCAGGGTGTTGATGAGTATAAGAAGCTTTCTCCAGGTGTGGTTGCGATATTTCTCTTGCCGCCGAACTTTCAAGAATGGCAGCGGCGCCTCAGTGTGCGCTATACCTCGCAGGCGGAGTTTGATCGTGAGTGGCCCAAGCGCTATACCAGTGCAATCCGCGAAATCACTCACGCACTCGAAGTCCCATACTACCACTTCGTCATTAACGATGATATCGACGAGACGGCGCGCATTGTGCGAGCGATCGCCTCCAAGCCAGATGTGTATAATCGCAAGGACGACGAAGCTCGCTTGGCGGCGCGAGACTTGCTCGATAGCCTCTTGCGCGAGCACCCGGAGCATGTATGAGTAAGCCAGCCACGCATACTGCCGCTGAGCCAGGTGATGCCGAGCATAAGCAGCGCTCATCTCTAGCGCTGCGTCGACCAGTGTGGTCGCCCACGGCGTTGGTCGATCAAGGGTTCTTTATTTTTGCGGGGGTGGCGTCATTTTGGTTTGTTTGGTTGGTGTGGCGCGAGGGCTGGCACACTGGTGGCTGGTGGCTGGTAGGGTTTTTTGCTGTGGTGTGGGTGATCACGGCATATTTTGCATTGCCGCGCTTGCACCGTATCTTAAGTAGTATTTATGTGCCCAATTATTTCATTGGCCGAACACGCACCACAGATGGCCTCCTCGGAGATCCGGTTAACCTCGCCTTTCGCGGTAGCGAGGCCCAGCTCCACCGTGCCATGACGGCCGCCGGCTGGGCGCTGGCTGATGACGTGACGGTGCGCTCGTCGTGGCGGATTATCCTCGCCACACTGACCCGCCGCAGCTATCCTAATGCACCAGTCTCACCTCTAGTACTGTTTGGCCGGCAGCAGGACTTTGCTTACCAGCAGGAGATCGATGGCAACCCAGGCAAGCGCCACCACGTGCGCTTTTGGCGCTGCCCCCAGGGGTGGTTGTTGCCCGGTGGGCATCAGGTGGACTGGCTGGCGGCTGGTACGTACGACAAGAGTGTGGGGCTATCAATCTTTACGTTGCAAGTGACGCACAAGATTGACGAGAACACCGACATCGAGCGTGACTATGTCGTCAAAACGGTTACGCGCGCCCTTCGTTCGATTGAGCTCACGGTGCTGGAGGATTTCTCGACGGGCTACCACTCACGCAATGGGGGTGGAGACAACATTATTACCGATGGCGACCTGCCCGTTATCGAGCTTGGCCGTGTCCGCGCCAAAGCAAGCGAAGACGAGGACGTGCCTTCCGATCTGATTCTCGACGCAACAACGCATGAGACTATGCCTGATGAACACGCTACCCTCATGTCGCAATTTTTGAGCCGCCGCCCACCACAGATCGCCCTTGGGATTATTATGATTGGCCTGGCGATTGCTGTAGCCACGATGAGCACCTTCTTCGAGATTCTCAACTTTAGCCACTTGCGCATGGAGGTGGTGCGGATTTTTCACGAGAGTGGTCTGCCGCTGCAGAGTATTGAGAGCGCGACGCATATCGTGGCGACTATCTCGGCCATTGTGTCCACGACGTGGATTGGCATCGTAATTTTTCTTGCGGGGCTGACCTTCCGCGGCAGCGATCGCTCGCGGATTTTGCTAATGAGCATTGCTAGCCTTGCAGCGGTGATTAGTTCATTTGGGCTGACCATTGGCAGGGTCACGTGGTCGGCCGCTGGCACACTGCTCTTCATTGGTGTCAACATCGTCATCGTACTCATGTTCTCCACCGATGCCGCCCGGCGCTTTACGCGGGCACGCAGTGGGAAGTAATGGCCGCAGATTTGTAGGTTATACCTGGTACTATTGCACTGTTTCTACTCTGATGCGGGTGAATGGAGATAGACTACTCCATCTTCTGATAGAGCTACCATCGATTATAATAATTAATTCTGGCCTCAGAGCTAGTATTTGAATACTCACGAAAAATATTCATCTACACCAATGTTCTGGGGCAAGTGATGACAATGAGAGATGTAAGAGCTTGCCAAAGCTTTAATAGCTCAAATTTTACTCAGATTGACAACAGGGCAAAAAATCGCTACACTACCTGATATTGTGACAGAGCAGCTTGATGATCAGTTTAATGATATTGTTGATTGGCTGAGGGCTGCCCCTGATCTTGATAGTGATATTCCTGAGAAATGTCGAAAGTGCCCACTGCTGGCAGGGGCAATAGAGGCGCTCAAAACGGCATGGGAGCAGAAGAAAGCGCTGGAGCGTACAGCGCTGGAGACGGCAGACAATATTACAACATGGCTACGAGTGCAAGGCATGTCTGAGGATGAGATAAAGCAGATCCTAGAAGACCCAGAGCGGCTAGAAGAAGCACGAGCTGAGTATAGAAAAATCGTAGAGATGAAGCTTGCTATAGGGGGTGCTGCACTCAATCAGCTGCTGCCAGGCATAGAAAGGCAAACAGCAGGCTGCCCTGGAATTATAAAATGCATAAGTCTAGATGGAAGAACAGTTGCAAAGGTGTGCGGCTCACCCACTATGTCTGACAGAGAGAGTAACGAGAGTAACGAAGTAGCGATAGTCCATCGTACTGGCGGAGATGAGCAGGACTTATCCGAATCAGGCACCTCCGACCAATAGCAGTCTATTTACGCCAATCAATAACGACAGAGGAATATACAAAACACTGATGACATCAGATAAAGAACGAGAATTTTATGGCATTGTGGAGGGGCTTGATGAGCCAGATATATCTGCAGCTTCTTATATCCCCAAGCAGTGCTATGGCTGCCCGCGAGCAGCCGAGCTGCGCCGCAGGATAGCGATGACGGCTTGGACGTATAGTGAGCTCTGGAAAAATTGCTTTGACATTGCAGATGGTGACCCCGACCTGGGCAAGGCTATCGTGCGTGCTATGGATCGGCTCAAGCAGCAGAATCTGCAGGCAAGAAATGAACTGAGCCAGCTAATTACTCAGTGTAAGGAGTGCCAGTCTTGATAGGCAAAATAGTGAAAAGAAATGGCAGAGTGACAGAGGTAGCAACTACCGCATGTATGTTGTCATCATCCCCGCACCGTGAAATGATCGAGAGTGCAATAATCAAGCGGCATGATCTCGACGACCAAGGAACGGAAGGATAGATCGCTGTGACGCGTCTCACTAACAGACGAGGCTCAGCAGCAAGGAATAGACTACATCTTCCACTAGCTCATTAGCACTCTATTGACGAGAGTGCCAACTCTGCGCTATAATGCGATCATGACAGAACGGCAACAAGCGATTCTTTCTGCTATCATTGAGCAATACGCCGAGATCGCTGCCCCTGTGGGGAGCGTGACGCTGGCAAAGCTATTTGGGGTATCTAGTGCAACCATCCGTAGCGAGATGGCCAAGCTCGAGGAGATGGGCTTCGTCAAGGCACCGCACACCAGTGCTGGGCGTATCCCCACCAGCAAGGGCTACCGCTTCTACGTCAATGGCATCACCAACGCCCAGATGAGTGAGCTCCCCAGTGGGATTGACCGTAGTACTAAAGCTATTGAAGCGCACGTTAACTCACATCTCGATGCAGCCGATCGAGCCATTCGCAGTGCGGTAGATAGCCTCGTCGAGCTCACGGGTAACCTGGGCTTTGCTACCATCGGCAGTGAGCTCTATATGAATGGTATTAGCCGGCTCTTTAGTCAGCCTGAATTTCTTGAAGGCAAGCATGTTCAATCAGTGGCGCATTTGATTGACAATATCGAGCCGTGGCTGCGCGAAGCCCGGCCCAATGAGCCACTTAATGTCTATATTGGTAGCGAGAACCCCATTGGTAAGAGCAGCGACGCAACGCTCATCATTAGCAAATTTCGCTCGCCCTATAGCGACCGCAGCTACATTGGTGTGATTGGCCCCATGCGCCAGCACTACCGCCGCACCATCGAGCTGGTCAAGCGCACTGGGGTGATGCTGGAGGAGATATTATGATGGCACGACCACTGCTATTTGCGCTGCAGCCATGCTATACTATGAAGGATAATGACAACTGAGCAGTCTGCTCAGTACCACAGGCAACACCACTAGGCAGGAGGAATGATATCGATGACAAAACACAAGAAAGCGCCAGATACGGCCGAGTTCGAGCAGCAGATTGGCGAGCTGACGCAGGATTTGCAGCGCACCAGAGCAGACTTTGAGAATTATCGCAAGCGCGTTGATGCAGAGAAGGCCCAAGCTAAGGCGGCGGGTACTCAGCAAACAATTCGCAAGCTCCTACCCGTGATTGATACGATCGAGCGAGCCACCGCCAACGTCCCCAAGAAACTTCAGAATGATACCTGGGCGAGTGGAGTAGTAGCGATGTCGAAGAAGCTCGATGGCTTGATGGCAGAGTTCAAGCTTGAGCCGATCGTGGTTGAGCTTGGCACGACCGAGTTTGATCCAGACCTCCACGAAGCCGTCTCGATGGATGATGAAGGTGGTGACAAAGAAATTATTAGCGAAGAGCTGCAGCGCGGCTATAAGCTTGATGGTCACGTCCTGCGCCATGCTATGGTGCGGGTCAGCCGGCAGCCGTAGGAGTGAGCGAGATGAGGCGTTGGCTGCTTGCAGGAACACTCATCATTATAGCAACACTTGGTGTTGGCAGTGCCCAGGCTTATGCAACGCCACTGGCTAACCAAGCCGACATTGCCGTGCTTAAGCAAGCGAGCACAGCCTATCAAGCCTTCACGCGCGAACTCTATGCCTCCCAACCTAAGAAGGATTCCATCGACGAACGGGCCAAGCAGGCTGCGGCAGCCTTTGCAGCAGTGGCGAAGCACTCGTTTTCTCCGCAACTTGGCGATGAATATAGCCGTCGCGCAGCAGCAGTGAAGGAAAAAGCCTCAGCCGTCAAGACGCTTCTTGGGCGTGCTCCACAGGCCTTTGCCAGCAAAGATACGCAGGCAGCAGCAGTCTATTTGACAGATGTAGAAACAGCGGTAAGTCAGTATGACTCAGCTGTTGGTGTGCTTAATACAACAGTAGACAATGCCAACCAAGCGACGAATCACCTCTACTTGTTTATGGTAATTGGTGCTGGACTCGTGGCGGCACTTGCTGCAGTGTGGGCGCGGCGCCAGCATACCCGGACATTTGCTAGTAAGCGTGTAGTGCGGGCACGCTGGGCGGTGGTTGCAGCAGCGGCAGCACCACTGGTGGGTGCAGTTTCGCTCTATGTGATATTTATCCAAGGGAGTGACACACGGGTTGTGCGCGGCGTGGGCTACGCGGTGCTGACCGGTGGTGTGGCGGTTCTTATCTATGCAGTGATGGCGTATTGGCGTCTCCAGCGGGCTGAGACGCTCGCGGCGGCAATTACTGCGGGTGATGAGATCTACCAGTGGTGAGTAAAATCTATTAGCACTCTTGACAGCCGAGTGCTAGCTCGCTATACTAAACCTATTGGCACTCGCTGCTAAAGAGTGCTAGAATAAACAAGATGTTAATAACCGAAACAATAAACTAACAACGTTGCGTCGTTGCCGGCAGGGCAGGCGCACTAGGAGGAAACATATGGGTAAAACTATCGGCATCGACCTCGGTACAACCAACAGTGCCTTTGCATACTTGCTTGCGGGCAAGCCAGAGGTTATTGCGAATGCTGAAGGCAACCGCACCACACCATCAGTGGTAGCAATCAACAAAAAAGGTGAGCGCCTTGTGGGGCAGGTGGCGCAGCGCCAGCGCGTGACCAACCCTAAGAACACAATCTATGGCGTTAAGCGCTTGATTGGCCGCAAATTCACCGACAAAGAAGTCCAGAAAGATCTCGACATCATGCCATACGAGATCGTCAAAAAGGGCAATGCCGTTGCCGTCAAGCTAGGCGATAAAGAATATACACCAGAAGAAGTAAGCGCCATGATTCTGAGCAAGATCAAGGCTGATGCCGAGGCCTTCTTGGGCGAAAAGGTGACGAAAGCGGTTATTACCGTGCCAGCCTACTTTGATGACTCACAGCGCCAAGCCACCAAGGATGCGGGTAAGATTGCTGGCCTAGAAGTCGAGCGTATCATCAATGAGCCAACGGCGGCTGCTCTTGCTTATGGTCTCGATAAGGGCAAAGAAGAGAATATCGTTGTCTTTGACCTTGGTGGTGGTACTTTTGATGTGTCGGTGCTGGAGATCAACGGTGATATTTTCCAGGTGCAGTCAACCAATGGCGACACCCACCTTGGTGGTGAGGACTTCGACAACGCCATCGTTAATTACTTCCTCGACGACTTCAAGGCCAAAGAAGGTATTGATCTGCGCAAAGACAACGCCGCCATGCAGCGCCTCAAGGACGAAGCCGAGAAGGCAAAGAAGGAGCTCTCGACTGTTGCTGAGTATGATGTCAATATTCCATTCATCACAGCTGATGCTGATGGGCCAAAGCACTTTGAGATGAGCCTGACGCGCGCCAAACTTGAGGACTTGGTGAAGGATCTGCTTGACCGCCTCGATGGGCCAGTCGAGAAGGCACTTAAAGACGCCAAGCTGAGCAAGTCTGACATCAACAACATCGTCATGGTTGGCGGTATGACCCGCATGCCAGCAGTGGTCGAGCGGGTGAAGAAACTGTTTGGCAAAGACCCAATGCAAGGCGTTAACCCAGACGAAGTAGTGGCCGTAGGTGCGGCCATTCAGGGTGGTGTGCTGGCTGGTGACGTCAAGAGCGTGCTGCTGCTGGATGTAACACCGCTAAGCCTCGGTATTGAGACAATGGGCGGCGTGTCGACCAAGCTAATCGAGCGCAACACCACTGTGCCAACCAGCAAGAGCGAAGTGTTCTCAACTGCAGCAGACAACCAGCCACAGGTGGAGATCCACGTCTTGCAGGGCGAGCGCGAGTTTGCCAACGACAACAAGAGCCTGGGCCGTTTCGTGCTTGACGGTATTGCACCAGCACCACGCGGTGTGCCACAGATTGAAGTGACCTTTAATATTGACGCCAATGGTATCCTCAGTGTTACCGCTAAGGACAAAGGCACAGGCAAAGAGCAGTCGATCACCATCCAAAACTCTGGCAACATGAGCAAGGAAGACATCGAGAAGGCGCAGAAGGAAGCTGAGCTCCACGCCGACGAAGATAAGAAGAAGCGTGAAGCAATCGACGCCAAGAACCACCTCGAGAATGCCATCTACCAGGCAAAGAAAATGCCCGATGAGTTTAAGGACAAGATCTCGAGCGACGACAAGAAGACACTGGAAGATGCCATTGCCGAAGCTGAGAAGCATAAGAATGCAGAAGACAAAGACGAGCTTGAGGCTGCCACCAAGGCGCTGGGCGACGTGACGATGTCTATCGGGGCTAAGCTCTATCAACAGCAAGCTGAGGACAAAAAAGCCGAAGAAGAAGTTGATGCTAAGGCGAAAGCTACCGACAAGAAGCCTGGCAAAGACGAACCCGTCGAAGGCGAAGTTGTCGATGACAAAAGCAGCGACAAGAAGTAGCATGACACTATAGCTCAGCTGCATTGTAAATAGCCACCTGGAAAGGGTGGCTATTTGCTTAGTATCATAAGTGACTAGGTGGTGACGAACGCCTTAGGCAAATCTACAAAGAAAACAAAAAGCTCACCTAGTGTGAGCTTCTTATCGCGCACTGACCTCTGTTATTTGATATCCACTAGCTCAATGTCAAATACAAGATCGCTATTGGGTGGGATGTTAGCAGCGGCGCGGACGGAGCCGTAGGCCATCTCACTTGGGATGATGAGCCGGCGCATGCCACCAACCTTCATGCCAGGCACGCCTTCTGTCCAGCCGCGGATGACTTGGTCGAGGCCGAAGGTAACGGGCTGACCAAAGTCGTGGCTGCTCTGGAAGATGATGCCATTCTTGCATAGTGCACCAGTATAGTGCGCGGTGATGGTCGCGCCAGCTGCTACCTCGGTACCAGTGCCGGGGATAATGTCAATAATCTGCAATGCGTCAACTTTGTCTATAGGTGTAAAGTCGGCGAGTTTGGTTCCTTCGTATTGTGTCATGACTCTATTATACCATTATGCGTCTTCCGCCGCGCCACGCAGTTGAGTGGTGGGATGGCTGTGCTGGGTGGGGTGCGATCGACGACCATGACCTGCTGCAGCTGTGGGTGCGCGAAGAGATAGTCAAGCGTGCGCGTCATGGTGCTGGTGTAGCGTTTTTCATCTGGCGCTGCGGCGTAGTGAGCTCCCTCCTCGAGCGGTGTCGCCCAGCAGCAACTGGCGTGGATGGCACGAGTGTCTTGGGGGAGTTTGGGGTATTGGGGGTATTGCATGCCATAACCCACTAGATCGGCACACACAGCAGATAACGTGCGAGTACACCGTTGCTGCAATGTGTTGCTTGCGGTGAATATCCCTCGCTCGGCTGATGAGCTAAAAATCGTGCGTTTGCGCTCAAGCACGCGGCGTATACCATTTTGGATAATAACAAGTGAGTTGTAAATTCCATCCGGGTGGTACTCTGGTGTGCCTACCACAAGCTCCGCTGTGGGCATAGAGGTAGAGAGTTCCTCTAGCTTGGCGAGGCGATCATCTACCACATCACGTTGGTCTGGGATTTCAGGCAGATCCATGTCTGCCGTCGTCATGAGTTCGGGGCTGATGAAGCGATGGGCGGGGTGATCGGCAGGGTGATCGGTAGGGTGATCGGCAGCTGCTTTGCGTATCAGATCCATGTACTCGCGCCAGGTATTGGCAGAAACACCAACTGCTGGTGTTTCTGATGATAGTTGCTTAGGGTAAAACACACCGGTTTGGCGGTACCACTGGATGTCATAATAGTGGGCTTGTTTGCCTGGTCGTTTATGATACATGAATATATCATACGATATACCAGCCTGCAGAGCAAACATACGCAAAATATCCCAATAGTATAGAAGAGTTAGTAGGTGTTGATGGGTAAAGCGAGGAATGTAGTAGCTCTGACGGGTTAGTTTTGGCTAGGCTATATATCCGTACATGATGGATTGTGATTATAGATTGATATCAGGGAGAGATTAGGCTCCACACAAAGTGCCCTTTATTGATACCGCCACTGCGCCATATCGCGGTTATAGACGTCGATGATTCGCGGTGTCAGTAGGGTAGAGATGCCTGCTGGGGGTAGGCTAGCGGGGCGCTGGCGCAGGGCGTAGTCGAGCAGTTTGGTATCGGTGTAGCTGAGCCCAGGCGGCAGCGGCTGGCTCAGCAGGCTGGCTTTGTCCTTTGTCGAGAGTACAAAGCCCCACTCGCCAAAGGAAGGCACATTGATGCTAAAGGGCGTGATATGTCGCTGGGGCTGGGCAGATGTGATAGTACTGGCTACCGTTGCGAAGGCGTGTGGCGAAAAGTACGACGATGTTGCTTGGGTGATCATGACGCCAGTGGGGCTGAGAATACGCTCGGCCTGGCGGTAGAATTGCTGCGAGTAGAGCTTGGCCAAGCGGTCGTTCGATGGGTCGACGAGGTCGATCAGAATGGCATCATACGCCTGGTGCGTATTGAAGGCAAATAAAAACGCGTCCTCATTTACGACGCGCACTTTGGGGCTAGCAAGCGAGCGCCTGTTTTGCTCGGCCAGCAGGGGACTAGTGCGCGCCAGCTGCGTCATGGCCGGATCGATATCCACCAGGGTGATGTGCTCTACACTGGGGTACTTAAGGATCTCGCGCGCGAGCAGCCCGTCGCCACCGCCCATAATCAACACGTTTTTAGGCCGCTCTACTGCCGTCATAGCCGCACCAGCCAGCGTTTCGTGGTAGCGGGCTTCGTCCAGGCTAGAGAACTGCAGATTGTTATTCAGATACAGGCGTAAATCCTGCTTGTACTTGGTGAGGACAATCTTTTGGTAAGCCGACTGTTGGTAGAGAATGACTGGGTCTTTATAGGCCTTGGTATCAATGTGATGCTCCAGCCAGCTGGCACCAAAGAATAGCCCAAGCAGCAGAATGGTTGCGACCACACTGGCAGCTAGAAGCCTGCGCGAGGTCTTGAGCTGCAGCAGAATCAGCACTGCCACGGCGATGTTAAGCGTAGCGATCAAGTACGTGCTGCGCATCAGGCCCAGGCTGGGCAGCAAGAAGAGCGGGAAGATCAGTGAGGCTACCAGCGCGCCAAAGTAATCGATTGCGAGCACCTTACTGAGTAGTTCCACCGAAGACGGTCGGCCGTATCGTGTAAACATCTTGACGAGTAGCGGGATCTCCAGGCCGATCAGCACACCAATCACCAGGCTAATCAGCGCAAATACTGGCCAGTGTAGCTTGCTCAAGCTAAAGGCGCTGTAGAGCAGGAGCACCGAATTACCACCCACTAGCCCCAGCAGGATTTCATTAACAGCGAAGCTTGTGGCTGGGTGCCAGCGAATATGCCGCACCAGCAGCGACCCCACCCCCATGCCAAAGAGGGTTATACCAGTTGCCAGGCTAAAACTCAGGATTGAATCACCCACTAGGTATGAGGCAGCCGTACCCAAGATGAGCTCGTAGATAAGCCCGCCAATTGCCACCAGCAGCGCCGCCGCAAACAGCGCGATATTTTCCTTGTTGGTGATACGCTTGGTGCCTGGTGGCGCGACGCGAGTATGTGCCATAGTGTCTGTGTGCCTTTCGCGCCCAGGTTACTTGCCTACGCCGCCACTGCCACCGCCATAGACGCTGCGCCCGTGGTAGGTGCCGCTGCCGTGCGAATCATCGTGGCCAAAGAACTCATCGTAAATAGCAAAGAGCAGTGCGCCAACAAAGCTGATGATCATCACCCAGCGCCAAAACAGCGGCCAGTTGCGTGGGCGGATGAGGCGGCCAAATAATTCCTTTTGCTGCGCATCGGACAGGGGTGTTTTGCGGTAAACGTCGTACTCGCGCCGGTTGTATTTTTCGACCGTGTAGGTGGTGGTAGCGCCGGTCTCGGCGTCGGTGTAGTGCAGGCTGGCATAGGCCATTGGCTCGCCCTCGAAGACCTGGTAGGCGTTCTTACCGTGGATGGCCATAATGGTGCCTTCGCCGGCCTCGGCAACGGTAATCGTCTGTGCGGTGCCATCCTCCAGCGTGACGGTAAACTCATTGCCCGCAGCGAGTGTCTCTGGCTCAAGCCGCTGGGCAAACCGCACCGGCTCGTAGAGCGACACAACCTTGCTATCGTGGTCGTACTCCACCCAGCTATCGTAATTTTCGAGGCCCGTTAGCTCCCACTCTTCCCAGTAGGAAGCCTGCTTGGTCTCGGGGTTGTCTTCTTTAAACAATAAGCAACCCACCGCACGGAAGTTGGTTCGTTTGCCACGTAAGACATCGTTGATTTTGAGGCGAGCTTTGGTGCGTTTGGTCATAATACAGCGCTTTCGATCGTTATAGTGTTGGTATAAAATGCGTCTGCAATGGCTTGGCGAAGAGTCTCGATTGTATCCTTGCTTAAGGGCCGGCACGTGGCAATACTGAGGTATGCTCCGCGGCTCTCGGGCCAGGTGTGGATGGTGGCGTGCGACTCAGCGAGCAGCAACGACACACTCACGCCCTGCGGTGAGAACTGATGCGAGACGGACTCGAGCGCGTGCAGGCCAGCCAGCTCGGCAAGTGTGTGCACCGTCTTTTCGGCGTACGCAAGGTCATCTAGCCGCGTGGCATCCGCCTGGCGAATCGTAAAAATCAGTGCTTGCACCTGCTCCATTTGCATCGTATACGCTATTATATCACTCTTGATGCGAGAGAGCGAACTAGCTATGCTTATACCAAAAAACCAGCCAGAGTGGCTGGCTGGTCTGCTGTAGCGCGCAAATAGTTATGGCTCGAGAGTGGGCCGTGACACACTTGCGCTTGGCTCGGGCGAGTTGACTGTCAGTGGTATAACAAAACCCTGGTATTGCGCGAGTATCACGATGTCGCCAGGCTGCAGTTCGTAGCGGGTGTCGCCATCAGTCAGGTAGAGCTCAGCAACGCGCACCGATGCAGCATTAGTCACGCCATCTTGCTCGGGCTTAGTATGGAATGCATCTGCTTCGGTAAGTGCAGCGATGTGCCGGTCTACCACAGTGCCGATGCTGTCGCCAGCCTCGACGGCTAGAGTAGTAATACCATCCAGGTTGGCTGGTAGCCGAGGCTCTTCTGTGGTTTTGCCTTCCTCGTAGGCTTTGCGCTGGCTGAGGTAACCGCTATACGCATCGACTAGCTGGGCAGCTTGCTCTTCGGGGGTGGGTTGATGCTCAGCTTGTGTGCTTGGGCTTTCCTTTCTGCCTAGGTAGCGACGTCCAACGAGCGTAGCAGCCAAGCTAACACCTAGTGCACCTAGTATAGTGCGCCGTGGGATTGATGGTAGCTCAGTAACTTCATACTTGCCATCACCGCATTTGGATGTTGATGAAGAATCTAGGGCTTCATGACCCCTGTTTGGTCTCTGTTGTGTATACATAGTCCATTCACTATACAACAGAGGTCGCAAAAAGGGAAGAGGAAAATGGCAAAATAACGCACAATATTGCATAATGTGCCAAAAAACAGGGGTAATAACATATAATACACAATATTATACATAATTATGCAATAATATATCTTGTTACACATACCTGAGTGTCTATATTTTCATAGCAAACGGTTCACTTCGTCTGCTTCTTGCTGCTGGCTTGGCTGCATAAAATGAATGCTTTTCTAGAACATTCATCCCTTCAGTGCGAGGGTACAGTACTTATTGTAGTGGCCAGTCCGCATACTTCATCGAATAAAGTTGCAGATATAGAGGAGAGTATAGACAGAGGTTATGAGCCAAAAATAGAACAAATACCATAAATTTGCTGTTTTTGAGGTATTTCTGCTGCGGATGCCATGCTACAATAGAGGGTATGAGATCTACTCGAACCATCCAAATTGTGAATATTACTGGGCGAGAACTCGCCGGCAAATCATCAACAATTCGTGAGCTAATGCCGCGGCTGGGTGCCGGGGTTGTTTTGTTTCGTCCGAGCGATGTCTTGCGCGAATATGCCGCGAGCCATCATATTACACTGCGCAAGCGGAGCGATTATTTGCGCGTGCTGCAGATCATGACAGAGTCTGCACCGAGCTTACTGGCCGACCGGGCACTGGAGCTACTTGAGCGGCCTGGTGTGGAGCTAGTGGTGCTCGATGGCCTGCGTGACTACCGCAGTGCCTGCCGCCTCAAGGAGCGACTGGGCGATCGCTACCGCACGGTGGTGCTCACAGCGCCAGATGAACTCCGCTACGAGCGCTTTAAGGGAGTGGCCGAGGCGAGGCGGCGTGCTGGGCGCGATGCAGCGGTGATCCAGAGTTTCGAAGAATTTATGCGCGATGGCGAGGATGACATGGATAGCATGCAGCAGTTCCCAGCGGTGCTGGCTAGCCACGACCTAACACCCGGTGGCCCGATTGACACGAGCACCTATCCATCGGCTATTGCGGTGGCAGATGAGATCATCAGCTACTTGGTGTAGGACACCCCCAGAGTAGGTAGTAAGCGTGCTGTGAGGTGGTACTTTTCGTGTACATTGACAAAATGCAACAGCAACCATCTGTACACTCTATAACGCTTATGCTATCATGAAGGCATGAATAAGCGAGGGTTTACGCTGGTTGAGATTCTAGTCGTGGTGGCAGTGTTGGCTATTTTGGTGTCGGCATCGGTCGTAGGATATGGTGCGTGGCGTCAGCGTGCAGCCCAGACGGAGCTCGTGAGCGATCTGCGGGCTGCTGCCGCGGCCATGACAGCCTACCAGACATTTTATAATGGCTACCCAACGTCGCTACCAGCTGATTATAATAAGAGTGAGAATATTACGGCGACACTCAAGTACGTCGCATCGGCAACCTACTGCATAGAGGCGACAACGCGCACCACCCGGGGGCTTGTCTATCATATAAAGGGCTCAGAGAGCGAGCCCAAAGAGGGCGGATGTGATGCCTACCAGGCGCAATCTGGCGAGAATGAGTCGCGAGCGACCGATGGTGTGCTGCGCTACTGCCATGTGATCCGCGCCGTTGAGCCAACCCAGCCAGCAGTGTGCGAGCCGGAGCTGCAGAGGTAAAATTTTAGCATCAACAAAAATCAGACCTTGGGCGTGTTCTCTATGATCCGTACACTTTGCCAGCTAAGGTAACGATGAATATGGTAGGACTAAGATATTGCAAACAAAATCTTAGTCCTTTTTCTATACTAGCTTCATTCTCTCGCTGCTTTACAAAAATTCGCTGCGGCAATCCGACTTGCGGCACTAATGCTGAGAAATTGGTATTTTCAAGATGTTGATCCTGAGTATGGTTGAGGCGGAAAAACGACGCAAGTTTTGAGGTGTAAGTATTGTAATATATACTACAGGTCGATCACCTCACCCCGGTCGATTGGCTTGTTGGCTGTGCGATGCCCATGTATACGACGGCGCACGGTGCGGTGCAGCTCAATAGCATTGGCGAGGAGAATGATGCCATTAACCAGTGCATAGCCACCAACGATTTGGACGAAAAGCTGGGCACTGCCGACAGGGAAGAGCCAGAGGACGAAGCTAACGATAACACCGATCACGCCAGACATGAGCCAGAGCGCTCTCGTACGGCTCCTGGCGGGAAAGATGCGGCTGAGTATAAGGTCGATGAGGCTGCGGAGCATTACCACCCAGCCAAGGACAAAGCTGAGCGTCGCCACACTGACCCGAGGGTTGGCAAGCATCACTACGCCAAGCAGAATAAGCAGCGCACCTACCACCACGAGAAACGTCTTCGCTTGGCCATTCGCTACCTGCAGCCCACGTACCAGTTGCGACAGGCCCCAGATGATGATCAAAATAGCGAGGAGTGTCATCAAAACAGTGAGAGTGACTGCTGGCATCACAAGTGATACTCCACCAAAGATAATCAATGACAGGCTAATGATAATAATCACCCACCACGCACCAATAAGTTGTCTTTTGAGTTGTTCGATCATACATGCCTCCTTGTCTTTCTAGTGTAGATGATGGTGGGGTAATCTGCAATTAATAGGTGAGGCTATGAACTATCCACCACTGTAGAGATGGTATAATGCTCGGGCACTAGTCGCGGGCAAACTGCATCAGTACCAGTGGGTCGCCGGTGACGGAGCGCAGCGTGTAGGCGCTGGGTAGTGTTGGGGTGGTGGTTGCGGTTGAGCTACTATAGTAGAGAACGTTAATTTTTTTGGCATCGGTAAAGGGCTGAGTAGTGTCGGCTACCTTGCGGTAGGTGGTGCTCCCTTCGAGTGGTGCGTAGCCGCCCATCAGTGGGCCACCCACATAGGCCATGTAGATGGGGCAATGTGACTGTGCTTGCTCGAGATAATAGCTTATCTCTATGGCGATGTACGGGTCGGCCGCAAGGATGACACTCCCATCGCGGCAGGTGCCGAGCTGGGTGGCAATTTGCTTTACGTTGGGTCGCTCATCGCGCTGGAAGTTGAAATTACCCTGCAATGATAACTGCACCATACCATAAAACATAACCACTGGCAGAAGTGCCAAGAGGGCGGTCGATACGGCCTTGTGCCAGCGCAGTGGCGAACGATGCAGGGCTGCGCAGGCTGTATAGAGGACGACACTTGCAACGGCAATGCCACTAATCGCCACATGAGCAAGATAGCGCTCGACATACATTGGGGCGGATAGCGACACGACGACTAGTGCCGCAACAGGCACGCCCATATGAGCAAGCAATAGCCAAGCAAGCTCGGGATGCGGCAACGAACGCATGGCACGAGGCCACGCCCACGCAACAGCACAGATAATAATCAGGACAAGTTGCGACGACACAACGCCCAGCAGCCAAGATGGCTTATAAATCATATTGAAGGATGCGATGCCAAGCAAATTCTGCAGGTTCATCGGCTGGCCAATCTCGGCCAAAGCACCATTGCCAATCTGCCCCAAGAAGGTCGGTAGCCATGGCAAGAACAGCATAAAGCTCACGACATATGCCCAGAGCCACGGCAACTTCCACCACTGTTGTAAGCCTTGGCGGCGGTAGGTCATAACCATGAGCCAGAGCAGCTGGGCTAGCCAGAGTAAAGCGCTATAATACAGCGTCCCCATACCAAAGGCGACAAGCACCGCATAGAGCATCCAGTCGCGCCAGCGATCATCGTGCCAAGCGCGTGCCAGTACGGCGGTTGCACTTACGCCAATCAACGACCCCAGCGCATACATTCGTATCTCGAAGCCGTAGCGCATGAGTAGGGGCGTGCCAATCAGTGTGAGGAGTGTATACCCCGCAGCGCGCTTACCAAACCAGCGCCGCACGAAACACCCCATACCAACCATCGCGCCGCCATAGCAGAGGATACTAAAGGCACGCAGGGCTGGCTCACTATAACCCCACACGCTGGCCCAAAGCTTGAGGATGAGATAGTAGAGCGGCGGGTGTGTATCGATACTGGTGAGGCGAATGAGTTCACTGATTGGCTGCTTGGCGAGCCACACCGAATATGCCTCATCAAACCACACACTTTGCTGGCTGCCAATCCACCAGCACAGTGCCATTGCCACCAGTGGTGCTAGCACAATGGCGATGCGAAACCAATGGCGTCGCATCTTACAGACAAGGGGAAATAGTCGATTTGCGAGAATAAGGGCAGAATTCTTGACCCGAGCGGCAGATTGTTGCCGCGCTAGTTGTTTACTCATATCTTTTATAGTACCGATTTGTCGGCAAAAAATCCACTAGCAAAGCCATAATCATCCGTGGTACAATACCACTATACGTACCCGTAGCTCAGCTGGATAGAGCGTTGGTTTCCGGAACCAAAGGTCGCAGGTTCGAACCCTGCCGGGTATACCATATATAATTGAGGCTCGTGCGGCCTCTGTTTTTTTATGGGAGATGTATAGTAAGACGAGTTAATTAATGGGATAGATTAATGAAACAAAAGAAAGTCTATCTCTCTAGCTGATCCCTGTTAGCGTGGAATAATCTTCATCAAAAACTTTGTCTTGACGGCAAGGTAGATAAGCGCAAGTGCACTGACGGATAAGGCGAAGTTGGCCGGGATCTCGTGGAAACGATCGACCGACGTAAAATAAAAATCGCTAATATAATAATCTGGTGCCACAAAGAGATGCATAACGAGAATAACGAACGCATGCACCGTATACACATAGAGCGAATTATGGCCAAACGGCAGCAAAATCCAGCCCAGCCACCGCTTGATGCGATCCTCGAATCGCCGAAACAGCATAAAGAACCCAGCAAACCAAAGCCACGATAGGGTAAGGCGAGGCAGTGGTAGGTCGAGCTTGAGGAACTGATTGTCGAGTGCGGTATCGGCCGCGGCAAGCGTTTGATGGAAGCCGTCACCTAGCCCATGTGCCACAAAGGTGACGTATGCGTCGGCAAAGAGTGTGAGGACGAAGAGCGTTGCAATACTGCGCTTGATGATGCGTCGACGACGCAGTGGCCACGATTGCCAGCGTGCAGTAATCTCTGGTAGGTGGTAGCCCAGGGCAAAGGCCATGAAAAATAGCACCTGCCAGGTGAGCGGTTGGTATAGTTCACTAACTGGCCGTGGTGTTAGCGCCCACACCAGTAGGCTGAGTCCTAGCACGATATACCACTTGCCGCGCCGCAGTAGCCAGAGCGCGCCTGGTGCTACTGCAATAAACAGTGCATATAGGCGCAGATAGTCCGCCCAGCCATAGAATTGCTGCAAGGTAATAATATCCCACGCTAGGCCAAGCCAATTACCGTCGGGCAGCGGTAGTGGCAACTTGACACCTTTATTATCAATAAAGAACCAGCTAATCAGGAGCGATAGTATCGTCACGATAATGCTCGTGAGGTAGAGCGTACCAGCCCGCTTCCAGAGCAAGCGCGTCGCTGTCATGAGGGGCTGTGTGCGGAGCTTGGCACCACGCACAATGCCCAAGACAAGGCCGGATATAATGAAGAACCCTTCGGCTGCCGAGACAGCGAGACGACTGTCGCCAGTGAGGAAGGTGAGGCCATTGGGGAAGTAGGTGAGATGGTCGAGAACAATGATAACCAAAAACCACCCGCGCATGAGGTCGAGACTAACGATGCGCCCAACAGAGGACGCGCTGGCTTTTGGTTGGGTTGTCACAATGATCTAGTATAGCAGATTTGCTAAAAGTACGCTTAAGATTGTCTAATGTTGTGGTGAGGGAGTCTAGTCCTGAAGCTTAAGTACTCAACACTGATTGCTCCATAACTCAAGCACTGAGAGACGGCGCAGCGACATGCTAGCGTGGTCGCTTGCTCGCAACAGTCCGTGCCTTGGTGGCAAAGGTGTCATCGATGAGGACAGAGGGCGCAAATTCACCATAGCGCCGCGATACTGCTTGCTCGATCAGGAAGTCGGCAATGCGTGGATTCTTAGGTAGAATTGAGCCATGCAGGTAGGTGCCAATTACGTTGCGGTAGCGCGCACCTTCGGTTTGGTCGGTACCATTGTTGCCCGCCCCGCGCGATACGATACCCAGGGGTGGCACGCTGTGCCCAAGGGTTGTGAGGCCACTGTGGTTTTCGTAGCCAATAATCTCGCCAAAGTCGCTGCTGGCAGTAACGATATTGCCAATCAGGCGCTGCTCACCAGCGATTGTCTCAATGTCAAAGAGCCCAATCCCGCGGATGATCGCTCCCTGAGTGGTCTTAAAGAATCGCCCAAATAGCTGGTAGAGCCCACACACCACCAGCATTGGCACACCATCATCAGCCAGGCGCTGCAGGGTGGGGCCAATTGCTAGTAAATCATCCTGAATGGTAGCTTGGCCAGAGTCTTGGCCACCACCGCCCACGATGATATCGACATCGGTTGGGAAGGTGTCGCCTGGGTTGTATTCAACGAGCCGCACGCTGTAACCATACCATTCAAGCCGTCGCTTGAGCGTGAGGGTATTACCCCAGTCGCCATAGATATTCATGGCGTGGGGATAGAGTTGGAGGATGGTGATAGTGTTGTCTTTCATACAGCATTTACCTCTGTGTAATGAGCTAATTCGCGCCGCAAGGCAAGCATGGCGGTATAGGTGCAGTAGATGCGCAAGGGGGTGCCGCGGTTGGCCTGGACAAACTCTGCCAGAGCTTGCTTAAGGCCAGGTACAACGCGCCGAGCTTCTACCTCATCATACTGGAGGCGCAGCGCCATATCGTAGGCGCGCACACCACTTACCATTGCCACGCCAGTGGGCCGAAGCGTGTCGAAGTCGACATCCCATAGCCAACTCATATCGCGGCCATCGGCGTACTGGTCGTTGATGGCAATCATTGTAGCAGTCTTGTGTGGGTCAAACGATGCCAGGCTCAGGCGGAAACCACTCGGGTTCTTGACGAGGACAAGCTCGCAGGGCTGGCCATTGACGGTCAGAGCTTCGCCGCGGCCAAAGGCTGGCTCGACCTGAGCTAGGGCAGCGAGCATGGCGGGCGTATCGAGTTTATCTTGCAGAATAGTACGGACGAGGGTAAGTGCTCCTGCAGCGTTTTGGGCATTGTAGCTGCCTTTGAGCTTCAGTGAGACAGGGTGGTCAGAATCGTCGAAGCGGAAAGTGGCAGCTTGGTCGGACAAGCCGCATAGCGTCACATCAGCATCGTTGGTGGCTGTAGCCTGACCTGGGGCGCTCCGCATGGTATCGTCGCTTGGGAAGAGGTGGGCAAGTGATGGATCGACGCCATAGCGGCTTATTGGTGCTGTGAGATCAGCGGTAAATTCTTGCCGCGTCAGCCGTGGGTCGTCGCTATTGAGAACAATGCCATTTGTGGTGCGTATGGCGATGGTGTGAAGCAGCTGCGCCGTGTAGTCAATCTCGCCAAAGCGATCGAGCTGGTCGCGCAGGACGTTGAGCAGTAAACAATAGCGTGGGGCAACTTGCTTGACGAAGTGCACGGCATGCGCTTCGTCCAGCTCCAGCACGGCAATATCTGCCGGCAGTACGCCGTGGGTATCAACCGCCTCAAGCAGCGCTGCTGCCACGCCGCGGGTAAAGTTGCTCCCCGTGCGATTAGTAAAGACGCGGAGGCCTTGGCTTTCCAGTAGGGCTACAACCATCTTGGTGGTGGTTGTCTTGCCGTTAGTGCCACTTATTACCACCACACCATGCGGTAGAGCATCAAGCGTACGGGCAAGAAAGTGCCGATCGAGCTTCTCGACGACGAGGCCTGGCAATGCCGAACCACCACCGCGCAACCGAGCTGCGCGCTGCACCCCTTTGCCCACGAGAGTTGTAATACGAATCATGGTGTTTATTATAGCATGAATCACCCTTTATTTATGGTGCGATATATAGCACAAATTACGCTAGTGCGCTACAATGCATAGTATGATAGTGGTTGGATTTTTTGCGTGGTGGTATGGCGCTGGGTGGTGGCAGCGGATCACGATGGTATGGGGGAAGCTGGTGAGTGTATTTGACTATTTTTCAATTGATCTCTTGGTGCGAACGTGGTTTGCGCCGTTTCGACAGATATCGGCAGGAGCGGTGGATGGGCCGATTGGGGTGCAGATTCGGGCTTTTTTTGACCGTCTCATCTCGCGGACGATTGGCGGCATCGTGCGGAGCTTTATGATTATCTTTGGCATTGTAGCGCTCGCAGTAACCGCTGCGGCGGGGCTTGTCTTTATTATTGCTTGGGCGCTTGTGCCCGTGTTGCCACTGCTGGGGGCAGGGCTTGCGATAGTGGGGTGGCTGCCATGGTAAGTGACTTTCACTACGATAGCTTGCGTGCTAAGAAGGCTCGCCTGGGTGTGCAGATGGGCCGCTTCGACCACTGGTGGTGGGCGCCATTTGTGCTTCTTGTAGCAGGGGCAGGTGCGCTGCTGGCGGTAGAGCTGCCTCTGGGGTGGTTTATCGCAAGCCTTGCTGTGGTGCCATATGGGCTCCACCGGTGGTATCAGGGTGAGATTGCCCATTTGCCCATCAGTGGTAGCACGGCTGATGGTTTGCTTACAGGTGATGTCCTGGGTCGGTTGCCTGCTACGCCAACACCACGCGATATTGCATGGGCATTGCGCTCAGTTAATGATGGGCTGTTTATGGCATTGCGACTCGGTCTCAGCCCGGCGCTTATACAGGATCTCGTGAGTGACGACCCGAGCATTATGCCTGAGTTTTGGCAATTTGCTGATCGTATCCGCCAGTACAATCAACTTGAACAAATCACGGGTAGTGTGCTTATGGTGGCTTTGGTGCGCAGTGTGCCTGGCTATCAAAATATCTTGGCGGAACTCCAGCTTGACGACGAAGATCTCGATGGCGCTGTACAGTGGCAGCACCACTTGCGTCAATTGGTGGCACAGATTCATCAGCCGCGGCGCACTGGTGGGGTGGCACGCGATTGGTCGTTTGGTTATATCCCACTATTACGCCGCTTTGGACAGAATATTAGTGAGCAAATTAGTCGTGGCGGCGGGATGTTCTCTGTTGATGTTGCGTCGCACACCAAAGCGATTGATCAGCTCATCGATATCTTTGGCACTCGTGGGCGGCAGAATGCCGTGCTGGTAGGGCAGGCTGGCACGGGCAAGACGACCATCATCCACGCCTTTGCCGAGCGGCTCCTCGATGCCTCGGCGCATTTGCCGAGTAGTCTCAAGTTTCGACAGGTGTTTATCCTCGACTCATCATCACTCATCGCTGCGGCGCCAGGCCGAGGTGAGCTCGAGAACCTTGTTATGCGCGTCCTTGGTGAGGCGTATACTGCTAAGAACATCATCATCTGCCTGGATAATGCTCAACTATTCTTTGAGGAAGGGATTGGCGCGGTGGATCTTACCAATGTACTACTGCCTATTCTCGAGGCAGGGCGCTTGAGGGTTATTCTGAGTATGGACGAGCAGCGGTTTTTGCAGATTGGCCGGCGCAACCCATCGCTTGCTAATGCGCTCAATCGCATTTCCATAGCACCCACAAGCGAAGCTGAAACACTGCGCGTCTTGCAAGAACAAGCCGTCATTACTGAGGGGCAGCGTCATGTGGCTTATCGCTATCAAGCGCTGCGCGAGACGTATCGGTTAAGTGTGCGCTATATTCATGACCTTGCCATGCCGGGCCAAGCCATCAAGCTGCTCGAATCGGCCGCGAGCTACCACGAGGATGGTATTGTAACAAAGCAATCGGTGCAGCAAGCTATTGAGCAAACGATGGATGTGAAAATAAGTGTGGCGAGTACTGCCGATGATCGTGAGCGACTGCTCAATATGGAGGCGCTCATCCACCAGCGAATGGTCAACCAAACGCGAGCGGTCAGCGTAGTAAGTGACGCCTTGCGCCGAGCACGAGCCGGTGTGCGCAACCAAAATCGGCCAATTGGCACCTTTCTCTTTCTTGGGCCAACAGGAGTGGGTAAGACAGAGTTAAGTAAGGCTCTGGCTGACGTGTACTTTGGTGGTGAGGGCAAGATTGTCCGGATTGACCTCAACGAATATGTCCGGCCTGAGGATGTGTCGCGCCTGATTGCTGATGGCGCTGATGATCCAGCCAGCTTAACCGCCCAGGTGATGAAACAGCCCTTTAGTGTGGTGCTTCTCGATGAGATTGAGAAGGCCGCGCCAGAGGTATTGGCAACCTTGCTGCAGCTGCTGGATGAGGGGATCCTGCGCGATATTAAGAATCGTGAAGTGAGCTTCCGTGATGCGATTGTCATTGCTACGAGTAACGCTGGGGCCGACCGCATCCGCGAATACATCGAGCATGGCTATAAGCTTGAGCAATTCGAACAGCAGTTTACTGACGAGCTCATTAACAGTGGTCAGTTCCGCCCCGAATTTCTCAACCGCTTTGACGAAATCGTCCTCTTCCGGCCGTTTACTAAGGAAGAACTGGTGCAGGTGCTTGACCTTATCCTCGAGGGGGTCAATGCTACGCTCGCCCAGCAAAAGGTTTCGGTCGCGGTAGAGTATGATGCTAAGCTCTTTCTCGTCGAGCGCGGCTACGACCCACGGCTTGGTGCTCGCCCAATGCGCCGCGTGGTGCAAAAAGCGGTGGAGAATACTGTGGCGCGCCAGATGCTCAGCGGCAGTGTGGCACCTGGCAACACCATTACCGTTACGCTTGAGCAGGCTCGCCAAGCCTTCCAGACCGATGGTGCACCAGAGGTTGTAACAGCAGATGAAATCATCCCACCAGAGTATAAGCGGTAAGAGTATAGCACTTTTGAGCAATCAGCCTTAGCTCTATAAAGCAATAATATTGAGAAAGTGCCCATTCTATCATGGGCTACACATTGGATAAGAAGAACGAAGGTATGAAAGGGTTCTCGAGGACGCTTGAAAGCGCAGACTCGCCATCCTTAGGAGAAAATTTAAGAGCAAGAAGTGACACTCTTACGATGTTAGAAATATTTTGCAGTATATAACCTCTAGCAATGCGGGCCAAAGCTGCGTAATTATTGACCTTGGTTTGGTTGCATAAATCCTGGGCGGAAGTTTGGCTTCATGGCTGGCTTGCTATAGGCTGGTTGTGACTGTTGCGGCGTGTGTACTGTGTTGTCGCGCCGACGGGCGTAGGTGGCGGTACCTGGCCGCGATCCTGATGGGTCACGTGGCCCACCGCAAGCACCTCGGAGGCGCTCGTTGTTCATATAAGGTGCTTCATCATCAGCGCTATCAGCTGCGACTGGCCGGCAGCCCATCATAGTGTGCGAGCTTTGGTAGCGCAAGTGGTTGGCGCGGCGCTCTTGGATGGATTGATGTTGGCGCTGGTCGACGCGTAGTGACGACGTCTTAGCGCCGTTGACGATGGTTCGGGTATTGCGCGCGACGCCATTGGTGTGTATGCTTGATCCGCGCAAGCGATGGAGTCCTCGGGTCATACCTTTATTATACACAAAAAAGTGGTATAATGGATAGCGCATGCGGGTGTCGTACAGCGGCTAGTATACAAGTTTTCCAAACTTGGGATCGGAGTTCGATTCTCCGCACCCGCACCATTTCGGAACAAAATTGGAAACAGTCGCCCTGTAGGGCGGCTTTTTCTAGACTTTGGCGGAGCCAAGCTCGAACCTAAAGCTGAACCTGTGCAGGCTCGGCTGCTGGTCAAGTAGACCCGCGTCGAATCGCTGAGTCTATACTACCTTGGTATCTTATGCGGCTGTTACATACCTGGAGGATAATAGTAACGCAGATGAAGCTACCGACGAAGTACAGCAACAATTTACATTAGACATGAGATAATGGAGCCATGAAGCTTCTCATCACTAGGCATGGCCAAGCTGAAGGTAATGCCTGCGGCATTACCATGGGTCAACGCGATAGCAAGCTGACTGTTCTTGGCGTTCGGCAGGCGGAGCGTAAGGCTCTAAAAATTAAGAAGCTATCTCAGAAAATTGATCGTGTCTACACATCTGATCTTGGAAGGTCTGTGCAGACTGCGCAGATCATCTCGGACATACTTGGTCTACAGAAGGCTGCTTCTGATAAGGATCTACGAGAAATTAGTTTTGGAAAATACGAGGGGTTGCCCTACGATGCCATTCCGCATATAGAGGGTGGTTATATGAAAGTGCGATTTCCTGATGGAGAATCAAACGAGATAATGGCCACACGAGTTATCAATGCGGTAAATCGTATATACGAAGCCGGCAAGGACGCATGCGTATTAATCGTAACGCACTCGGGCCCGATCACTGTAATTCTCGCGAGCTATTATGGTAGGGACTTACAGGCGATGCTAGATGACAAGATTGGGAACGAAGAGATAGTTGAGCTGCAAGTTGATAGAAAATTAGCCAGTCCTATTGGCAACAAGGAGTAAAACAAGATGGAAAAAGCGCATATCGCAGAATTTGAATATGATAAGCACGAGATAGAACGAGCCTTATTCTTCCTGTCGAATGCCTTGCAAGACTCTGGACATGACACCAAACCAGTATTGCTTCATTCGATTCAAGTTGCAGAGATGCTTTGGGAGAGAGGTTTCCCGCAAGATGTCGTGATTGCTGCGGTTCTTCATGATGTTGTTGAAGATACAGATATTACTATCGATGATGTCGAGCAAAGCTTTGGACATCAGGTTGCAGTGTATGTCGATGCTCTCGCAGTTTCAGATACTCAAGACATCATGCAGTCTTTTGCTCGCACGGCTGAGCTTGGTAGCGAGGCCCTATCAATCCGCGCAGCAGACCTCATTCAGAATAGTTACTACTATCACTTGGCTTCGACTGATATGCAAAAGCGACTCCGTGATAAGTTTGTATATTTTATGGAGCTATCTGGTGAGCTACTGGATGAAGCTCTAGTAAGTGAACTTAGCAAAGCTTATAGGCGGAATGTTGAAACTATTTGATCTAGAGCTTTCTGTGAATACGGCTTATAAGGCTAGCTTTGGGTCGAGGGCTGAGCCTGCACAGGTTCAGCTTTTACGCTCGAAATAGGTTCGAGCTTTGGTGCATATTGCCACCACAGATGCAAGAAATAAGCATTGCTCCGCCAAGGGAGCGATGTTTTTGTTGAGAGTATAGCGAGCCAGACTGGATGAAGAGAGGTCGTAGCCTCTTCTTTGGTTTGACGTGGCCCTCAAGGGCGCAATACTTTATAACAATTACACTAAAATCAAGTGAAAAAGGAAGGATTAGGCACGATACTGTTGACAAATATGCAACATTGTGCTAACATCGAACGGATGTCACAAAAAAATAGAACAAAACACGGCAAAGCCTATAACAAAAGTGCCGAGAAGCGCTGGTTTGATCGAGTCGTAGCGGCGCCTCTGCTGATTGGCATGGGCTCGGCGGCTCTCGTTGCCGCTGCGGCAATGCATAAGGAGCTTGGCGATGGCCCAACGCTCTTCGTCCAGGAGCGGTATGGGAGTGACCTTGATGACCTCGTCAAGGTGCCAAAGCTGCGGACGCTGCGTGGTGCAGTGCGCAACACCGCCTCGGCTAATGGCTACAACCACAGTAGCGCTGGGCCAATTGGTAAGCTTGTGCGCAAAGCACATGTAGACGAAGCGCCGCAGCTATTGCAAGTATTGCGTGGCAAGATGGCGATCGTGGGGCCAAGGCCGCTAGCCACAGGTGAAGTGTATAATGATATCCTTGCTAACCCCGACATCCCTGAAGGTCTCAAGCAGCAGTGGATCGACGCACGCAAGACGGCTCGCCCCGGTATTATGGCGCCCTATAGCAAAGATCAGCATGGGCCTGGCTACGAGCTGGATATAACTCATATCATCTATATAATGGAGCAGGACGTTTTGTACGCTGACACAGCCTCACTAAAGAAGGATGCAAAAGTGGTTGCTGCAACGCTCGGTATGGTGGCGACAGACCTTGTACAAAAGCTTATGCCGCGGTCTGCCCGTGAATGGCTGCAGGCTAAGACAGGCTTAGCACCGCATTCAGCAGGCCAAGAGCGTGTGGAGAGCGATGTTGTGGTGGCACTGCAACAAGCGCACACTCAGCCTGCACGGCGCGCTGCGTAACATGAACCCAAAAGCCTTCACTTTCTCTGCCAGAATAGGCTATTTTTGCTCACTATTCTACCTGAAGAAGTAGTGATGTATTATTCTGGTAATTATAGTAAGTATTTTTGGAAATGTTTCTGCTATTTCACCCATAAAGTTCTGCATTTCCTCAAGTAGTGGTCTCCCGAAACAACAGTAGAGCAGTGACCGTAGCAGATACGTATGCTCTATGTATTTAGAGCGATAGGAGGGAAGAGAACACACATCATACCATTGAGCCCTTGTGGTACAATAGAGGGAGATTTTTGCGAGAGGGAGCTATCTCCTCACACAAAGCACGATTATTTCAATGTAAAATACCCCTAGGGGTATAGGGAACACAATTATACTATGCTAGCACCATTCTCATTTACCATTACTCACCGCATGCCGCAGACGTTGGCGCGGACAGGTGTGATTCACACCCCGCATGGTGATATCAAGACGCCAGCCTTCATTGTCGTGGGCACAAAGGCAAACGTAAAAGCAATGGTGCCCGAGATGGTAGCTAGCGTGGGCGCACAGGCTGTCTTGGCTAATGCCTATCACCTTTACCTGCAGCCAGGGCACGAGCTGATAGAGAAGGCTGGGTACTTGGGTAAGTTTATGCACTGGAGTGGTCCGACCTTTACCGACAGCGGTGGCTTCCAGGTGTTAAGCCTGGGCTCGGGCTTTAAGAAGGTATTGGCGATGAGTACTGATGTGGATGAAGAGATTGCGATTGCTAAGAAGTCGAGTCGGCACGCCTGGGTGGATGATAATGGTGTAATGTTTAAGTCACACCTCGATGGCTCATTACATAAGTTTACGCCAGAGCTGTCGATGCAAATTCAGGCAGGGATTGGGGCGGATATTACCTTTGCTTTTGATGAGCTGACGTCGCTGATTGACCCGTATGAATACCAAGTGGAGGCACTGGCGCGTACCCATGCGTGGGCGGAGCGCAGCCTCGCAGAGGTTAAGCGTCTGCGGGCTGCTCGGCCAGATAAGCCGTATCAAGCGCTCTTTGGTGTCTTACAAGGGGCGAATTATGAAGATCTGCGTAAGCAAACCGCAGCACGCCTTGGCGCAATGGATTTTGATGGCTATGGTATTGGTGGGGCGCTAGAGAAGGAAACGATGGCTCAGACTATCCAGTGGGTGAACGAGATCTTGCCCGAGAGCCGCCCGCGGCATTTGCTTGGCATCTCGGAGCCAGATGATATCTTTGCGGCGATCGAGCAGGGTATTGATACCTTCGATTGCGTAAGCCCAACCCGCGTAGCACGCAATGGTGCGGCTTACACACCGCATGGGCGGGTGAATATGCGTGGGACGAAATATCGCGAGCTGTTTGCGCCTATTATGGCGGAGTGTGACTGCTACACCTGCCAGCACTACACTGCGGCCTACATCTGCCACCTGCTTCGTGCCAAGGAGAGCCTGGCGGGGACACTGCTGTCGATCCACAACGAGCGCTTTATCATCAAGCTTGTCGACGACATCCGCCATAGCCTCGAGGATGGCACGTTCTACGCCTTTCGAGATCATTTCTTGGCGCAGTATTATCGCCGATAGCGACTGATGAGAGCTCCGTAGGTTATAGCATGCATTCACATAACAACTAGGGAAGAGAGTTTGCATAGTCAATATTCTCTCCGTCATCAGCCCTTTTTTCGCCACCGTTTCTTTAAAAACGCTAAAAAGGTTTACTATTGTTCCTAGAACGCCGAGCTTTTCCGCGCTCACACTGCAATAATCTCCACAAGCAACCTTTTATTCTAGCAGGATGGAAGCACTGCATTCTTCACACCCTGAGAGAGGTGTAAATCTGTGGCAGCGAACAACTCGCTCGCTAGACACGCAAACGAAATGGTGTGAAGTTAGTGGTGGTGTCGTAGGTATCGACGGATTCGCGCCGCTTGAGCACGGCGATGACGCGGTAGGTAAGTGGCAGGCAGACGACCTCAACGGCAAGCTTGAAGCCAAGCCCGACGGCGATATAGTTGAGCAGTGCCCCCCCCGTGAGCTGCCCGCCAAAAGCAACGACGCAGAATATAACGGTATCAAATAAGCTCCCCACTACTGTCGATCCAAGTAGGCGCAGCCATAGCTGTCGACCCTTCATGATAACCTTGAGCTTAGCAACGATGTACGAGTTGAGGAAGCTCCCCGTTAGGAAGGCAAGCAAGCTCGCCACGACGATCTGCGGAAAGAAGCCTAGCACTGCCTCGTAAGCGGCTTGGTCATGGTACTCTGCTGCCGCGGGCAGATAGCGCACCAGTGTAAAGCAGCCAATCGCTAGCAGCATTACCCCAAAGGCCGTCCAAATAGCGCGGCGTGCCCGGCGATAGCCATAGACCTCTGTCATGACATCATCAAAGATATACACGAGCGGGAAGAGTACCGCCCCACCATCAAGGATAAGTGGGCCCAGTGCCACCAGTTTGGTGGCGGCAATGTTGGAGATGAGCAGCGCCGCAACATATACTGCGAGAATGACGCTAAAGTATCGATAATTTTCGTTCGTGTGTTTCATGCTTCGTTTATCATACCACACCTGCCAAGAAACCTGCTATAATAAACCCATGCCCCGATAGCTCAGCTGGATAGAGCAGAGGACTTCTAAGCCTAAGGCCGTAGGTTCGAATCCTACTCGGGGTGCCATTTTATCGTTATACCCCATCTCGATGGGGTTGTTTTTATTACATACAAAATGCATTTACATGCTGCGCGAGGCTATGCTATAGTACGGCGAGATTTATGCAAGATGTGACCAACCACGACCTCCTCAAGCGCAACATCATCAAATATTCGTGGTTTCGGATTTTTACCAAGCGTGTCTACTTGCCGCTTATCACGGTGCAGTTGGTGAATGTTGGTAAAGTGAGTTTGGATGAGCTAGCACTGATGGTCGTTATCTCGTCTATCGTCCAGGCGGCGCTGCAGATGCCAGCGGGTTATGTGGCCGATAAGTTTGGCAATCGGCGGGCGATTATCCTTGGTGCGAGCATTGCTGTGGTGTCGCCACTGTTGTATGCTGTGTGGCCGAGCTTTTGGGGTGGGCTAATTGCCTCAGTTTTGTTCTTTGGTGGCTATGCGTTTCAGTCTGGTGCGGTCGAGGCCTTTATGCACGATTCTTTGACGGCGCTGGGGCGAGCGCGCGACTATACCAAGGTGATGGGCCGCGCCCAGACGTATGGATTGATTGGTAATACCGTGCTCATTATTGTAGTACCACTCACATACCGTATTCATCATACACTCCCGTTTTTGATTGGCTTTTTGTCGCTTGCTGCGACGGTGTGGTTGGCGCTGAGCTTTGCTTATCCACCGCGCCGAGGAGTTGCCCAGGCTCAGCGGCCACGGCAGGCTGCTCGCGCAATCATTACTGCGAAAAATCTTGCTCTCTTTACCTTCGCTGGTTTCTTAGCTGGTGTGTCTAATAAGGGGCTAGAATATCGCGAGCTCCTCTTCCAGCACGTTGGTATTGCTGTTGAGTGGTTTGGGGTAATTGCGGCGGTCGGGAGCCTGGGCGGAGCATTGCTGGGCTGGTATGTGCATTGGTTTGACCGCCTGCGGCCACTGGCATTTTATTGGGTCGATGCGTGGATTATGGCACTGTGTATTGTCTTGATGGGCGTAACGCCAAGCCCGATTATCGCGGTCATTGCTGTTGTGCTATTTACTGCATATACGCGAGTGCGACCGATTGTTTTGCAGTCAAAGATTCTCAGCGAGCTGCAGCATACATACAAAGCAACGCTCCTCTCCGCGCTCAATATGTTTACATTGCTTGGTGACGTCGTGGCGATTAGCTTGCTCACCCGGATGGTTAATCAGCATGGCTATAGTGCGGGGCATGTGTGGTTTGGCGGGGCAGTTGGGGCGATTGCACTTGGCCTGTGGCTGGTGATGTGCGTTGAGGCACTGTGGCGTCGTAAGAAAGCGCGCTAAATTAGTTAACTTCAGTATTTACCTACCTTATCCATTTGTCATTTTTTAATCATCTGCTCTACCCAATGAAATATAGTGATGACCCCTATTATAGATAGGAAGACTCACTATAGAAGCGGTGATAAGCCTGAGGAGAAGCAAGCAACCTGGTGAGAGGAGAGAGGTATAAGGTAGTAAAGTTTTGAGATTGAGGATGAATAGCTGTAGGTAATAGACAAACTGCGCTATCTCTGCTACAATACAGCATGTCAGCAGCACAGTAAGGTTTGCTGTGCGATTGTCTGGTGGATATAGCTCAGTTTGGTTAGAGCGCTGGTTTGTGGCACCGGAGGCCGTGAGTTCAAGTCTCATTATCCACCCCAAGATAAATTCCCGGATGATTCCGGGGTTTTATTTTGGTTTGATGTCGTTTTGCTACTTACTATTGTAACTGTAGTAATTTTATTATGAGAAAATATGAAGCGCACAGCTGCTTTTTCTGTGCTCGATCATTATCTTTATCTTTGCCGCTTCGTCTTATGGAGGGGAAGCTTGCCGCCAGACTTGATAGGTCATCAGCTTAGCGTAAGAGGTTGATGTTTGGCAATTATCACCTCATTCTGCTCAGCGGTGACTTCACTTGGTTATCATCAGAATATCAAAGCATGTGTCTGATGTGTTTGTTCGTGCGCTCTTACTTTTTTGCATTCATTTTCTCGTGCTATGCGAGGTAACAATCGATCTTCGCAGTTCATCAGACAAAATACTAGCGAACGGGGGGTTGATGGTGAAAAAGTAGACCTTCTAAGACTTAGGCTCTAGGTATGCAAAGTCTGCGCACAATGCGACATATAACAAGAGAACCTCTCGTTATGAGAGGCTCTCTATTGGCGCGGTAAGACAAGCTAAGAAGCGGCTAATATTCCCATGTTGTTTCGATATCCGCCCCCAGAGTGTTGAGTCGGTTAGCGAAGTCTTCGTAGCCTCGGTTGATATTGTATACATCACGCAGGATGGAGCGCCCAGGGGCTGCGAGCATAGCTAGCATCACGACAACGCTGGGACGCAAGGCTGGTGGTGCGACGACATCGGCAGGCTTCCAGCGGGTAGGGCCGCTGATATAAACGCGGTGTGGATCGACCATCTCTACTTGTGCGCCAAGGCGAGTGAGGTCGGTGAAGTAAATGGCGCGGTTATCGTAGCTCCAGTCGTGCACCAGGGTGCGGCCCGTTGCTACTGTGGCAATGAGGCCAAGGAAGGGGAGATTATCCATATTGATACCAGGGAAGGGCATACTGTGGAGCTTGTCTTGTGGAGCGGTGAGAGTCGATTTGTGCAGGCTAATATCGACCAGGCGAGTCTGGCCATTGCGCGCTGGGTACTCGCTGGAGAGCTCATATTGTAAGCCCATACCGCGCAGCACTGCCAGCTCGAGCTCGAGGAATTCGATTGGTGCTCGGCGGATGGTGATAGCAGAGTCCGTCACTACACCCGCTGCGATGAAGCTCATTGCCTCGATAGGGTCTTCGCTCGGACAATATTCGACTGTTTGGTTGATCTCGCTGACACCATGGATAGTGAGGGTCGTTGTGCCGATGCCATCGATCTGTACCCCAAGCTTTTGCAAAAAGAAACAGAGGTCTTGCACCATATAGTTGGGGCTGGCGTTGCGAATCGTCACGACGCCTGGGTGGAGCGCTGCCGCCATGATAACATTCTCAGTGACGGTGTCGCCGCGCTCGGTAAGGACGATGGCGTGCTCAACCATATGCGGGTTAGCTGTTGCTTGGTAGTAATCGGTCGTTGCCTCGACAGTGAGGCCAAAGGGTGCGAGGCCCGCCATGTGTGGCCCCACCGTCCGTGTGCCAAGGTTGCACCCACCCGCGAATGGGATTTGGAATGACTCATATTGATGGAGCAATGGCCCAAGGAACATGATGATGCTACGAGTGCGCTTGGCTGCGGCGATATCCATCTCGTCTAGATGGAGGGTGCGTGGTGGGGTGATCTCGAGGTCATTGTGTTCAAGCCAGCGGCAGCGCACGCCAATGCTTTCGAGCACCTCGATGATGCGATTAACTTCCTCTATCCGTGCCACTCGGCGTAGTGTCGTCTTACCTTTATTAAGGAGGCTTGCGCAGAGCAGGGCGACGGCGGCATTTTTGCTGGTCTTCACCTCAATCTCGCCATGGAGCGAGCCACCACCATTGATGACGAAGTTTGTTTTGCCAGCTTTGTTGATACGGACAATCTCACTGCTTAGCACTTCGCCAATGCGAGCAATCATTTCTAGGCTGATGTTTTGGCCACCCTTTTCGATGCGGTTGATGGCCGACTGGCTCGTGCCAAGTGCTGCAGCGAGCTCGGCTTGCGTCATACCGCGCGCTTGGCGGGTTTCTTGGATGAGTGTTCCGATATTACGGAGATATTTTGCTGTTCCCATGCCTGTACAATATATCATCGGTGATATATTGTCAAACACAAGCATCTCGTGTTGCAAAAAGAAATACAGAGGTTAGGCTGCGAGGTTTTTCTAGAGGTTTTTCTAATAACTCCATCAGCTCCTTTCTGCTATTTCAACTAGCCGTGCACAAAGCCTATATTTACTACACGAGCAAGTGTCTCGTCTTCACAGCAGAGAGTAATATCAAAAGAGATGCGATAGCACGTCAATACTACTAGAGAAAAAGAGAGCTATCGCAAGCTCAAGACGCACGTAGTCAAGTACTGCAACTCCCCACATTGAGTAGCTGTGCTATACTACACATATGATCTGATGAAAAGTGCATAGCGAATCCTAAGATATAACCAACAAACAAGGAGTATTACCCATGCACGAAACAACTATTGCTACCCTTATCACCCGTGAGCAGCAACGCCAACGCGAAGGCTTGGAGCTCATCCCGAGCGAGAATTATGTCTCTGGTGATGTACTACGGGCGCTTGGGAGCGTCTTTACTAATAAATATAGCGAGGGTTACCCAGGCCGGCGTTACTATGGCGGGCAGCAGTATACCGACCAAGTAGAGCAGCTGGCAATTGACCGCGCTAAGCAGCTCTTCCGGGCTGACCATGCTAATGTTCAGCCGCACAGTGGTGCTCAGGCGAATGAAGCAGTGTATTTTGCATGGTGCGAGCCAGGCGATACCATCCTCGCGATGGATCTGGGTCATGGTGGTCACCTGACGCATGGTGCGCCTGTGACACATAGTGCTCGTGAGTATAATTTTGTTCGCTACAAAATGAAGGATGTGAGAACGGGCGAGATTGACTACGATGAACTACATCGGATGGCGCAAGAACATCGGCCGAAGATCATCCTGGCGGGCTTTAGTGCCTATCCGCGCCAGCTGGATTTTGCACGCTTTGCGGCGATCGGCCACGAGGTTGGTGCGTTGCTCATGGCCGATATGGCGCATGTCGCAGGGTTGATTGCTGGTGGGGTAGCGGAGAATCCACTTGACTATGGTTTTCATGTTATGACGACAACGACGCACAAGACGCTGCGCGGGCCGCGTGGTGGGCTCATCGTTAGCAAAGGAGTAGCGAGCAACCCACTCAAGCGCCCAGCCAAGACTCTCGAGAATATTCCGACACTCATCGATCGAGCGGTCTTTCCTGGTATTCAGGGTGGGCCACATATGCATACGATTGCCGCCAAGGCAGTTGCCTTTGGCGAGGCGCTCCAACCAGCCTTTCGTACCTATGCTGAGCAGGTGGTGGCTAATGCCGCTGTCTTAGCACAGGAGCTGCAACAGCGCGGCTTTGTGCTCGTGACGGGTGGCACAAGCAACCATCTCATCTTGGCCGATGTCCACACAAGCTTTGGGATTGATGGCAAGGCGGCGGAGATTGCGATGGATAAGATCGGCTTGACGCTTAATGCCAATGCCATCCCCGATGATCCACTACCGCCATTTCGCCCTAGTGGCATTCGCCTTGGCACGCCAGCGGCAACAACGCGCGGCTTAGAGCCGCAGCATATGCCGCAGATTGCTGAGTGGATGCAGCAAGCCATCGACTACCGTGATGATGAGGCAGAGCTAGCTAAGCTCCGCACCGATGTTGCACACTTCTTGGCGGATTTCCCAGTGCCGATGGAATAGACAGAAGGTCAGAGGTTTGCCACTGTCATTGATAATTGTGTCTCGCTAGGCACAGTAGTAATACATTCGCATATCTAAAACACCCGCCAGAGAGCGGGTGTTTTTGTTGATTGAGAGGATAAGCTTAGCAGCTGCCTCGGACGATATCCTCGGTTTTGTCGCCCTTCTTGTAGGTGATTTTTGCACCCTTACCACTACCACACTGGGTGTACAAGACAGGAGTGTCGTTGTTTGGCGTACCAGATGTGATGATCTTCTTCTTAAGGTCAGGATCGATCTTTGCTTCAGTTACTTTATCGTCAACAAGATTACTACTGACTTGCGCGGCTGTTGGGTATTCACCCTTCTGGCTGTTCCATGCCTCTACCTTGGTCGAGAGCTGTGATGCAGCGCCAGCGGCTGCAGAGTCGCGAGCGCGTTGCTGGATGCCGTTGTAAGCGACAATGGTAATAGCCGCTAGGATGGCGATGATCACAATCACGATGAGAAGCTCGACAATTGTGAAACCGCGCAGGTTACGTTGAGTTTTTGTTGTCATACAGAGTTACCCCTCCTTGTTACTGATTATATTACGATCATACTACGAACATTCATTAAACACAAGCTTTTTGAGCACAGATATATGAGGATATTTTTCAGAGATAGTGTGCGCACTAGCATAGGCTGAATTGTGGCTAATGGCGCGCTAGTATAGCTAGGATACCTAAGATACCTAAGCTATACGCCGTCTGTTGTTTTCTCGATTCAGCTAATTATTAATTCGCCGAGCCTGCATCGACCCCCGGGCGTGAATGGTCTGGCCAGTGCTGAGGGCGGCAATATCCACTGTGGCAGAGACGACGGTGGTGCTATCGTTTGGTGTGGTGCTGGCCGCTTGATTAAAACCCGTTGCATAGCCAAAGCGAATACCCGATACATTATTCGCGACGCGTGTATCGAGCGCTTTGCAGGTGCCACCAATGTAGTTGCAAGTGCTTTGCTGCCAGGGCTGGCCACACATCGTGTTGTTGCTGGGGTTGGTAGCATTGAATTCGTATTGGCTTGGCACGATAGTTCGCCGCCAAAGGGTAGTACCTTGCACAAAGTAGACAACCTTGACGGTAAGTGGGTTATTTGTGCGGTAGAGTTTGGCGGTTAGGTCAGCTTGAGTGCGACAGGGGTTGGCTTGGCTATTGAGATAGATGAGCTCGCGCTGAGGGTCGGAGGGATTGCGGTCGGTGGCATATTGAGTAAGGATCAAGACATTATCGCTCGCGTAGTGCTGTGCCCAGTTGGCTGCGATGGCCTTGCTCTCGACTTTTGTCGCTAGGCGGACGTCTTGCTCGATTTGGTCAAGTGCATCTTCCATAGTGTACGTCAGTGAGCCACGCTGGTTGGAAATAACAATCGAGCTCAGCAGCCCCACCAAGGCAGCGACCAATACGCCAACTACCACGACAATAATAGGGATCACTACTAGCATCTCCACTACAGTAAAGCCACGCTCTTGTTGCCGCGCAGCGTAGATGCGGCGGATGAGCTGCTGCATTCGCTCTCGTATATTAGTGGCTGCTGAGAATCGCATGGCGAACCTCCGATTGGCTAGAGCCTTGCCCGTAGCGCACCGTTACCGATACACGACTTATCTGTGGTGCGGTGGTGCTATAGGGGCAATCAACGACGATGGTGGCATTAACGGGCTGAGGCAAGCCATCGGTATCGAGTGAGTGGTCAGTCGTGAGATTGCGATTAGCCGCGCGGTTTGTGCACGGCGTCGGTGTGCCATCGCCAACTTCGCGGCGGAGCAGCTCATACCCCACAATGCTCGCCTTGGCATCACGATTGGCCTCTGTGGCGCCCTGGATCGTCACAATGTAGAGCTGGTAGAGTGTCCCAACAAAGAGCACGCCCAGCACCATCGTCACCAACATCTCTACCAAAGTAAAGCCAGCGTCTGGACTATGCTTCATTGGTGGTTACTCGTGATGGTTATCGTTACTGTTGGTGCGCGTTCTAGCCGGTAGTAGAGGAAGAAACGGCTACACTCTTGGCTGGTGGTGACGCAGAGCGAACCATCGCGGGCGCGCGGCTCGTAGACGAAGCGATCGACTGTGGCGCTATCTTTGCTAATACCATTGCTTGGCGACTGGACGAAGAGTGCTTGCTGGCCACTGCGCGATGGGTATTGATAGCTATCCTCAGATAGTCCAGGGAGGATATGGCGAATTGCCGTGCCATTAAGCGAAGTCAAAAACTGCTCGGCCGACGGATAGCGGTGTCCTTGCTCGCCCGACGTACCAGTTGCGTCCCCGTTATAGAAAGACTCAAGACTGCGTGCTACTGTCTCAACAGTGGTCGTACGAGCAGTATCGCGCGAGGAACGCTGCGTATTATTGAGCGTCACCGCACCCAGCACTAGCAGCACCAGCATGATTGCCAGCACAATAATAATTTCCACGATTGTATACCCGCGTCGTACCCTCATGCAATTAGCATAAGGGTTTTGGGGTAAAAGTGCAAGAGGTGAGAAGGCGAATCGAGGTGATTATGGCTTGCTTTGCCTCGACTGCATCCCATAGGCTACCGAATAGGGGGGGTAATAAGAAAAGAATTCTCTAGTAGGAGGAAATGAACTTCGTGCTTGTCCGATAGGAGAGAAGTACAAAGCTGGCAGAGAACAAACAAAAGTAGTGAAATGCAAATACTCAAGAACATATAGTCAATTTTACGTTCTTGACTATATATGTATTACAAAAACTATTGATTAACAGGGGTAAATAGATAAGATTATATGCAGATGTTACACACTATTTGACTCGTCACGCCGCTAGCATTTCTAGCGGTTCTTGTACAATGGTGATGCCGAATTTTTTCTTCACTGAGCGAATAATTTCCTCACGAGCGGCAGCAAGATCGCGGTAGCTGGTAGCCGATTGATTGATGAGCACTACTGCATTCTTATCGTGTACTTTCATGCCGTGGAGAACGCTGCCTCTGAGCCCCGCTTGCTCGATGAGCCAGCCTGATGGCACCTTGACGCGCCCATCGGGCAGCGCATAGTGCGGCACTGTGGGGTAGTGCTGCTGGAGCTGGGCGAATGCCTCGCTGGAAATAATCGCATTTTTGAAGAATGAGCCAGTATTGGGGAGCTTGGCTGGGTCAGGCAGCTTGCCAGCGCGGATCGTCATGACGGCTCGGCGAATGTCTTGCGGGGTAGGCTCTGCTATAGCGTGGGTGGTGAGATAATCTTGAACGGCTTGGTAGAAGGGTGGCTGTGGTAAGCCCTTGCGCAGGCGGAGCGTTATGCTTGTGATGATATATCGCCCCATCTCGCGGCCCCGGAAAATGCTGTGCCGGTACGAAAACTCGCAGTCGGTAGCGCTCAGCGATACAAACCGCTTTTGCTGGCGATCATATGCCTCGAGCGAGACGAGTGTGTCGGCAATCTCCTGCCCATACGCACCAACGTTCTGCACTGGCGCAGCGCCTGCTGTACCTGGGATAGCCGATAGCGCCTCAATGCCACTCAGACCACTAGCTACTGTCTTAGCCACAATAGTATCGAGAACTTCTCCTGCGCCAATGGTAATCGTCGTCGACTCATCATCCTCAGTAATAACCGAAAAGCCTGGAATACGGTTGCGCGCCACAATACCAGCAAATCCGCTGTCTTGGGCTAGAGTGTTGCTCCCGCCACCAAGAACAAAGAGTTCAGCCTGCTGTTGGTGGGCCATCGTGCACACCGCCACGACATCATCGTTGGTATAGAGGTCAACCATAGTATGGGCGTTACCGCCAAGCTGCATCGTCAAATATGGTTTGAGTGAAACGTCAGTACGAATATCCATAGGTATAATATATCACTCATGATATATATCTGCAAGGTGTGTCGGCCTAAACCTAGATAATATCAAGACTACAAGCACTGCTGACTCTTATGGAGCCTAGTGCTACTCTTCTCTCGACTCAATCGTTGCCTGTGCCGCTTGAATAACGTGGTCGATCATCACGGCGATAGTGAGAGGGCCAACGCCGCCTTTTTCTGGGGTGAGGGTGACATCACTGCGCTCGCGCAAGCTTGGGTCGACATCGCCAACGATAACACCACCTTCGCTTGCTGTGCCAGCATCAACTACCACTGCACCTGTTTTGACCATATCCGCTGTAATGAGATGGGGCTGGCCAGTAGCAGTGACGATGACGTCACTTGCAGCGATAATCTCTGTGGTATTAGGCGTTTGGCGGTCGCACACTGTTACCGTCAAGCCACGGTCGCGCCACAGCCGCTCCAGTGGTGCGCCTACTAACCGCCCTCGCCCGATGATGGCGAGCTGCTTGTCGTTGAGGCTAATGTTGTAACCTGCCAGTAGCCAATCGATTGCTTGCGCTGTTGCTGACGTATAGGTAGCTTGTGGGCCACTCAACCCATCGACGTCCTTGGCGGCAGAGATGCGCTGCACGATGGCATCTGTTTGCGATGGGTCGTTGAGCGGCAGTTGGACGATAATACCATGGATGTGTGGGTCGTTGTTTGCTCGGTCGATCACGTCCGGCATACCTGCCTCGGCGGTTGGTGCTACTTCTGTCTCAACGAGGATATCAGCAGCATAGGCTTGCTTGTAGCGCACATAGGCATTGATTGGCCCCGATGCATTGAGCGGAGTGATAATAAGCAGCTTGGGGATGATGCTATGCGCTTGGCGTAGGTGGCGTACTTGGCGGGCTTGACGCTGCTTGATGAAGCTGGCGAGCTCGCGGCCGTTGAGCGATGAAGTAGGCATAAGGCGTAATCCTTTCGTAAATATATGGTTAACACTAGTGATAGGTATCTCTATAGCAAACAGTCCTCTGGCAATACCGAGGACTACATACTATGGAGGGCCAGGAGGGGCTCGAACCCTCGACACCCTGCTTAAGAGGCAGGTGCTCTAACCAGCTGAGCTACTGGCCCATGTCGCGCTTGCGCTACCCGTGCAAAGCCCTTTTACTATAGCGGATAGCCTGGGGTTCTGTCAAGAGGCGGCGAGGTGAATTAAAAAGCTCTTTTGCTGCGGCGTGTGCGCTTGCTTGTCTTTTTGCCAAAAACGCATTACCATGGAGAGAGAGTTTAATCGGGAGAATAGCAATGGCAAACGAACAACCTACAGCACAACCAACACCACCAACTGAGGTAACATCGCACACAGCTCCAGCTGCTAGCCAACCAGTCGTACCAGCCGCTGCGCCTGCACCGGTTGACACCTCGCCGCGCAACTACTTGGCGGTCGTCGCCCTCGCTGCGTTTATGGGGCAGTATGGCTTGGCTCGTTGGTATCGTGGCGACGAGCTGGGTAAAATCCGCTTTTGGATTGCGGTGGGCTGTACGGTAACGGCAGTCGTGCCGTATGTTAATATTGTTTCGATGTTGGGGCTGTCTGTCTTGTCTGTTTGGGGTATCGTCGACTTCTTCTTGCTGACGAGTACCACAGCAGATGCAAATGGTACGCCATATGTTGCGACCGAGCGCGACAAGACGTGGGCGCAGGGGCTTAAAATCGCCTACATTGTTGGCCTTATCTTGGCGGCAGTGGCGATTGTTGTCTTCTTGATCTTGCTGGCAGCTGGGGTGGTTGCGTGGCATAATACAATGACCACAACAGAGTCCTTGCAGTCATCGAAGATTTATTATCCTCGTTAGTGGCGATTGTGTCAGTAGTGTAACAAAAAGGGTTGGTGGTGTGCCAACCTTTTTTGTATGGTGTGGCCGCAAAATGAATAGTAAATAGTGCCGTATAAAGAAACCCAGACCAAGCTGGGTTGTATAGAACAAAGTTGGTACACCCGGCAGGATTCGAACCTGCGACCACTTGGTTCGAAGCCAAGTACTCTAATCCGCTGAGCTACGGGTGCTTACTAGCCCTATTGTACCACCACTGACGTGAGAATCCAAACTGCCTCCAATTTGTGAGACTGGTAGCATAAGAATGTAGTCATTAATCTGTTGGTTGTTGAAGAATATGCGGACTGGTTATTGTTGGTTAAGTTGAAGTTTTTTGCAATTGCACAAGGAAAATGATGTGGTAAAATTAAGTAAAATAATAAAAGATCTGTGAAAACAATGGAGGTAAAAATGTCAAGCATACTATATCAAAAATGGACAAGCGAATCTGGACTTGTTCCCGATGAATGGTTTAAAAATACTGTTGTTAGATCTAAGGACTCGTGCGGCGACCCTGTCTATCAAGAAGTGCTACGACTGTTCACCTTAGCCTATGGAGCGAGTTACTTTTCAGTACTTGAGTACGAAGAAGGTGAACCGATGGCGCGTGAGCATTATATCGATGCGCTATCGTACTACCTGGAGTATAAAGAACGGACTGAACGGCTAAATGACGATCTAGCACCCCAAGCTCCCGACACCTTCGATGTACAGTCATTGCGCGACGGCGCAGACATCATTGTCGAAATTCTGAAACCTACAATCAATACAGAATTCTGCCGAGACGCCGTTCGTCATACGATGGAGTATGCCACCGAAACAGCACTTCCTCGCCTTGCCAAGGACATGAGTCAAGATTCAGTCGAATGGCTTCGTGAAGACTACGAGTGGTTCCATTACAATAGCTACTCTGATGAGTTCGATCGTGTACATAACGTGCTTGCAACGCTCGAGTGGTTTGTCGACAAAGGACTGCTAACAGACGCGGAGCAAATACAGCAGCTGCAAGACTACCGCACACAGCTCGCGGCTTTTGATGAACAGATACGTCCTTTGCTGCCACGACTCCGAGGCTTGCGATTTGATGGTTTTCAACTTGACGAATTGGCCGCCGAGCGGTGTTGGTGGCTTCACTAGTAGTTTAGTTTGTTGCTATTCCGTTATCACCCCACGCTCCGCCAAAGCCTCCTCCACTCGCTTGACGACTTGGCTGGGGGTAAGCTCGGCTTTGACAATGTAGCTGTGGACGCCGAGGTGTTGGAGCTTTTTGGGAGCTTCTTCGTGGCCAAGGTTGGTGAGGACGATAACTGGGATATCCTTACCCCATGAGTAGGCGCGGATGTGCTCGAGCGTGTCGGCACCATTGAGGTGGGGCATTTGGAGGTCGAGCAAGATGATATCGGGGTGAGTCCGTTGTACGAGCATGATGCCAGCTTTGCCATCGCCTGCAACTTCCACCGCAAAGCCAGCCGCTTCGAATTTCATGCGGTACATTTGGCTGATGGTTTGATCGTCTTCGATGATGGCAATTTTAACCATTTGCTTTATAATAGCAGGTGTAGCATGAAAATGGAACAAAATCACCTAAAATCGAGCATGACGCCTACACCAGCAGAGCCACTGGTAGCACTGGGTAGCGCGCTAGCTCGTGCGACCGACTTTGCAGAAGTGGTAGCAGCGGTGCGCACAGCGCTAAGGGTAGTTGCCCGATCGACTTGGTGCGGAGTGATGGTAATGGTGGATGGAGCGCCGCCGCTAATTGACTTGCCAGATGAATGCGCTGCCTCTGTAGATACACTCTTGCCGCTGTGTGAAGAAGCAACGGCACGTGCAATGACCGCCATGCTACCCAAGCGCCACGCACTTCGTCGTTACAACATTGCTGTAGTGTTGCGGCTGGTGTGGCAAGGCAACCACTGTGGATATATCGTGCTAGGCCCGCCAGCTGAGCGAGCCACGTATACTACTGCGCAGCGAGCCACTCTTGCAATGATAGCCCAGCAGTGTGCACTGACGCTGATGGCGCAGCAGTGCCACAATACCACGCAGCAATTCCAGCAGCAACTCACCCAAGCGGTAGACCGCGCAACGCGCCAACTACGCGCCTCGAACCGCCGCCTGCGTGAGCTCGATGCAGCGAAGGATGAGTTCGTCAGTATGGCGAGCCACCAGCTGCGTACACCGCTCACTAGTGTGAAGGGCTATATATCGATGGTGCTGGAGGGCGATGCTGGTGAGATTAATGCCACGCAGCGCACCTTCCTTACTGAGGCCTTTACGAGTAGCGAGCGAATGGTGCAGCTGATTGGCAACTTCCTTAATGTGTCGCGCATCCGCACTGGCAACTTCACAATCGACTTCCATCCAGGCGATGTTGCTGCGCTGGTAGCAGAGAGCATTGAGTCTATTCAGCTCATTGCCGAGCGCCACCATTTGCGAGTGGACTATCGATCGCGTGGGGTTATACCACCTCTGTTAATCGATGAAAATAAGCTCCGGCAAGTCATCGTTAATTATATCGATAATGCTATTTACTACTCGCCTGGTGCTGATGTTATTACGGTACGGCTCTACCCCAAGGATGGCTGGGTGGTGTGCACGGTGCAAGACCATGGCATTGGGGTGCCGCAGGGCGAGCAGCGCAAGATCTTTACGAAGTTCTTCCGGGCGCACAATGCCCAGCTGCAGCGGCCCGACGGTACAGGGATTGGGCTGTTCTTGGCAAAGAAGATCGTGCTGGGGCACCATGGCGAATTGATCTTTCATTCGCGGGAGGGGCAGGGGAGTACCTTTGGCTTCCGTCTGCCGATCGATCGCCTCACGCCGCGCCAGGGCACATTGCCAAACGAAAATCACTCCCCACACGGGAAGTGAAAATCGCACATCTCCTGGGCTGGGTAAGATACCCGAGGAGTCCTCCTCTGCTTGGCACCTCTCGCACGGGTGCCAAACATGTAAAATTGCACAAGTATAGCCTATGGCAAACTCCCAGTAAATACAGTGTGGGTGCACCGTCGTTGGCTTGCTCTAGCTGTATCGCGTGCTGTTTGTGTTAGTTGTCTCCACCATGCATGTGCATGACACGATCAGTTTAGCATCATGATTATGGCATGTCAAGCCTTTTTTACAACATTATTGCTAGACAAGGGCCGATTTTTTTGCTATAGTGACTAGGCGGCCTCATCGTCTAGCGGTTAGGACACTGGGTTCTCATCCCAGCAACCCGGGTTCGATTCCCGGTGAGGTCACCACGGATTTATCACATGGCTCTTTGGAGCCATTTTTATATACTATAGATGTGCATTTACTAGGCAAAACACCCGAGGCGCGCCATACTGCAATGTACGTGTAACACCCTTCTGCCCGTGGCCTGGCTTCTGCACTGGTATAATAAAGCATATGCATAAACCATTACGCGGTGTTAACCTGGGTGGGTGGCTGGTGCTTGAGCGCTGGATGACGCCATCGGTCTTTGCGGGCACCGATGCGAGCAACGAGCATCAGCTGATGATGCAACCAGATGGCCCAGAGCGCATTGCCAAGCACCGGCAGGAATTTATGACCGAAGCAGACTTTGCCTGGCTGCATGCGCACGGTATCGAGGCGCTGCGTGTGCCGGTTGGTTACTGGGTGCTGGAAAGCCAGGATGGTTACCTCGAGGCTACCAAGCAGCTGGACTGGTGCTTTGCAATGGCAAAAAAATACCATATGCGTGTCTTGCTTGATTTACACGCAGCGCCTGGCGCACAGAACTTGGGCGACCACAGTGGGAGTGGCAACCGCATGCCACAGACGGGGTGGTACCAGGCCAAAAATCGCCGTGCAACCCGCCGCATCCTCAGGCAGCTTGCCGAACGCTATGGTACAAGCCCGCAGCTCTGGGGGATTGAGCTGCTGAACGAGCCCTTTACCAAAAACTGGCTGCAGCACTGGCTGCTGCGGCTATGGTCGCGCCGTACAACTGGCCGGTTGCGCCGCAATGTGCTAGCCACAACGCGCATTATTATCAGTGATGCCTACCAGCTGCCGCGGTGGCGCCGGGCGCAGCCCCGTGATTGGCTGGATATCCACCACTACCAGTGCTTTGGGGCGGCCAACTTGGCGCTGGTGGATTATGACCAGCACGCGAGTATTGTGGATGAATTTACCCACATGCACCAGTCGTTGCAGCGCCCAACCATCATTGGCGAGTGGAGTGCGATTTTGCCGCCCGCTATTGCCATGACCCCGCCGACCATCACCGCTTACATTCTGGCCCAGCAAACAGCCTTTGCCAGCGCTGACGCTCACTTTTTCTGGAGTTACAAAACCGAATCAAACGATGGCTGGAACTACCGTTGGCTGGTAGAGCAGGGTATTATGTCGTAGAAGCTTGGCTTGTGCGCATGCTGAGTTGTGTGTAGTGCCTGGACGAGTAATCGATTCGAGACGGATATCATGGTGTGCTTGTTGCGCTGGATATAGTCGAATCATGTGTGTTGGACTGTGAGGCGTGTCATACTCATTACGCTCGAAGCGTGCGTGGTGGTTGATGATTTTTCATTTGATAGCAATTAATAATGAGGATGAGAGGCGCTGAGCGATCGAGTATCCCTTCCAGCCATCCACCAAATCATGTATAATAAACTGAGTACGACAGCCAAGAAACGGAGGAAATGAAGAAGTATGGCAATGGGTATGAACCAAATGAAGATGCTTAATGACTTGCGCAAGGCGCAGAAGGCACTAGCGAAGGAGATCGTGGAGGTCGAGGCAGGCGATGGTGCGGTGATTGTGCAGATCACTGGTGAGCTGAAGATTAAGAGTGTGAAGATCGACCCAACTAAGGTAGACCTAGATAACATCCACCAGCTGGAGCACTGGATCGAGATTGCAATCCGCGATGGCATGGCCAAGGCGCAAGAGATTGCTGCCAAGAAAATGCAGCCACTGATGGGTGGGCTTGGCAACCTCGGGTTCTAGCTAGTATGGCAGATATTCTGCCTCAGGCCCTGCAACGGGCGATAGATGAGCTAGGGCACTTGCCAGGGGTAGGTGCACGCACGGCGGAGCGCTATGCGTACTTTTTGCTGCGAGTCGATGGACGGACGAGCCAGGGGATTGCCCAGGCCATTACACAGCTCCACACTGCTGTTGCAACCTGCCCCGTTACCTTTGCTCTGATGGATCCTGACCAAGATATTTCGCCGCTCTATAGCAGCCCAGAGCGCAATCGTAAGCAGATTGCTGTGGTGGAGGAGCCACTCGACATCGTGGCACTGGAGCGTACTGGCCACTATAAGGGGACGTACCATGTGCTGGGTGGCGTGATCTCACCGATTGATGGGGTAGGGCCAGAGCAATTGCACATCCCCGAGCTGCTGGAGCGGATTACTCATGACGCAGTAGAAGAGGTGATCATTGCTACCAATGCAAGTGTGGAGGGCGAGTCGACTGCGCTCTTCTTGCAGCGGCACATTGCCGAGGCGGGCCTAACGGTGCGGATGACGCGCTTGGCCCGCGGCATCCCCGTTGGCGTTGACCTTGAATATGCCGACCAAATAACCCTCGGCCACGCGCTCGAGGGGCGGCGTGCGGTGTAATTGCTGGTAATAGATTTTTACCTTGTATCTCAATAGCCTTGTAATATCTGCTGTAGCGATATTAGAGAGCTATCGAGAAAGTGCCCAAGAGATGTAGCGGAGATTATCAAAGACGCTATTCCAGTGTTTCGTTGGGATGCGTGGGTCGTGCTCTGCGGTTGTTTCGAGCAACGTCATGAATGGTTGGAGGTCGAAGGGGAGAAAGCGCAAATAGAGCTGCGCAGTTTCACGTGTTGGATTATCGAGGTATTGGTAGCGAATCCAGCTATGAACTTTGTCTGTATCGCCACATTTCTTAAGAAAATCTAGATAGTTCTTTTGGCTGAGATACATATCTGAAGCAGCGTTGATACCACTCTTCATTTGTGTAGTAGCATGTACTCTATCCCAAATGGCGTGGCGTATAGGCTCAAGGTCGATTGCTGCATCTGGGTGTTTCTCATTATATTTGAGTAATGCATCGAGTACACCATGTGCCTTGAAGTCAACTTTATCGCTAATGATCGATTGCTGAGCTAGTGCAATATAACGCTGACGAACCGTCTCGTCGAAAGCAATGCGCCCAGTGTTGAGCTTATTAACGACGAAATCATCGAAGTCCTGTTCTAAGAAAGGTGCATCGTGTTCATCTATCACATACTGACGGACGCGCTCTTGCCTGTGGCCCGTTGGATCTTGCTTGTATTGGATAAAATAAGTATCGGCAATGGCACGAATATAGGGATTAACGAGATATTGCTCGAGCTCGCATGCTTTATCAAACTTCTTGGCATAGAGAAATGTGTTGATCTCAGATAGAAGCTTTTTCTCGATGCCGTACGTGTTCGTGCTTACCTGTATATCGCGCGTACGCTCCTCTGGCGAAAGCGGCACTATATCTTGGCTTGGCAGGGGTGGTACCGAGCCAATGATAGTGGTATATATGGTAGATCGATAAAAGCTAGCCAGTGCAATAAGTCGCTCATAGTCCTCGTCGGAGCCGCTTGCATTATAGACCTGCAAGATGCTATACAAAGCATGATATAGTGGCAGCAAGGTCTGTGGCTTGCTACGCAGTATTGGATTGGCAAATGCTTTGGCAAATGTATCACGTCGCTGAGTGGTCATATCATCAACAAGGGAGCGTAAGCGCTCTAAGCATTCAGTGAGCTGAGCTTGGCGTAGAGTAGGATCTTTTTTCTTATCATAGCGAAGATGAATGTATTGTGTGACTAATTCATTGAGTAGGTCTTCTGGGTCAATATTTTCAGTTTTATAGGTAAGCGTTGCCGCACCAGACTTATCGCGTTGAAGTTGTACTGTCGTTGCGCGCTGTGTGGTTGTTTCGGGCTCGAGAAGACGCCAGACTTCTTTTTTAATCTCGGGCATCGCCTTGGCGAGGTCATCTACATTAGGAGTCATCGCCTGGAGGTCGTGTAGAAGTTGCTGGGCGAAGCGTTTGCTTTCTTCTCGCGGGATTTTGCTAGTACAGTTGGCAGGATCGAAAAAAACATCACGCTGAAGCTGAGCGAGTGAGATGATAATGTGAGCGACGTTATGCGCACCGTGTTTGATATCATCACTCTTGAATATACCATTTTCGAGCAGTTCAGTAATGGAGTCGGGCGTGAGAAGGAGCTTGCGATAGTATGCAATATAAATTTTGAGAAGGTCTTTTAGTCGTTCTTTGAGAGGTGGAAGACCAGGTGTAGCGTCGTGCAGAGGCTTTGACATAAGGCAATTGTAGGTATGATATGACAATATGTCAAGTAGTCTGCAACAGCTGACCGCTGTGCATATTTTGTTCCGCAGCTAGTTATCCTTATTTTTCGCTAATGAAGTGTGTTTATTTGCTATACTAAAACAATGGCAAAATCAAAGAAATGGACGAAAAAGCTAACGCGCTGGGCGCAGAGCAACCGCTGGGGGCTGATGAGTGCAGCGCTGGTACTTGTGCTTGTAGGTGGTGCGTACTTCGCATGGCATCATGGTATGTTGGTGCGGTTTGTCAAAACACCACAGGACACTGCAAATGTAGCACTCACGAGCCAAGATAACACCCTACCTGCCTGGATGCCAGATACCGTTAAGCTCTGGCAGGGCGAGATTACCAAGCAGGCCCGGCAGTATAATATTTCGCCGCAGCTGGTGGCGATTATCATGACGCTAGAATCCGGTGGTTACCCCAAGGCGCACAGTGGTGTAGCCAGTGGTTTGATGCAGGTGACGGACAGTACAGGCAAGGAGATTGCGGCTAAATTCGTGAAGCCGGCGCGCACGAATTATGATTTATTTGACCCAGCAACGAGCATCGCCTTTGGCGCGGCCTACCTGGCGCACCTGCGCGATCAGCTGTGTGTGCCGCTCGGTAATCTATCCGAGAATGAGTGCGTTGAGCTCGTTGCTGCTGGCTACAATGGTGGCCCAGGTGCAGCAGGTAACCTATATCGTGGCCGTGGGCTGGAAGCGATCGAGACCCTCAGCTACAGCCGCGATGCCATGAACCTGTGGCGCGAGCGGGTAAGTGGCAGTAGTCCCACCTATACACGCTGGTTTGAGCGTGGCGGCAAGAAGCTGGTAGAGAAGGCGCAGGCGGGCAACTAAGGAGCATTGGTACTAGTATAGTCTTTGGTATTTTGCTTGGTTATTTCTCTGAATTCATTTCTCTAGGAGTGGCCGATTCTTCTTTTTCATAGGAAGGGAGCGGGAAGCCGTGCCAGTATATCGTTCGTGCGGTGTCTATGAAACCTTTTGTTCTTTCGGCTAGCTCTAGAAATTTTGCGCCGAATTTTTGTCGCAAGGTTGCTGTCTGATCACTCTCGTGTGCTTGACTAATCTCGCTCGCGCTTGGTCTGTTCTCGTAGTCTGTCATAGAATCCTCCGCACTAGCACTACTAAAACTACCGTACCATATTTCTATGATGCTATGTAATATGTAAATAAGGATAGACCTCGCTCACTATATTCATCGCGATTCGTCCTTGGCTAACTACGATCCTATAGCTCGCTACCAGGCCATAAATTCACCGCACCATACCTCGCGCCTATCGGCAAATTCTGCTACACTAAAGGAGATGTTTGATGAAGTGATACGCGCGGTCCAACGCGCAGACAAAATTATTATTATCCAAGCCGAAAACCCCGATGGCGACAGTGTTGGCAGTAGCCTCGCGCTGGAGGAAATCCTGGGCGATTTGGGTAAGCAGGTGACGCTCTATTGCCCGGTGGCAGTGCCCAAATATTTGCGGTATATCCGCGGCTGGGATCGCATTACTGATGAGTTTGACAGTAGTGCCGAGCTGGCGATTATTGTTGATACCAGTGCAGATATCTTGCTCAGTAAGGTGCTCGACGCACCGAGTGCTCGCGCCTTCCTCACGACGCACCCAGTGCTCGTGCTGGATCACCACGCGACGGAGAGTACCCTGAGCTTTGATCATACACTTATCAATCAAGATGTGGTGGCGACTGGCGAGCTCATCTACAATCTTGCGCAGCATGCTCAGTGGGCGATTAACCCACAAGCGGCAGAGAATCTCCTTATCGCGATCATGAGCGATAGCCTAGGCCTAACAACGCAAAACACCACAGCCGACTCCATCCAGACCGTCGCAGAGCTGACCCGGCTGGGCGCAAGCAATGCCGCCATTGAGGTGCGCCGCCGTGACTTTATGAAAAAAGCACCAGAGATCCTTCGCTACAAAGGGCGTTTGATCGAGCGGATCGAGTATATGCTAGATGGCCGCTTGGCACTCATCCACATCCCGTGGGAGGAGATCCAGGAATATAGCGACCAATATAACCCCAGTATGCTCGTATTAGACGAGATGCGCTTAGTGGAAGGAGTGGACGTGGCGATTGCGATCAAGACCTACCCTGATGGCAAGCTGACTGGCAAGATCCGCAGCAATGCGCCAGTGGCGGCAATGATCGCTGGGTACTTTGGCGGTGGCGGCCATGCCTACGCAGCGGGTTGGCGGATGCATGAGGACTACCAGCTGGCAATGCGCGAGATCGTCGAGGCAGCCAGCCGGGCCTTCGTTGAATATGATGAGAACGAGGCAGCTCATGGCGATTAAGTTTGCTAATACACTGACTCGTCAGCTCGATACATTTGTGCCGCTCCAGCCTGGCAAGGTGTCGCTCTACACCTGTGGGCCAACAGTGTATAGCTATTTGCATGTTGGCAACTGGGCGGCGTATATCTACTGGGATATCTTGGTGCGCATGCTTCAGGCGGAGGGCTACGAGGTGGAGCGCGTGATGAATATCACCGATGTCGGCCACCTGACAAGTGATGCCGATGAAGGTGAAGACAAGCTCGAGAAGGGTGCGCGCCGCGAGGGTAAGACCGCCTGGCAGATTGCTAAATTCTACGCTGATGACTTCATCCGCGGGATGAACGCGTTGCACTTAACACCGCCGAGCCAGCTGGCCCGTGCTACCGACTATATCGACGAGCAAATCCAGCTTGCCATTACGCTCAAGCGTAAGGGGCACACCTACCAGACGAGTGATGGGATTTATTTTGATACCAGCACTTTCCCGGCCTATGCAGACTTTGCCCGGCTCGATCTGCGAGCTTTGCGGGCGGGGGCACGGATTGGCCCCAATAGCGAGAAGCGCCATGCGAGCGACTTTGCCTTGTGGAAGTTCTCGCCTACTGGTGTCAAACGCGACATGGAGTGGCCTACACCGCCCGAGTTGCTCGACCAGCCACCAGTAGACGGCGCGCCAGTGATGGGCTTCCCGGGGTGGCACTTGGAATGCTCGGCGATTGCAATGCACTTCCTTGGCGCGACGCTCGACATCCACACTGGTGGGATTGATCATATCCCCGTCCACCACAGCAACGAGATCGCTCAGAGCGAGGCTGCGACAGGCCAACCCTTTGCCCACTATTGGCTGCACTGCAACCACCTCAAGGTTAATGGCACGAAGATCAGCAAGAGCCTGGGCAATGGCTATACCTTGGCCGACCTCGCTGAGCGGGGCTACACCCCCATGGAGTACAAGTTATTCGTCTTACAGAGCCACTACTCGCACGAGGGGAACTTTAGCTGGGAAAATCTCAGTGCAGCGCGCAACCGCTTGCGCAAGTGGTATGAAGTGGCGTGTCTGCGTCACCAGACGTATGAGAGTCTGGATGATGACCAGCGCAAGAGTGATGAACAATCGGGCCATGTGTCGCTCCTGGCAGCAAGTGGGGCAGTACGCGAGGCGCTCGCAAATGACCTTAATACCCCTGAGGCGCTGCGACTCATCGACGAAGCGTTTGATCGGGTGCTAGCGCGGCCACTGGCAGCAGTGTACCATCGTGGATTGGAGGAGTTGCTGGTGGCGATCGATCAGCTACTTGGTCTCGATCTCTGTGAGTCGACGCCAGACATTACAGATGAGGCAAAGCAGCTTATCCTCCAGCGCCAGCGTGCTCGCGAAGCCCGCGACTGGCCCACAGCCGACCGCCTGCGTACTGATCTCGCCGCGCAACACATCGCCGTGCGTGACACACCGCAAGGGCCGGTGTGGTGGTGGGCAGAGAAATAATATGCGCGAAACTCTATCAGGAGAGACTGCCACACCACAGGCAGAGCAAGAACCATCACAATCAGACCAGAAGATTGCTGCTTTAAACGCGGTGTATGATGCAGTGCGGTGCAGAGCATACGAGAATAGCGAATATAGTAATTATGATATCAATGAAGCGACTATTATACTAGGCGACCTTATCGCGTGTGAAGCGTACCTCAGTGCTGGGCTGCCCCACCTGAGGATTTGCCGCTGACTGAGCGGACGGGCTATGACATAGGCAAAACTCTACCCAAGAATATCGATCTTGCCATCGCGGCGTACCTGCCAGACTATGCTGAGAAACTGCCAGGCCTTGGCTATAACGGTGGTGGCTTGGCTGTGAGCTATGATAGATATAACGCATCCGAGGAGACTGAGGAGATACCCGACGCAGTATGGCAAACACTGGAGTCTGGTGTGGCTGATGACTCGGCAGCGCCACTTGTCGATCCGCTACGTGCGCTGGTGCTGATGCGGCATTATTACAATCTAATTGTTGCGCCGATAGAATATGGCAGCGAGGGGAGATCACGCTACGACTGGTCATTGCCCGATACACTCGAGACAACAGGGGTTATTACGCCAGTTGTGCAGCTGTGTATGCGAGACCAAACAGTGGTGTACCGCTGCGTGCCGAGGGAGTGTTATGATGCAACGAACCATGCACATGATGACAGTGTAATAGTATAAAATGGCGATGGTGTATATAAGATGATAGTGGTATACTATCATCATGACATGGAACAGCATTACCCCACAAAGATTTGTCGAACTTGTAAACTATTGGGTCAACCAGGATTGGCCGCTCACAGAAGACAAGCTGGCAGCGGCTATGGAGAAACTGGGTTGGGATGAAAGTGATCAAAGTACCGTTGCAAAGGATATTCCAGTCAATCGCCCGATGCTCATGGTGACCTCTGACCCAGTCGCAGGCCTGAACACTATTTCTTGGAATCTAACCGACGTAGACATAGTTAGTTCTAGCGCACGCGATGCTTTTATGAACGACGCTTTCGTCAGTTATGTTAATGCAGGAAAAACCGTCTGGGGTGTGCCAAATATTGTCCGCGAGCAAGAAGATGAGAGTGCAATATGGGCATCGATTTCAGGATGCCGACTGCAACTAAGCAACACTCGCTCATCAGTCGGCATATTTCTCCACTCTCCTCAATTCACGCGAGTGCTGGATGAAGATTAGGAGGAACTCGACAAATGAATCATGTCAATATACTGTCATGGAATGAGTTTGCATTGAAGATCGCAAGGCTGCTCATGTACGCAGAGGATCGAACCCATATTACACTAATACAGACAACCGAGAATGTCCATAACTCAAAATATATCGAGTATATTATAATGAACGGCACCGTATCATGCAGTCTCGAAAATGAAGAAGTTCCTCAGTTTTTCTCTTATTCACTGCCGTTACAGAGTTCAGAGTACACATCAATTGCAGCGCAATCGATCGACATTCTACGTGACATCCTCCAGGTCGGCGAGCCAGCCTCGCTAACTTACTACGCATGGCGTGCCCCCGAAGAGCTAGAAGAGGGTCGGTACTACTCCGCAGAAGAGGTAGATGAGCTAGACGAGGGAGAAAATCCACTCGAGGTTGATTTGGGGATTGAGATGGCGTCGAGGCGACCAAATCTATAGCCTATAGCATGTATCTTATGACCTATCTTGTGTCGTCTGTTATCTCTGTACTATGTAACGAGTGGTGATAGCGAGGATTCTACTAACTCTCGCCCTTAATCTTCTCCACCAGCTTGGCCAGTGGCTTGGTAGATTCTTCGCGGGCGCGGGCGTTGTGCTCGAGGTAGTCGTCTAGCAGAACTTTGCAGCAGCCAGCGATGGGGATGGAGATGAGACCACCGATGATGCCAAAGATATAGAGACCGATGGTGATGGCAACAAGGACAACTAGTGGCGTGAGATTAATTTTGCGCGACTGAATGGTGGGCGAGATGAAGTTATTCTCGATCTGCTGGTAGATGATGAAAAATGCCGCAAAGATGAGGCCACCTGGCAAGGCATTAAAGGCAAGCAAGAGGGAGATCATTACCCCAGCGATCGTGGCACCAAACATAGGGATGAGCGCTAGGACGAAGGTAACGGCAATCGTGACGAGCGCAAGGTTGCTCGGAATAGCCGAGAAAAAGAGGCTCAGCACAAAGACTGCTGCCCCAGCAAAGAAGGCGCCAATGCCCGAGATGGTGAGCTGTCCCGTCACATAGCCTGCTACCACAGCATGCATGCGATGGGCGACCTTCTTGTGGCGTTCCATTGTAGATTGGTCGCGGTAGAGCCCCCAAAAGCGCTCTGCCCAGGCTGGCCCTTCCGTCAGCATCAAGAAGGTGAGGACGAGCACTAAGAACCCTGAGCCGACTGCAGAGAAGACGGAGCTAATGCCGGCAAGGAGGTTGCCGCTAAGGCCACGCGTCCAGGATTCAACACTGCTGCGAGCACTCTCTACTACTTGATCTACCTGCGCTTGGATATGATACTGCTCGGCAAAGGCACCAAAGCTATGCCACTGCTCGCCCGCTGTATGGACCATCCCCGGCAGGGCGTCGACAAACTTGCTCGTCTGCTGGACGATGGGTGGTACCACGAGCACAAGAACCACTCCAAGTAGCGCCACAATGCTAATGAAGGCGAGTGCAGTGCTGAGTGTGCGGCTGCGGTTGGGTAAGCGCTCGACGATGGCATTGACTGGCCCATTGAGTGCCAGCGCGAGGAACCCCGCCGTGCCAATCATAATCAAGGCAGTCTGCGCCAGATAAATCGCGAGGATTGCAAAGGCAAAACCAATTACTACCAGCCAAAACCGCACAAAGGTCTTTGTGTCTATCTCTATTCGTACTCTCATGGTCTTTAGTATACCACAATTTGCTGGTCGGTGAGCGATGGGTGGCTGATGCTAGCATTACTCGAATGGAGCGGGAGTAGATGACTCAGTTGGTGCTGAGGGTTGAGTAGCCTGCGACTGCTGTGACGGTAGTGGATCAGCTGGCGATGAAGACTGTGTTGCTGGCTGCACCATAGGCGCCTGCGCTGGTGTAACTTGCTGAGCTGGTGGATATGGCTGAGGTTGAGACTGGGGCGGATAATATGGTTGCTGGACGGGTGGTTGTGGCTGACTTGTGTAGCCAACGGGTGGTTGCCCAGGCTGCGCTGTTGGCCCTAATGGGTAGGGATAACGCGGCTGAGTAGAGTTCTTCTTGCGGGTGCCAGCCCAGATAGCGAAGCCAATTATTGCAATCGCGACCACGACAATCACCATAAAGCAGATAATAAGTATGACAACCGTACTACGTTCGCTTGATGTGAGCGGAGTGTAGGAGTAATCGATGCTAGTATCAGGATTTGTACTTGGGTCTGCATTGCGAGCATCTGGGCTAGGTGTTGTAGTCTGGTCGGTTTCATCTCGTGGTTGATTCTGAGCGGTTGATAGGAATTTTGTTACAAGATAATTACCTGGGTATTTGCTATTGAGGCTACTAAATGACCGTGCTGCAGTGCTGTAGCGCCCAGCAACAAATTCATCGATACCCGTCTGCCATAGTTTGGTGAGTTCACCGTTGGTGGTAATGGAGACACGCTGCTTGGTTGCCATAGTTTGTGCGTCTTGTGCATCTCGGGCAATACCACTACCAAAGCACGATTCTTCTTTCGTGCATGATTCTCGCGCATATGTTGTGATACCAACTTGCTCACCCTTCGCATTAAAAGCAGGGCCGCCACTACTGCCAGAAGAGATCTCGGTAGTAGTCAAAATAAGCGAGTGCCCGCCGCCATCACGCAGTGTCCTGCTTGTCGTACCAGTAGAAACGGTAGGTATGGTGCGAGACTGCTTAGTGCTAATGCCACCATCAACAAGCGCTGGGTACCCTACTGCAGTAATGCGGTCGCCGTTTTGGACTGAGCTGAGCGACGATAGCTGTTGGATCGTTGGGAAAGTACCGCTCATCTTGAGGAGTGCAACGTCGGTATATCGAGACGAGAGATCGACATCACCTGTATCAACTTCTTTGTCAATGAGTGTCGCAGTTTTGTTGGTGGCAGATTTTTGCCAGGTATTTTCTTCTGTAAGGCGGATTGGATCATCAGATGTCTGGATAACGTAGTCGGTGCGACTGTTACTTACTGTAATGTTAGATTTTGGCACAAGCTGCAGATAGGCTATAAGCTTTTGGGCGGCAGCCATATCATCGTTTTCGACTTGGCTGATAAGCTCGCGTATCTGCGTCTCAGTTGCATAACCCGCTCCAGTGACAAATTGGACATAGTTATCCCACTCTTGTTGGGAGGTTGGGAAGGCGTTGGCAAGGAGATCAGTATCGGTTGTTTCGACAACGTGACCATTAGTGACAACAACGCCATCCGATGACACAATCGACCCACTCCCAATGCCACCATTACAAGCCTTTGCTAGTGTGAGCGTATTACTCTGGACACGAAAGGTGAGGCGAGCACAGCGCATTGCACCAACTCTAACTGTTGCTAACTGATTTTTTGCTACCACACTGAGCATAATGTCGTCGCCGACTGTGCCGTGGATGTTAGCTGTGTCGGTTGGTGTATTGGCTGCAGCTAGGCGTGCGATCACGGGCTGGCTAGAAGATAGCGCACCGTCCTGTGGCTGCGTGTAGGAGACGCGAGAGATTACATTTTGCCAGGTAGTGAGCGCATCGCGGTCATTGGCAGGTAGGTTGGTTACGGCAAGCCAGTATGGTCGGTCGTGCTGGACGGTTAGGTAGTAGTAGGATTGTCGCCAGATAGTGAGCTGACCATTAAGAGCTTTGAGGCGATGTTTGACGTGAAGCTCACGATATTTTTTGCCTGCGATAGTAATAGCGCGTTCGTTGATCTCATCATCACGTCCAGCATGAGCAAGGCTTTTGCGTTTCTCTTGCGTGATGATATCAAGGTTAGACTTCCCCTTGTACTCAGGGATGCTGTCTTTGCTACCGAAGTAATTTTTGTTACGGTTAGCGGTAATAGTAAGTTGTGACTGCTGCGCAGCGGCTGGCTGTGGTGTACTAGACGTCTTGTTAGTGAGGTGTAGGGTAATGATGCCGTAGTTGCGTGTCTCTTGGAGTTGATCGCCATTATATGTTTGCCCCTGAAATGTTCCTGGCTCACTGTTGGGATTTTGGACAATCCCCTCTGCTGTCATAACTCCTGGGTCGTACTCTAGACTAAAACCCAACTGTGAGGTGATGCGACGCTGCTGCGTTTGGGTATTTGTCTTGGTAAGAAGGTCGATTGTTTTTTTGCGGCCACTGGGTGACTGAGCACTTGGCTGCAATACAAAATAGAGCGCAACAGCACTCCCCACGAGCAGGGCAATACTAATGCCAAGTGCAATAAAAAGCACAGTGCGGCGGCGCCCTTTAAAAATAGAAAAGCGATGTATCATAATGATACACTATAGCACATTGTGGTATAACTGTAGTATTTTTGCTGTATTAGTCGTATGTGCTGGCTTTTATACTGCGAATAGTATGCTTGAACGCTATGTGGCCGCAGGAGAGTGTGGTGTGCTTACTCCACAATCACCGTCATTCGCACCATCAAGCACAGCAAGACGAGTCCTGTGCCAGCCAGCACTGAGACAGCGATAGTCATGCGGTTGGGGTAGTAGTCAACGGTCTTGGGTTGCTCAGCTTGGTGTAATGAGGGGTGAGCGACTGGTGTGCCGGTGTGCTTCGATGATTTTTTTGCTGCTGCCCTAGTTTTGGTTACAGTGGTGTGTGGAGCTTTTGTCATGGCTCTAGTATACGCCGATGTGTGGTAATTTGTCCAGAACGCTTATGCTTGGTGTGCTATAATAGATCTATTATGACATACCATGCCAAGACCCCTCAGCAGACGATGGCCGACCTATCGTCTGGCGTCCGCGGTCTCGATGACGCTGCTGTGGCCGAGCGGCTGGAACACTACGGCCCTAATATTATCCACGTTATGCACGAACCACTGTGGCGGCGGCTCATCAAGCCATTTTGCTCGGTGTTTATGCTGGTGCTGTTTGCAGCAGCGGCGATTAGTTTCTTCCACCAGGCGGTGGTGGACGGACTGATTATTTTGGCGATTATTCTGGTAAGTGCACTGATCGATTACACGCAGCAGCTCTCTACCGAGCGCATTATTCGCTCGCTGCAAAAGCACGCTCCCTTGCAGGTACGCGTCCGTCGACATGAAGGTGAGCAATCACTTGATGCGGAGCAGCTGGTGCCAGGTGATGTTATTATCGTGGAAGAGGGTGATAAGATTCCGGCCGATGCGCGGGTGCTCGAGGCGCGCTCGCTCCGGGTGGATGAATCACAGCTGACGGGTGAGTCGCTCCCGATCGAGAAGAATAGTGCGGTTCTCCCTATGGCAACAGCGCTCTATGAGCGGCGGAATTGTTTGTATCAGGGGTCATTTGTGATTGGTGGCAGTGCGCTTGCTATTGTGACGGCAACCGGAAATGCGACTGAGTATGGTAAACTGGCTGCTCTCTCGAGTCACCCACGTGAGGCGAGCCCAGTGGAGCGGACGATCGATAAGCTAGTGAGCCAAATCATCATCGTTGTGCTGGCGGCATCAGTGGTGACGCTGGGGTTGGCGCTGTGGCGTGGCATGGAGCTCACCGCAGCGCTGCAGTTTGTGATTGCGCTTGCCGTTAGTGCAGTGCCGGAGGGGTTACCAGTGGCAATATCAGTGATTTTGGCTATTGGTATGCAGCGGATGGCGCGGCGCAAGGCACTAGTGCGGACGATGGCGGCAATTGAGACAATTGGCGTCGTGACGACAATCGCTACGGACAAGACGGGTACCCTCACGCGCAACAAACTCACTGTCCAGGCCGTCTGGGCACCGGGTAACCGTACTGAGCCACTACTCCAGACACTGGCTGGCAGCACCTTGCCTAATAGCCGAAGCAAGATGTATGATCCACTCGATCGAGCCTTTGCCGCTTATTGCAACGAGCAGCGCGTCTCGCGGCCGCAGCGCCGAACAGGTTTGACACTCTTTCCTTTTGAACACAAGCTGGCGATGAGTGGCACACTCCAGGCAGTTGGCACTGGGCAATATCGCCTGTGCGTAAAGGGTGCGCCAGAGGCGATCATTCGTCATGCGCGGCTTTCTAGTGCAGATAAGCGCGCGACGCTCCAGGCTTTGCGGCAACTCACGGGGCAGGGGTATAGGGTGATTGCCTTGGCGTATACGGCGCTTCGCACGCCAATTGATTCGCTGGAGCAGCTGCCAGCCCGTCAGGGGTTGCAGTTTGTAGGGCTGGTTGGTGTGGCAGACAGTGTGCGGCCAGAGGCTCGGCCGTCGATTGCTCGGGCTCGCCAAGCGGGTATCACAGTGCGGATGATTACTGGCGATCATTTTGAGACGGCGTATCAGATTGGGCGGCAACTCGGCCTTGTGCGGGGGCGCGATGAGGTGTATGATTGCCGACGGCTTGACCAATTGAGCGACGGTGAGCTGGCTACAGTGGTGGCCCGGGCACGCGTCTTCTCACGGGTCATACCAGAGCACAAGCATCGTATCCTCACAGCGCTTAATGCAACAGACATCACTGCCATGACGGGTGATGGTGTTAATGATATCCCCGCACTGACCAATGCCAATGTCGGTATCGCGATGGGCTCGGGGGCGCAGATAGCGCGCGATGCTGGCGATATTATCCTGCTCGATAACAACTTCCGTTCCATCATTAGCGCCGTGCATGAGGGGCGGACGATCTACGCTAATATCAAGCGTATGGTGGTGTATTTGCTGGCGACGAACCTAGGCGAGGTGCTAGTGTCGATCGGTTCACTGCTGGTGGGCTTGCCTATCCCGCTTTTGCCGGTGCAGATCTTGTGGGTCAATTTGGTAACAGATACAACGATGGTTATTCCACTGGGCGTCGAGCCAGGCTCGCCCCAGGCAATGCGGCGGTCGCCGTACCACCCCAAGGCGCCACTGCTCAGCCGCTTTATGCTGAGCCGGGTTGGGCTCATCGCGGTGGTGATGGCGGTTATCACATTGGGGCTCTACAGTATGTATTATCACTCGCACGGCGAAGGATATGCACGCACTATTGCCTTTTGTGCGCTGGTGGTGATGCAGTGGGCCAGCGCTCTCGCTGCCCGCAGCGACTACGAGCCTGTCTGGCAGCGCGCTCGGCGGTGGAGCACAGCATTCTATAGTGGCTTGGCAGTATCGATTGTGCTCCAGCTGGTCGCGCTGTTTGGGCCGCTCGAGCAGTGGCTCCATGTGGCACCTATCTCGTGGAGCGATGGCGTCTTCGTCTGGATCGTGGCGTTCTTCGTCCCACTGGCGATTATCGAAGGGCATAAGTGGCTCGGGCGCACCTACTTTGGCAAAGGGCACGCCCCGGTGCGTTCGCGCCGACGGCGGTGAGGCGCCATTTTGCACCCTTGCTATTGTTTTATGACAAGTAGTGTGGTTTCATACATATATGACAATACACTATGAAACTACCCCCCCTCGATTGCTGACACCTATGACCAGCAGCCGACACCTACACCAATGACGCGCCTGGAGGCGATCGAGTATATAGTAAGTAGAACAGATTTCGATTATCCTGAAACACCATTTCGACGGAGAGATCCATATACAGTAACGGCTTTTGAGATTAGCCAGATGACAGATAACGAGCTGAGGGATTACACGAAAGCCTTGCAAATTGTCACTATTTTTGAGGCAACAGTGCCGCATGAACACCGCGCTGACGAACAAGACTAATCTGTATTAGCTTGAATCGTAAAATTATCTTTTCTATGTAGTGAGTTTTTCTTGCTAATCTTGACAAATGGAATACACCAGAGTGTAGCAGGTTGAACTAGGGATAAACTGCGCAAGAGAAGATTTGTAGTTTTGTCATGTTCTCTGATGGTCGTGGTGGTAATAAAAATAGCCTGCCTCTGCAGACTAAAAATGCTATATGGCTGGGGTGGAGGGATTCGAACCCCCGCATGACGGGACCAGAACCCGTTGCCTTACCACTTGGCGACACCCCATCGCTACAGAATACTGTAGCACAGGCAGGGGTGGTTTTCAAGCTGTTTGCGTCGAAACTACGTGGCTTTATCGTATTGCCACCACCCTCTTTCTTGTCGTTCATTTGAAGAGCGGTAGCTTATCGCCAAGTAAACAAGTCCGCCAGCTTCGCACACGAAATGAAAACTCGATAAAAATATTCATTCTCTCATTGCGCTACCGGGGAGTGTGGGGAGTAGATAGAGGGTGTAAAATCATCTGGCGCTAGTAACTAAGATGCGGGTGTGTAATCTACGAGCGCTGAAACTCGTCCTTCACTTCGTGTGCAACATATAGCGCCGCCAGCGCAAATAGCAGCGAGACGAGCGATACCAGCACGGCCAGTGGCATCATAAACAGATTGAGAATAAGGCCAATAATTGCAAAGAGACCAATCACCAGCGCGCTGCACACCGCAAGCACCCAGCCCTGTTTGCGCCGTTCGCGCAAGGGGAGCACCGCAATGCCAGCCATAACTGCCTGGGTAATAACGCACAGCAACGCCACCACGAGATACACCCGCCGCGCAGTCAGCGACGAAGATGTGTGTGGCGCAACCATCATCAGCCAAGCACTCACCTTTGCCGTCAAGGCCTGATACAGCTGGATGAGCAAAGATATACCATACCCAGCATTAACAATCGCAACCAGCAGCATCATAATCCAGAGGTTATCACGAAACCACTGCTTCATGGCAGTGCTCATGCGGGGGAGAGGTTGGCAGAGTTTGGTGAGGGTATTCGCGAGTGTATCAATCATAATGCTAGTATATCATCATGAGATAAATCGTCAATTTGGGGCTCCATGACCTCATAGGCTTTGAAAAGGACAAAGGGAGGTTCTGAAATGTATATTTGGTAGTAATCTTTGCTATTGTCTCCTGCTATGATTCTCCCCAGAAATAGCTGCAAATATGATAAAATATCTCCATGAAAGCAGAGCAGCTGCAAACAATGACGTTTAAAATCACCGGTGGAAGCGCAGTATGCCTCAATAGCCGGATTGTTGTGCAGCAAGCATTGCGCGAGATTGCCTGGCGAGCGGGGCTCTCGGCGGTGCGCTCGGTGAGCCACGACTATGTACCGTATGGCATTGGTGTAGCGCTTCTCTTGCCCGAAGCGCATATCGCAGCGCGCACCTGGCCCGAGACTGGCTTGGCATACGTGACGATGACAACCTGCCAACCAGTCGAAAACGAGATGATCTCCAGCCTTGAGCGCGTCCTAGGCGCTGCCTTTGTCGCCGAGCAGGTCGAGACGGGTGTGGTGAATTTATAGCCGCAGGGTAGGGCAGAGTACTCTCTAATGGGCTAATGTTCGTCGTCTTAGCAAATCTATTGAACAAACTGCGTACATACCTTGTCAAAATACATGTCCCATGCTATAATCAAAGCGCGTCATTATGGCATTTTTTACGACGTTTTTCACGATTATTCTGCAGTGGTATGTGTGGGTGCCAGTGGTGATCCTCCTCGGTTATTTGACGTGGCGCAACAATCGGCAAGTTGACGTGCTGCGCGAGGTCGAGAGTGAACTGCTTATTCTCGAGATCCCCCGTGCCAATGACAAGTCTGAGCTAGCAGCTGAGCAAATGTTTGCCAGCCTCCATGGCATCTTGCGCGATGCGCGCGAGCTCAAGATTAATGATGGCTACCAAGAGCATCTCAGCTTTGAGATTGCGTCAGTCGGTGGACAGATTCAGTTTTATGTCTGGACGCCGCGTGCACTACGCAACTTCGTTGAGAGTCAGATTTATTCGCAGTATCCCACGGTGCAAATTCGCACCGCCACAGCCGACTATACAGCGCACGAGCAGCAGCACAATGTTGTCTATACAGCAGAGGTTGTGCTGGCAGAGAGTGAGTTTTTGCCGATCAAGACTTTTCAGAGCTTTGAGGTTGATCCACTGGCCGGTATTACAGGTACATTAGCCAAGCTGGAGGACACAGATGATGAGATTTGGATTCAGATTTTAGTACGCCCTGTGGCAGATGACTGGCACAAAGCATCCGATGCGTGGGTCAAGCGCGTGCGCGGTGGTGGGCTCTTTGGCGACGCATTTCACCCCAAGGCGCGGTGGTTTAGCCAGTTCCTCATGGCGCTGTGGCAACCACCCGAAGGCAACATGACAACAGTAACGGAGCTCTCCGATCGCGACAAAACCCGCATCGCCGAGGCCGAAAAAAAGGCTGCTAAGTTGGGTTACCAGGTCAAGATTCGCGTTGCATATCTTGGCGATAGCACCACTGATGCGCGGCTGCGCATGCAGGCAATCATTGGCACCTTCAAGCAGTATAACAGCACCAACCTTAATGGTTTCACCATGAGTCACGATAGCTTCCGCAAGGAAGACCTCAACCGCTATAAGTTGCGCCTCTTTGCCGACCGCGGCTTTTTGCTCAATATTGAGGAGATGGCGAGTGTCTTTCACCTGCCACATACCAATGTTGAGACACCCAATATTGTCTGGGCAAGCAACAAAACCGCCGAGCCGCCCAACCGTCTGCCTGTCCTCACTGGTCATGCAGCTGATGACGAGAAGATCTCGGCCTTTGGTCTGACCAACTTTCGGGGGATCAACCATCAGTTTGGTATGCTGCGGAGCGATCGCTCGCGTCACGTCTATATCATCGGCCAGACGGGGGCAGGAAAGAGTGGCTTGCTCGAGCTCTTTGCCTTGAGCGATATTTATCATAATCAAGGCTATGCTATTATTGACCCACATGGCGATTTTGCCATCGAGAATATGAAGTTCATCCCCGAGGCACGGCTAGATGACGTCGTATACTTTAACCCTGCAGACGTCGAGCACCCGATTGGCTTTAACCCACTGGAGGTTACCAACCCAGCGCAGAAGTCGACAATCTCATCAGAGGTGATTGGTGTGCTCAAGCGGATGTTTGGCGATAGCTGGGGGCCGCGGCTAGAGTATATTTTGCGCTATACCATTCTGGCATTGCTCGATCGGCCCGAGCCTACCATGCTCGACATCACCCGCATGCTGACGGATAAAAAGTTCCGCAAAGAGACGATCGGCTACTGCAACGATGTGGTAGTGCGGCAGTTCTGGAATGTGGAGTTTGCCAGCTGGTCGGAGAAGTTCCAGACGGAGGCCATCGCGCCAGTACTCAACAAGGTGGGGGCCTTTACGGCCAACCCCATTATCCGTAATATCATTGGTCAGACGCACTCGTCGTTCAACATTCGCCAGATTATGGACGAGGGCAAGATCTTGGTAGTGAATCTGTCGAAGGGGTTGATTGGCGAGGATAATGCGGGGATTCTTGGTTCGTTCTTGGTCACGAAGATCCAGCTGGCGGCGATGAGTCGTAGCGATATCCTCGATATTCACGACCGGCGGCCATTTTATCTCTATGTCGATGAGTTCCAAAACTTCGCAACTGATAGTTTTGCCACTATCCTGAGCGAGGCACGCAAGTATGGACTCAACCTTACCGTGGCTAATCAATATATCTCGCAGATGGAGCCAACGGTGCGTGATGCGGTCTTTGGCAACGTCGGGACGATGATTAGCTTCCGCGTCTCGCCAGACGACAGCCCGATTCTTGCCAAACAATTTGAACCGCAGTTTGAGGAGAACGATCTCACACAGATGCATAATCGCAACTTCATCATCAACATGGTGATTAATGGTGAGAAGGCACCAGCCTTTAGTGCTACTACGCTTAATTTGCCTGAGGCCAAGCGGAGCCATTTGTCGCGCATTATTGAGCATAGCCGTGAGCTGTATAGCCAGTCGCGCCAAACAGTAGAGGGCACCATCAATGAGCGGATCCACCCGGGTAGTACCGGGGTGAGTGTAACGTTGACAGGTCAAACGGGGACTTCAGCGGCATCGTCAGCCACCACTACAGGTGAAGGTACAGCCAAGCGCCGTCGACGTCGCCGACGCAAGCCAGCCAATGGCGAAGCACGCGATGAGCAGGCGACTACTGGGCAATCAAGTGCTCAATCTAGTAAGCAGGTGAAGAAGCCTGTTGCTCCCAGTAAAGCTGCCAAGCCAGCCACTCCTTCTCCGGGCAAAAAACCAGCGAGCACCACACCTAAGTCAGCTGCGCCACGCGATCCATCACTTCTCTCCATTCAGCATGCCAAGCCACGCACCACAATCCCGGCGCAGCTCTTACACCACCAGCCGCATACTGTGCAGCCTCAGTCAGATGACCCGGTGCCACTAGCCAAGCAGCCTGATAGTGCAACCTCAGAGCACACACACGATGAGCTTGATGACCCAACCTTCTTTGCTTTGCGTTAGATATGCAACGCTAATTTCTCTTAGGTCACTGTTGCGTCACCTTACCCTAGAGGAGTGTGAGGGGTGTAGCGAATTTTTTTCTCAACACGAAGGTATAATATGATCAGACTTAAGAAAACCCTCGAGTGGGTAGCATAGTGAAGTAGCGCGAGGTAGGCCTTGGGCAGCCAATGCAAACACCACAGAGGTAATCACGCGAAAAAGCCTTCTTATCCTGTGTATAACTCTGTTACCTCGCCTCACTAACCAATGTGGGTTATGCTATAATGGAGAGGATAAACGGAAATACGGGACATGACGGCAGTAATTTGTGTAACAAATCAAAAAGGTGGTGTTGGCAAAACGACAACAGCGATTAATGTTGCCTACTATTTGGCAAAGGCTGGCAAGAAAACCCTCGTCGTCGATTTCGACCCGCAGGGCAATGCCACAAGCGGCCTTGGCATTGATAAGCAGCTGCTTGATGCTACCATGACAGAGGTCGTCAAGAGCGAGAAGAAACTTGCCGATATCATCCAGCCTACCGAGCACAAGAATCTTTTCATCGCACCCGCCCTACCGCAGCTAGCTAATGCCGAGGTAGAGCTGGCCAAGGCGCAGCACCGTTTTAGCCGTCTCAAAGGGGCGATTGATGAACTAACTGGCTACGACTATATCATTATCGACAGTCCACCAAGCCTCAGTCTCCTCACTGTCAATGGGCTCATTGCAGCACGCTATGTGCTATTGCCAGTCCAGGCGGAATTCTATGCGTTGGAAGGGCTCGGGCAGCTGCTCGAGACAATGAAGCTGGTGCGCAAAAATATGAATCCAACACTTGATCTTATTGGGGTGCTGCCCACCATGGTAGATGGTCGCACATCGCTCTCCAGTCAGGTCTTGGCTGAGATTGCGAAGCATTTTCCAGCGAAGGTGTTTGCGGAGTCTATCCCGCGCAATGTCCGCCTGGCTGAGGCTCCGAGCCATGGTGCGCCGATTGGGGCATATGATCGCTTTAGCCGGGGTGCACGGGCATACAAAGCCGTGACGAAAGAAATAATCGAACGAACGGGGGTATAAATGGCAAAACGAGGTTTAGGGCGGGGGTTTGATTCGCTGATTCCGGCGGAGCTACTGGACGAATCGTTCGACCCAACCGCCGACCAAGATGACCGGATTAGTGACCTGCGTCAGATCAAGCTTGCAGAAATTATGCCTGACCCTACTCAGCCGCGTCGGGTGTTTGACGAAACGCTGCTCGATGAGCTCGCTGAGTCTATCCGTGTTCATGGTGTGCTGCAGCCTATCGTTGTTACCCCTGATAACAAAGGCAAATATGTCATTGTGGCTGGTGAGCGGCGCTACCGAGCTGCTACCAAGGCGGGGCTGGAGAAGATCCCGGCATTGGTGCGCACGTTGTCTGATCAGCACAAGCTCGAACTTTCTCTTATCGAAAATATCCAACGCCAAAACCTCAACGCTATCGAAACCGCCACAGCATACCTCAAGCTGCGCGATCAATTCAACCTTACGCTTGAGCAAATCGGCCAGCGCGTTGGTGGCAAGTCACCCAGTGCAGTGAGTAATACACTACGCCTTTTGCGCTTGCCTGAGGTAGTGCGCCAAGCAGTAGTCGATGGCAAGCTGAGCGAGGGGCAAGTCCGGCCGCTGATTAGCTTGGATGAAGCGCAGATTGCGGATATTTTGCCCAAGATTATTCAGGAAGAGTGGAGCGCGCGGCGGATCGAGCAGTACCTGGCTATTCTTAAGCGCACCGAGGCAAGTGACTCTGCCCAAAAGACCGCCAAGGCGCAGCGCCCAGCACCGCCACCGCAGTATACGGCTGCCAGCCAGCGCTTTGAGCAACAGCTCAGTGCACCAGTCCAGATCCGTGGCAACCGCCGCGGGGCAGGGCAGATCGTTATCCGCTTCACCAGCGACGACGACTTCGAGCGGATTATTGGCCTGCTTGAGCATACGCAGGATGAGAAGTAGCGAAATAAAGTGTAATATACAATAAACCTTCCTAGAGTAGAAGGTTTATTTATTGTGGTCAAAGACTGCTGATGAATGCAATACAAGTTCTCTGTAATAGTGAATGTATATCTAGAATATTCATATCCTGAACGAAAAGGTCTGGAGATAATAGTCAGTTTCAGTTTGTGGCTGGCTAGGCTATGATGGGGCTCAAACCAAACGAAGAACAAGAGGAAATCTAAATACTAAACTAACCATTTCCTATACAAGAGTAAAGGCAACAAGATGAGTTAGTAATATTATACCTGAAACCCCTGAACCTTTGTCAGTGGCCAGAGACGCAGGCTGACGGGACCAATCACATCATAGAGTGGCACGGTGCCGAGGCCATTACGTGAGTCGAGCGAGTAGCTGCCTTGACGGTGATCACCCGCTACAAAAATCGATCCTTCGGGCACTGTCACCTCTGTGTCGCCACTGGTGGGAGAGCCAGGGCCATCCCAGCTGTCGTCTGGGTGAAAGCCCTGTGGATGTTCTTTATTATAGACAGTCAGCGTCCCATCTTTGACTGTGACGCGCTCGCCCGCAAAGGCAATGACCCGCTTGACGAGGTTCATATCCTCGCTGCCTGGGCTGTAGAGCGGATTCTTGAAGACGATAATTTGCCCCCGCTTGGGTGTGTATGAGTTATTTTGCAAATGTGCCATTGTGACGGGCAGGCGATTGACAATCAGCCGGTCGCCAGTGTAGAGCGTCTGCTCCATGCTTGGGCCAGTCACGCTAAAGCTGCGAAATACAAAGGTATTAATAAGGAGTGTGCCAACAATGACGCACACCACAAAAATTACAAAGCCACCGATATCCTTGAGCCTGGGGTGGCGGGTCAAAAAACTTGCTTCCATCATGAAGTATTATATCACTAAATGCGGGCGGAGGGGAGGAATAATTGCAATGTATGCGCTCCGCCACCGACCTAGCGGAGCGCATACTGTGAGGCTCGACGATAGATCAAGATGACGGAGCGGGGTTTCCGCCCGTGAGGAGCAGCTGATACTGCTCGGGAGAAAGGGTGATAGTGACGTGAGTGTCGCTGGACTTGCTAAACACCGTCTGGAGGAGAGCGGGCAGCTCGCTATTCACACGGGCTGTTGTCTCTGTCTTGAGGTGGTGGTTTTCACACATCCACCAGCCATAGTGAACACGCTTCTTGCAAGCGCTGTAGGTATCGCGGATTGTATACTTACCAGCGGGCCAGGGGTAACCTATGTGTACTTTCATAGAAGGCTTAGCGGTCTCAGACTGGATAAAAGTTATATGAGACATTGGAATCTCGAAGATATAACTTTTTCCGTTGGCTGTGAAGCCAACCGAGAGGCTCGAAGCTGGTGACCAGCTACTCTTACTATAGAGGTAGAAGTAACCACCTCCTGTTGTCGTATTGCCGGCAGTGCCAGCAATACGATTGCCAAGATCAAAAGGATACTCAGTATCACTCTTGAGGCCGTACAATGCCGTAGCCTCAGCAAGTGTCATGTCCTTTTCTCTTTCCGATATTTTGCTGTTGCCTGTCCAGTTATAGACAATGAAGTTGGCGACAACGTACATTATGGTGACTGTAGCTATAGCCTTCACAAGACTGATCTTCAAATTTTTTTCGAAGTTCTTATCATCAACATCTCCAGCATTCTCAATGAAGACGTACAATGCCGTGAAAAGTCCAACAATAGTCGCGAGAATAGCCATGAACAGAGCTATGATAATCACTTTCTTCCAAATACTCTGGGTGGAAACGTACCATCTCCTGCGGGTCGGCGCAAAAGATTAATATATATATCAATATATGACAGGCGTGTCAAGACTGTGGCGAAATATCGTTTGGGCGAGGCGGGGCTTTGCCGCTTGTGCGAAATACTTCTTTTTGTCGATGCTTGTAGTATGATGCCGCTCGACCACAGTCTCTCGCGGCATTTTTGGCTTGCAAAGTGCAAGTTTGGGTGCGGTTTCGTATTTATTTTTTGGGGCAGATCCAGTATAGTAGAGAGAGTTTATGGCGGGTCGCAATTCGATAGATGGTTTTCGGTCACAAGATGGCGGGGCGGTGGATAGGCGCCCTCGCTCGCTTCGTCGTGCCGATGGCTCGATGCCGCGGATGGGTCGCTCGATGACGGGCACGGCTGGCTCTAGTCGCAGCTTGGCCACAGCAGAGCAGCCAAGGAATTATACACCGCGCCGCAGTGCGTCTATCAGCACCAATAACCCCAGTAGTAGCCTAACCGACTTCGACATCAATCCAAGCGACAATATATTTGCCGACCTCGAGCAGGGCAGTGGCAAGCGAGGCCGCAAAGGCCGCAAGAAGCCGCAATCAACGCGGCGCAAATGGATCAAGCGTGTTATCATTGCTCTCGTTATTATTGGTGTGGGCTTTGGCGGTATGCTGCTGTGGCGGGCCTTTATGGCGAGCTCACATATCTTTAAGGGTGATATCTTTGGCTTGATTCAGCAAAAGGAGCTCAAGGCAGATAGCAATGGCCGGAGCAATATTCTCTTGCTTGGTACGTCGGAGGATGACCCAGGCCATGAGGGGTCGTACCTGACTGACTCCATCATGATCTTGAGTATTAGCCAGAGCAAGAAGGATGCCTATATGATTAGCATCCCGCGTGACCTCTACGTCAAGTATCACCGGTCGTGTAACTCTGGCAATGCAGGTAAGATTAATGAGTACTTCAACTGCGTTAATAGCGACTGGTCGAGCACTGAGGCAGAGGATGAGCGCCAAGCAGCTTCGCGCAAGTTCTTTGGCAATATCGTGGGGCTGGACTTGCAATACAGTGTGCACGTAAACTACACGGTGCTGCGCGACCTAGTCTCGGCACTGGGTGGCATCAAAGTGACGATTGAGAGCCGTGACCCTCGTGGCCAGATGGATGGCAACTTCGACTGGAAGTGTCGGGGTGGAAACCCTCGCGCAAGCCATGCCACGATGGTTAAGAATTGCCCGCCGAATGGCCACTTCATCGACTATCCCAATGGGCCGGTCAATCTCGATGCTGAGCATGCGCTCTACTTAGCGCAGGCACGCGGTGCCTCGGGTATATCGTATGGCTTCGAGCAGTCTAACTTCGACCGCGAGAAGAACCAGCAGAAGGTGCTCGTGGCTATCAAAGAAAAGGCAACGAGTGCCGGCACTCTGACGAACTTTGGTGCGGTGACGGGGATCATTGATGCACTAGGCAAGAACCTCCGTACCAACTTTGAGACAAGTGAGATCCGTACACTGATGTCGCTGGGGCAAAATATTAAGAGTGATGCTATTAAGAGTGTGAGCCTGCTAAACACAACCGTTGGTGACCTAGTGGTGGCGCAGACGGTTGGTGGTATTAGCTCGGTCGTACCCGCAGCTGGCACATACGATTATAGCCAGATCCAAGCGTACATCAACAAGACACTCAATGCCACAGATGTATCTAAGGAGTCGGCCCATGTTGTCGTCCTCAATGCATCAGGCACATCAGGGGTAGCCAAGCGCGAGGCAGACAAGCTAGAGAAGCTTGGCATGGTCATTGACAGCATTGATAATGCTCCAAGCAGCGGCAGCGCAGGGAGTAACAAGATCTACCAAGTGGCTGGGAGAGCTAGCGCGCCACACACGAGGGCCAAGCTAGAGTCGATCTATCATGCTCAGGCTACTACTGGCACACCACCAGTGACTACTGGCAGCCACACGCAGTTTGTTGTCGTGGTTGGCCAGTCCACGACGGGTACTTCGTCGGCGATTAGTGATTAGTGAGTGCGCAATGGTAGTGTTTGCACGGTTTTACATTACCCAGCCTTAGCTTTACCTACGACGAGTTGTGCGGCTAAGCTGCGAGATACGAAAATACCTACTATCTATCGCCCATGCCAAAACTGTTGCGTCTTCGTCCATTCGGAGTCCTGGGTGGAGAGCTTTGCGTTATTGAGTTCATTCCAGCATCGCTCAATGCTGGTACGAAAGAGTGATTCCTGGACCTGGATAGATGAGTTCTTTATGATGCGATGTGGCAACCCGCGGCCAGCAAAGCACTGAGCAGCTGCATCGAATAGCTTGCGATCTGTCACTTGCCGTACATTCAGTACCTCTTTGTACGAACCTGATGGGAAGTGCAGTGGTATCTCGCTGCCAATATAGCCAGTCAAAGCAAAGGCAGTCACCGGTACGGTAATAACGAGGAGAGGTGCGAGGATGGCGGCCACCACCCAGTGTTGCTTTGTGTTGCGAAAATGGAGTTTGATTGTCATATATAGTAAGTATAGAACGTATAGTATGGCTATTGTCAAACAAAGCCAATACTACCTGAATTTCATAATTCTTCTCTCGGTATTTGTTTCACCTTCCTTCTGATAAATTGCAACAAGAGCTAGCGCTCCTTGGGTATCAACTCTCTTACACTTATCTAAAAAAGTACATTTATTACAATAAATTTCACGCTCCACCAGAGGAAATGCGAGAGAAGCAGCGTGTGATCTTATGGTGAGACTCTGCAAACTGAGGCGTAGCAAAGCAACCTACGAAACCAGCACAGCTAGCAGAATTATCTCGCTCAGGCTCTTATTTTTTCGCCCAAAATGGTATAATAAAAGGCAATGGATTTTTTGCATGGTACACATCGTCAGTCTCGGGTCAGTGAGGTCATTTATGTGGCGCTCAATCTTGGCCTCGCAACGCTGCTGTTTTTGATCGTCCTAGAGGTGCAGTCGCCTTGGCTCGCGTTGGCGCTGGTGATTGCGAGTAAGTGGCGCGCGCTCGCGGTGCGGCCACGCTTTTGGCTTGCCAATATTGTGGCAAATATGGTCGACCTCACGGTAGGCATTAGTGTCGTGATGCTGATGTATGCTGCCAGTGGAGTGATCTGGCTGCAGGTTGTCTTGGCGGTGCTGCATGCACTATGGCTGGTGGTACTCAAGCCACGGTCAGATCGCCGCTCGGTGGCTATTCAGGCGGGCGTTGGCGTTTTTCTTGGGGCAACGGCTCTTGCTATGAGCTCCTATCGGTGGGATGCCGCCCTGGTGGTGCTACCGCTGTGGGTACTGGGGTACTGTGCTGCACGGCATGTTCTCGGTAGCTATGAGGAACCACTCACGCGTACCTACGCGCTGATTACCGCGACGATCTTTGCGGAGCTTGGCTGGGTGAGCTACCACTGGATGTTTGCTTATACCATCTCTGGCCTAGGGGCGATCAAGCTCGCACAGTTGCCGCTCTTTTTGGTGCTCTTTGGCTTTGTGTGTGAGCGTGCCTATAATAGCTACTATCAGCACGGTGTGGTGCGCGGGGCAGATATTGTCTTGCCATCGACACTGGCGGTTGGGCTTGTACTGACGCTTTTGCTGTTGTTTAACAGCCTGAGTGCCACTGGCCTTGCGTAGCCGAGGCAAGTGAGAAAAAGGGTAAGGGGAAAAGAGGTTATGAATCAACAACCGCAGATGACAGCGCAAGATCAGCGGGCGGCGCGCGCCATGCGTCAATCAAAAATCATGTCTATTATTGCAGCGGGCGCGCTTGCCCTTGTCTTTGTCGTGGCGATGGCGATGTGGGTTTATTTGCGGGCGATTGATCGCAATGCGACCGTCACTGAGCGCGACCAAGTTAGCACCGATGGTAACCTCGCTCCTACCGCCGATGAATCTGCAGTAGCTAATGTAGCCGACAAAGCGTCGAAAAGCGTGGTGTCTATCATCACCAATATCGAAGAATCATCATCGCTCCGCACGACCACTCGCCAATCAGCGGCGGCGGGCACTGGCATTATTGTCAGCAAAGATGGTTACATTGTCACAAACAAACATGTTGTGTCTAAGGCGAGCTCTATACGCGTCATTGCTTCGGATGGCACGCGGTATGATGACGTTCGGGTGGTGGGTGAGGACCCGCTCAATGACATTGCCTATCTCAAGCTTGAGGTGGGTAATACAGTACTCACGCCACTGTCGCTGGGCGATTCAGCAACAGTGCGGGTGGGCCAGTCGGTCGTGGCGATTGGCAACGCACTAGGCCGCTACCAAAACACCGTCACTAGTGGCATCATCTCTGGCAAAGGGCGACCTGTCACGGCCTCTACCTCAGGCAATAGCACCCAGCGAACGGAGAGCCTGACTGATCTCATCCAAACCGATGCTGCCGTGAATTCTGGCAATTCTGGTGGGCCATTGCTCAATCGCTCGGGGCAGGTGATTGGCATCAATGTAGCAGTGGCAACCAATGCTCAGGGCATTAGCTTTGCTATTCCTGTCAATGCGATGAAGGGGACGCTCAAGTCGGTCCTGGCGGGTAAGGGAGTGCGCCGAGCCTACCTTGGGGCGCGCTATGTGATGCTCACGCCAGATATTGCTAAGCAGGTTGGTACTTCGGCGAAGGAAGGCGCGTATGTGATGACAAGTGGCGACAAAAGCGCGATCGTTGCAGGCAGCCCAGCCGACAAAGCTGGCCTCCGTGAGAAGGATGTAATTACCAAGATCAATAGCCTCGTCGTGGGTAAGCAAGGCGACGTCTCGAGCCTGATTGGCGAATACCAGCCTGGCGATGTCGTAGCTCTTACCATTCTCCGTGACGGCAAAGAGCGCGTCGTGCGCGTGACGCTGAGTGAGTATCAGGGTGGAGAGAGTGGGGAGTAGAGTAGAAGGGTTATAGCAGACGCAGTACACGCTTATTATCTTCGCTACGTCGTATTTCACCAGTCAGCAGATTGACATCAAACGTACCGTATTCCATCTCCGATTGAGGTCTGCAGTTGACCCAGTCATCAGTGATACCCTCAACAGTAATACCGTCAAGAGCGATTCTCCCTGTTTTCCAGCGCACGCCAGTAGAGTCGAGCGCAAGCATGCCTATGTGAGTAATGAATAGAATAATACCCTGATCAACGATTGGCTTTATGGCGACAATACCATCATATAGTTCATCTATTTTTGCGAACGACTGAGGATATCGTACATCGCAAACATAGAGATCTCCTTGCTTAATGATGCACAACTGCCATGGGTTGGGAGCTGTAATTATGTCAGTAACAAGACCAGACGATGTATCACTAGAATGTATACCAAGCGTATAGCTTAGTGTTTCGTCGACCGTGATTCGGTATGGCGTCATATAGTCTAGGCCTGTTGGTCCAATCTCATAATCAACACCAGATGAAGGAAGGTCGATTGATTCGATAGTATAGATGGCAGGGAAGATAGTATTGAGAGTCATTTTTATCCTTTCTAGCGATTCTTTATCTTCTTAGAATTACGTATAAGCATGCTTTATTAATTTATTGTAGCACCTTTGCAGCACGCAAATCTGCTGAATTTTCCACAACAATTTATGGTATAACCTCTGTTCTATAAATGTATGATCGCCATATGTTGCAAGATATGCTTGGAGCTCGGCAAAATGTATGCTATAGTCGAACATAGGTGGGACAAACAATATGAGAACATAACACACAGGGGGCATTGTGGAAACAATCAACTTTTACCAACTAATACGATATTATGCACGAAAGTGGCCGGTGATGATTGTTGCCATTCTCGTTGGTATTGGGCTGGGTGCGGCCTATGCGCTGTCCATCCAACAGCCGCAGTATAAAAGCTCGGCGACGTTGCTGCTAACAGGGGTAGAGCAGGGCCAAAACACCATTACACTTACCAACTACACCACGCTCTTTACCTCGCGGCGGGTGCTCGATCCGGTAATCGACCGCGCTCAGTACAAGGGGAGCTACGAGACACTGCTGGCCAACACAACTGCCAAGCATGTAAAGAACACCGATATTATCACTGTCTCGATGAATGCTGGTGAGCCCAAGATGAGCGAAACCTTGCTCAAACAGGCGATTACCGAGTTTGAAAAGCAGACGAAAGCATTGTATGGCAAGACCAAAATTAGCATCAAAACAGTCGACGCTGTCAATACACCAAGTGCACCAGCAAGCATAGGGCTGTGGCAGGCAATGGCACTTGGTGGCGGTGGCGCACTGCTGCTTGCCATCGTAGGATTATTCTTTGCCTACGACTATGCGCAGTCGCAGCGCGTGGCCGAAGCAGCTGCCGCAGCTACATCCGCGGCGACCAAAGCTAAGCGCTAGCTACGCTACCTACACAGAACTTATTTGTTGAAGCATACAGCCGCATGGGTACGCGGCACGATAACAACACAGGGTAACAAGGGGGTATACCATGTATCGGGAATACGGAAAACGCATCGAAGATGTGAGCATCGCGCTGGCTGCGCTGGTGATTCTAGGGCTGCCAATGCTGCTGGTTGCAGCGGCAATCCGCCTCACGTCAAAAGGGCCGGCCTTGTTCCGCCAGAAGCGCTTCGGCAAAGATAAGCAGCTATTTACAGTTTATAAATTCCGCACTATGTCTACGAAAGCACCAAAGAATATGCCAACCAATAGTTTTACCAACGCAGATAGCTATATCACACCACTCGGTGGGGTGCTGCGCAAGCTATCTATCGACGAACTACCACAGCTGCTCAACGTCATCAAAGGCGAGATGAGTATCGTTGGGCCACGGCCCGTCATTAAGACAGAGAAAAAGCTTATTAACCTGCGCCAAAAATACCAGGCTAATTCCGTCAAGCCAGGCATCACTGGCTGGGCGCAGGTAAATGGCCGCGACGACCTAGACGACCAGCGCAAAGCCGAGATGGACGGTGAGTATGTGCAGCAGCTGAGCTTTCTGACTGACGTCAAGATCATGATAAAAACCATTGGAGCGGTATTGATGATGAGTGGCCACACAGAGGGAAGTGAGCGGACAGTAACAGGAGTCGATAATGCCCTCGAATAAGAAAAAGGTCCTCTTCACCTCACACACTGCCAACTTCCAGAAGTTCAACCGGCCCTTCATGCGGATGCTGCGCGAACAGGGGTATGAGGTGCATTATGCCTCAATGGGCGAGGAGCATATTGAGGATTGCGACAAGCAGTTCGTTGTGCCATTTACACGCAGCCCCTTCACGCTGAGCAATATCCGGGCCTATCGCCAGCTCAAGGAGATTATCGACCACGAGCAGTACGACCTCATTCACACTCATACGCCAGTGGGGGGTGTCGTGACGCGCCTTGCGGCTCGGCAGGCTCGACAGCGCGGCACACGGGTGATCTACACTGCACATGGCTTCCACTTCTTTACGGGTGCGCCGCTGCTCAACTGGCTGATATACTATCCCATCGAGCGCTTGATGGCACACTACACTGACGTCCTCATTACGATCAATGCCGAGGACTATGCCCGAGCCAACCGCCACTTTGCTACCAGTGTGGTGTATGTGCCAGGGGTGGGGGTGGATCTAACGGTGTATAAATCTCTTACCAAGCGAGAGAAGCAGCATCTGCGCCAAGAATACGGGTTTCACAAGAATGATTTTATTCTTATCTATGCTGCCGAACTGAATAAGAATAAGAATCAAGGGTTTTTGATTCGGATGATGACACATTTGCTCAAGACTGTACCAACGGCGAAGCTTGTCCTCTGTGGGGTTGGTGGCAAAGAGCAGCAGTATAAGGCACTTGCCCAGCAGCTTGGTGTTGCTGACCACGTAAAGTTCATGGGGTATCGCCGTGATATGCCGCAGCTGCTAGGGATATCTGATGTGTCTGTGTCAGCAAGTGGGCGCGAGGGGCTGCCTGTTAATGTGCTAGAGGCGGCGAGTGTGGGGTTGCCAGTGGTTGCTTTGCCGTGCCGTGGTATTCAGGATATTGCTCAGCAGACACCACTTGTGCAGATGATGCCCGATAGAGATACGAAGCGTATGGCAGATGTACTGGCGTCGATTGCAACAAGCGAGGCAGACACGTCTGTACAAAAGGTAGATTTGTCTCGTTACGAAACGCATTCGATTAAAAAAATGATGGAGCGCATATATGAATGATATTGCAAGCTACCTATTCTATATTGGTATCTTTGCAGGAGCGGCGTTACTCTTGCGAACTGGCTACCGATATAAGAGTATGGTGCTCAAGATAGTTGCTGCGATCATTCCAATTATTATCGCGGCACTGCGTGATAATGTTGGGACTGATTATGCAACATATGTTAAGGTATTCGAAGACTTTCGGACGTTGTCAATCGGTGATTTCTTTAGCAATCGGTCCAATGGTACCGAAGTTGGGTTCTATCTCATCAACAAACTCTCGCAGTGGCTGACGGATGGGCCAGGGCTTATGTTTGCAATTATGTCGATAATTTGTATCGTCTTTTTCTTCTGTGCGATGCGCCGCTGGCATGTTCGCTACCCAGCGCTGGTGTATTTCCTCTATTTGATGCTTGTATTTCCAAACTCACTCAATATCGTTCGGCAATCTGCTGCTGCAATGATAGCACTGTACGCCTTTTCGTTTATTCTTGAGAAAAAGCCAGCCAAGTACATCTTTGCAATCTTATGCGCAAGTTCTTTGCATACATCGGCGTTATTCTTGCTGCCACTATATCTCGTACGGTTCTTGGTGCAGGCAAAGCGGGGCACACACATCCGATTTGCCATCAAGACAGCAATTATTGCACTTATCGTTGGCGGGGTGTTACCATTATTGATTGCGCAGTTTTCGAGCCAGAGTATCTTCTCGCGCTATAGTATTTATGACAACATAATTGGCTCGGGGATTAACCTCCAGCTCTATGTCCACATATGCTTCGTTGTGATATTTACTATGATATTGCGCTATCGATATGATGATATACACTATCGCTTTTTCTATGTGCTAGAAGTGCTAAATGTCATTTTGTTAGTCAATCTTGACCCAAGCCAGATCACAAAACGACTCGCTGTGTACTTTTCTATCGCACCAGTGATGCTGCTTGGCAAGCTGCCGTCTCTCCCTCAGTCGCCGAGTGGTAGGAGGGCGATGATGGTAGGGATTGTCTGCTATGGTCTCGTTATTTTCTACATATCATACGTTGTGTTGATGCAGGCCGATATCATACCGTATAAATCAATGCTGTTTGGAGGTAGCTCGTGATGAAATTGGGGTTTGCCATCATTGCACATAATAACTTTGACCAAGTATCGCAACTGATTGACCAGCTGCTGGTGTACAAAAAAAGCCATGTATATATCTTTATTGATGCGAAGAGTGATGCCGCTGAGTTTGTTACTCAGATGGCAAAGCACCCACGGGTTATGTGTATAGCCGATACATTTTCACTCAACTGGGGTGATGCAAGCCTGAACAATGCTACTGAGGTGCTACTCCAGGCTGCCATCAACGATGATAATGACTATATCTCGCTACTCAGTGGCGCAGACCTGTGTGTTCGGCCAGTGGCAGAGCTAGCGGCATTCTTGCGTGATGACGATAGGGGGCTGTATTGCTCGATTCGCAAAATGCCAGTTGCTGGCATTGGGCATGGTATGGGTGGTCTGGAGCGACTTGTGCTGCGCTATCCATCATGGATGCGGCGCAAGGGTACTCGACAAGAGGCAATGCCGTATATTCGTGCGCTCTACCAAATCGTTGGCTCGCGGTTACCGCGACGTATGATGAAGCAGATCCCACATGTTGATTTTTATTTTGGTTCGCAGTGGTTTACGGTGAGTAAGGACGTGGGCCAGCGCGCACTGACATATCTTGCAGCTCATCCAGAATTTCGAGAGGTGTTTCGAACGAGTTTGGCCTCTGATGAGATCTATTTTCAGACGATCTTTATGCAGCCAGAGGTGAGGGAGTGTGAGGCATATTGTGTCTCTGATAATCTACGGTATATTGACTGGACAAGCACCAATACACAGGAGGCGGGGTCGCCACGATTACTCACTGAGGAGGATATACCGGCCATCGAGCAATCACGGATGTTTTTTGCGCGTAAGTTTAATGCTGCGGTTGACGCCGCAGTGGTTGATTATTTCGTTGATAAAACGACTAAAAGGAGCTAGCCTATGACGCGACCAGTCGTCTCAATCATCGTGCCTGTATACAATGCTGCTGCTTACGTGGCCGAGTGCTTGCAGTCGTTGATAGCACAGACCTATCCAGCGCTTGAGATCATTGTCGTCGATGATGGATCGACTGACGATTCGTATGCGATTTGCCAATCGTTGTGCAGTACATCTAACTGTGTTCGGCTATATCATCAAGCAAATGCTGGTGTGTCCGCTGCCCGCAATGCAGGTATTGTCAAGAGTGCAGGTGATTATATTATGTTCGTCGATGCTGATGACACTCTGCGCGATGCGACGACTGTCGAGACGCTACTACAGGCATACACCAGCCAGCATGATGTGCTTATATACAAAAAATATCATGCACAGCACACTGATACGTGCAAGACAATAGCTTGCCCAGTGCGCAAAATTACTTGGCGGCTTGTTATGCGCGAGACACTTAATGCACCATGGAACAAAGTATATAGAGCAGAGATTATCAAGCAGCATAGCGTTGATTTCCCGGTGGGGGTGAAGATTGGTGAAGACCTGATGTTTAATATTGCGTACTTTCGGCATGTGCAGATGGTGGCGATGATTGACTACGGAGGGTATGTGTACCGTGAAGATAATGTCCACTCTGCAACCAAAAATCTATCAGCAACAGTTGGGCGCGATCTTGCTCGAGCGCGCAAGAAGCTGCTATGCTGGGCAATGCAGCAACGCTCTCTATCACTTGGCATCGCCTATAGCTATATTGCACTCAAAAATACACGAGTTACCATTTTACAGTGGTGGAGAAGGACAAAACATAAGGGAGACAGCGCATGAAAACAGTTAGCTTACGTTATTATGATGCAGTAAATTTGGGTGATGATTTGTTTGTGAAAATTGTCCTAGAGCGGTATCGCAACCCGTTCATTATCAGCAGTCGGTCGCGATACATCGTGCAGCGCTATGATAATGCTCGGGCGTCTGTGGTGAGTGATTTGCTCAATAGAGCAATGCGCTATGTGCGGCGTGGGCGAGCTGTTGTGGCACCAGCACGGTTTTTTGCTGGTGATCTTTTGCTGTATATCGGCGGATCGTTATTCATCGAGCAGGGGAATCCAACACTCTGGAGTCAAGAGCAGCAGCTCTATCGTCGACTCTCGCACCCTTACTATATCCTTGGCTCTAATATTGGCCCATATCGGTCGCCAGAGTTTCTCGAGATGGTGCGATCGATCTTTCGTGGGGCTGCTGATGTATGTGTACGCGATAGCTATTCGTACGATTTGGCCAAAGATATTCCGCAGGTGCGGCGTGCAACGGACATCGTCTTGACGCTTGATGTTGCGCCGTACCCGACGAACGATAATGGCTCCTATGTGATATCGGTCATCGATGCAACGCAGAAGTTTGATGCTACGGTGGCTGCAAAATACGACACGATGATCGCCGCTCTTGCAACCAAGCTGCTAGCTAACGACAACACTGCCACTGTTACGCTCATGTCCTTTTGCAAAAAAGAAGGGGACGAAGCAGCGTGTGAGCGCATCCTCGCGCAGCTGCCAACTACATTGCAGCAGCGGGCGAATATCCATCGCTACCGTGGTGATATAGACAGTGCACTGCAGACGCTCGCTCAAGCACGCGCTATCATTGGGTCACGCTTCCATGCTAATATAGTGGGCATGGTCTTTGGTAAAAAGATTCTCCCGATTGCGTATAGCGACAAGACGATTAATATATTGGCGGACATGCAGTATACAGGACCAGTGGTCGATATCCGTACAATTGATGACTTTGACCCCACCACTATTAATTTTGATGCGATTGCTGTGCAAGATATATCACACCTCAAGCCGCTTGCTGAGGAGCAATTCCAGGTGCTTGATACTGTACTCAAAAGGAGAGACTAGCTGTATTTATGTCAAAAACTACTGCCCTCGTCAAAAATACGATCATTATTGCACTCGGTAAGATCTCAACCCAATTTTTGAACTTTTTGCTTCTCCCGCTCTATACGGCATATCTTGCGGCGGCTGAGTTTGGGGTTGTTGATCTCGTTACTGTGGTAGTGTCGCTTGTTGCACCAGTGGTGATGCTATCGCTCGAGATGGCAGTGTTTCGTTTTTTGATTGATGGGCGGGGGCATCATAAGCAGCAAGCACGCGTGATCACTAATGCGCTGCAGCTGATGGGGAGTAGTATGCTACTGGCTGGTGTGCTCTTTGTGCTAGTGATGCAATGGGTGGCAGTGCCGTATGGTTGGCTCGCGCTTGGTGCGGTGGTGGCAGCAGTAGCCTCAAACTTTTGCCTGCAAGTTGCGCGTGGATTTGGCAACAATACCCAATATGCTATTGGGAGCATGGTGGCGGGTGCGACAATTGTTGTACTTAATATCGTTTTCATTGCAGTGCTCAAGATGGGTGCAACGGGTATGCTACTGGCTACGGTGATTGGCAATGGTGTGAGTGCGCTCTATCTCATTACAACTCTCAGGATACCGCAGTATATCGACCTCTCTTTGTGTGATGGAGACACGAGGAAAGAACTTCTTCACTATGCTTTGCCGCTTATCCCAAATAACATCTCGTGGTGGGTGGTCAATGCTGCCGACCGTATGATCATCGCTGCCTTGCTGGGAGTGACGGCGAATGGCATCTATGCAGTGGCCTATAAATTCCCGCAGGTATTTACAGCAGTGTATAATTTCTTTGGCTTATCGTGGGCGGAGTCGGCCTCGATACATATTCGATCAAAGGATCGCGATGCATTCTTTTCGAAAGTGGCAAATATGAGTGTGCGGGTATTTGGCAGCTTTGGTGTGGTGCTGATCGTCGGCGTATCGGTTTTTTTCAATATACTTGTTGGCGCGCGCTATAGCGAAGCACGGCTTTATATCCCGCTTCTTTTGATCGGGTCGTTTTTTAGTGCAATTGTTGGTGTCTACAGCGCGATCTACATCGCCAAGAAACGAACCAAGCAGGTCCTCTATACGTCATTGGTTGCAGCTGGTATTAGCATTGGGCTATCTGTAGTACTTATACCCATCATTGGGCTCTATGGGCCAGCGGTGGCGATGATCGCTGCGTATCTTGGCATGGCCATCTTTCGCCATCTCGATATCAAAAAGTCGATTAATATCACGTACGATCGCACAGCAGTTGGCAGTGTTGCGCTGCTATATGCGCTTGCAATTGGCCTCTATTATATTAATTCACCATATGCAACCATTGCTAATGTCGTCATCTCGAGTGCGGGTGTCATTGCTATCAATCGCCACACGCTACGCGCCTTGCAGCAGACACTCTTTCGCAAAATGAAAGGCCTCAAACAAAAGCAGGCGGATAAATTGGCTCAGGCTTGGGAGGTAGACCGTGGGGCAGAGTAGAGCGTGGCGCAGGTTATATATCCTAGCGCCGGTATTTTGGATGACAGTTATATTCACTCTCTCCCACCAGCCTGCCGCTGTCTCTAGCGGGCAGAGTGGGGTGATTGTTGGGCATTTGCAGCAGGCTATGCCAGGAGTGAGCACGGCTATCTTAACGTTTCTTGTGCGCAAGAGCGCTCATATTATTGCTTATTTTATCCTTGGTATACTGATGTATCGTGCACTGCGCATCACTATACGCCGCTGGCGAACGCGCACTGTGGCGAGCTTTGCCTTGCTCAGCTGCAGTCTCTATGCAGTGACAGACGAGATCCATCAGCTCTTCGTACCAGGGCGCAGTGGCGAACTGCGCGATGTCATGATCGATAGTATAGCGGCACTGGTGGGAGTAGGGCTGTGTGGGTGGATGATGCATCGACGACACAAGAAATAAGAGGTTATATAGCTGAATTTTAAAAACTTATTTCATTTAAAATAGCCAACAAATAACAACAATGAAACGGTAAAATAACTCTATGCAACTAAAAACACTCAAACGAGAAGACTACGATGAAGGAATTCACGAGAAGATTGACATATATAACAAATATGTCAATATTGTTAATCTTTTTGGTACAAGCGATCAAAAACAGATTATTGAAAATGATGATAGCTATCAATATGTAAAAAATAATGATACTTATAGCCTAAGACACTACATAGACAGATTGAACCAGACTCTACGAGATACAGCTATTGAAGCTTTCCTGATAAACAATGATGTGGTTCAGTTTCTGAGCAGCGCAGCAGAAAGAAAGGCCGCGCTTGAAAATCTTAAAAAACAAAGAACTGCCATAGACAATTATACGCGTGAATTAGAAACAGCGGTGAATATTGCAAGCAGTAACATAGAGCAAGCAGTAACAAGTCTTATCGCGGAAGAATTTCAAAAACAAGTGGATCTTTACGAGGAAGAGACTTCATCTGGAATTTGGCTCAAATGGCCTTGGTACAAGCCAGGAAAAGATGAGAGTCAATTGCAAGAAAATATCCATTTTTGGTATCGTAAGCGGAAACAGGCCCTCTATTACCTTACTTTTTATATATTTCTAATGTCTATAGTAATGGGCTTTTTGATATTATTTGCAGGAGATCTATATACAAAGAATAGCATTACAATCCTCTCGTTTAAGTTATCTATAGGTGCGATTTTGTATGCAAACTATCACTTTGCGCAGAAGAACTATCGCGTATATGCAAGTCTACGGAACCAGTATAAGCACAAATTGGTTAATGCAAAGATGCTTGCTGGCTATATGTCTGTCAAAGATAGAGATCAAGCTTTATATCAGGCTATGGTAGATAAAGTAATGGGTCTTTTGGTGCAGCCAGTACAGGATCATAATTTCAAAGATTCGAGCGACGCAGATAGTATTGCTCGAGTGGTCCAGAACTATACTGGCATTAAGTCGGGTAGCTAAGAATACTATAGTTATGTGAGGAATGGTTAGACTGGTTAGTATAAAATTCCGAACAAAATTCTTTAAAAATGAAACAAACGTTTGCTAATTGTTCGATATAGTGCTACACTGTCGTAGGGGGTACTGATAAGGTACTTCGAACACATGTTAGCACAGAGGTAGCTATGGGTTAGGCTACTAGTGCAGCGATCTGCCGTGGCGCTATCGCCAGTTGGCAACGGATTTGCCAGAGGTCTCCACCAAGGTGGATAGGCGCGATGGGTGATCATTCCTCCTCTTTTGCTCATGAGCGAGCCATTATGTTTGCGTTTCTCTCGGAGAGAAAGCGCTTTATTCTAAGCCAAGCTTAGCGTTATTTCCTTTTTCGCTAGCAAGATACCGCAGTAGATGACGCTGCGGTATTGCTTATTTACACTAGTGGTCTTGTCTCTGAGAAGCTCTTTTGCAAGAGGGATAGATAATCTTACTTGCCCTGGTAGCGCCGAACAATTGGTGCTACAGCATACAATGCCATAGGTAGGACGAGGAGCTCACCATCTTGCCCCAGCCAGTACAATATGCCAGCCGCCACAAGATGAAGCACGACGACTCCTGCCGTCAGCCACGGCAAGAAAGCTCGTGGTATGCGCGGCGCAAACAAGAGATAGAGAATACCGCCAAAGCAGTCGAGTGCCAGTGCGAGATGTAAGAGGGATGGTGTCATAGTGTCGGGCTCCTTATAGTAAAGTGATGTTATAGCCTAGCATACTGTGATTGCACGGGGCTGTCAAATGATTGATAGGTAAATACCATAACCTCCGCTTTTTTGCTTATCCTACTTTTCACGCCATTTTTGCAAACGGTGTATGAGAATAGGCTACTCTAGTTTATTTTTGAGCTCTGATGTGGGGCAAATATGAGTAAAGAGTGACTATTGGTATGCTTGAGAGGGTAATGAAAGGGGTAAAATTGGCCGAAATTCTCGTTTTATCGTTTATATATGCTCATACAAGTGATATTGCTTGTGTTTCACTATTTGGCATTATGCTGCTATAATATGTACGCAATGAATAATTCTACAAAACGTACAAAGATACTGGCTACTCTGGGGCCAGCCACCAACACACCAGAGAAAATAGAAGCGTTGATCCGGGCGGGTGCCAATGGCTTTCGCCTCAACTTTAGCCACGGCTCGTACGAAGAGCGGCTTGACCAAATTGCGTGGATTCGCAAGGCGAGTGCTACTGTTGGCCGCACTGTCGCGATTTTGCAAGACTTGCAAGGGCCAAAGATTCGCCTCGGTGTACTCAAGGATAACCACTTCGACATTGCGGCAGGCGATGAAATCATCCTTGACCACGCGGTGGAGGAGCACGATGGCAGCAACCGTCTACCTATTCAGTACAACCTTGCTGATAAGGTCAAGGTAGGTGAGCCTGTCTACCTCTTCGATGGTAAATTGCGCGGTGAGATGACCGAGCGCGTTAGCGACACCGCTATCAAGGTGCGCTTGAGCAACGATGGCTTCTTGATGAGTCGCAAGGGGCTCAACCTGCCCGACACCGACTTTGGTGGTGACATCCTCACGCCCAAGGACCTGGCTGATGTCGAGTTCGGGGCAGACAAAGACATTGATTTCGTAGCACTGAGCTTTATCCAGAGTGCGGAGGATATCAACAACCTACGTCAGATTTTGCTGAGCCATGGCTCGACTGCGCAGATCATTGCCAAGGTAGAGACCAAAGCAGCCATCGAGCCAGAGACACTCAAGGCAATCGTCAAGGCGGCTGATGGTGTGATGGTTGCTCGCGGTGACCTCGCCGTCGAAACGAGTCCAGAGATTGTGCCAATCGTCGAGCGCGAAATCATCCGTCTCTGCCGCAAGTATGGCAAGCTCTCGATTGTTGCCACGCAGATGCTAGCCAGTATGGTCGATAACCCCGAGCCAACCCGAGCTGAGGTAAGTGACGTTGCAACGGCTGCCATCCTCGGAACAGATGTTGTGATGCTTTCTGACGAGACAGCCAATGGTGACTACCCAGTCGAGGCCGTTAAGATGATGGCCGATACCGTGCGCTACACTCAGTCGCGCTGGCCGATGAATGACATGCCCATCGAGGAGGGCCGCACCAACCGCCGGCTCAACGCAATTGCTCATGCTGCCGTTGATGTGGCGCACAAAGTTGATGCAACAGTGATCGTTGCCGAGACACGCTCGGGTGCGACTGCTGCACGTATTGCTGCTTGCCGTCCAGAATTGCCAATTATTGCGGTGGCACCAGACCCCCGTGTGGCGCAGCAGCTTGCCTTGTCGTATGCAACGCGTAGCTTCGTCCGGCCTGACAGTCAACAGCTTGGCAGCGACCTAACGCGCGAGTTGCTGAGCCAAGGTGCCTTTGGTGATGTATCGTCGGTTACGGCCGTCATTATCAGTGGTCGCCAGCCTGGCGCGACTGGTGGGACAGACACGCTGAGCGTCCGCACCTTCGAGCGCTAGACCCGCTGGAGCACCCTATAGAAGCACCCACCTATCACTACGGTGGGTGTTTTTATTGGTGAAGGCAAGATAATTGTTTTTACTTCGCATACTGTAGCGTTGTGTATAATACAGCGTATATGAAAAAGTACTGTAAAAATAACATCATGTAGGCTGAGTACCTTTTGCAAAAATATCAGCCAATCGACCAGAGGTAGACTATTGCCTAGCGTGCAACACGATGGTATGAGTATGCGAATCAGCGCATTGATACTTCGCACCAAATGAGCAAGGTGAGTTGCACCACAATGTCAAATAAGCTACACTAGAGAAAACAACATAAGCGATACATTGTGGGCATACGATTGATTAACAACCGAGGTAGTATCCAAAACTCGATACGAGGCTCCGGTTCGTTGTATCAGGGTGTGGACTGGTGTGCACCACACAAAAACTGTAGCGCTTGTATAAAAACAAACAAAGGAAACCGTTCATGCCAGATATAGACTTCGACGAACTTGACCGCGCGGTGCACGACCTCATGCGCCAGTCTGGTCAGCTGCCAACAACGCCAGACAAACCGTCTGAAGCACCTGCCACCACACCAAGCAAAGATTCGGCCTCATCAAGCACCCAAGCTGCATCACCCCAACAAACAACGCCAGTAACAACTCCAGCTCGTCCTGAGGTGAATGACGGTGCGCAAGATGCAGCCATGCCACGTGCCCAGGATGATACTTCGGCAGATGCTGCACAGCAAGCGGACTCATCGGATGATGTAGTGTCAGCTAAGCAGTCACCTGCGTCAGCACCTCAAAATGACACTAATAGCACTGATGAAACGGTGCAGACTGATGATAATACCACAGCCACTGATACTACCTCTGCTACCGATACAAATAGTACACCAGCTCGCCGCCGCGGGGTGACGATCATGCCGCTGTCGCAACAAGCGGACGAAGCAGAGCCAGCAGGGGAGTCATATGAGCCAGTTGAACCTGAGCCAACTGTTGACCGTGCCCGAGCGCTGTCGGAGTCGGTCGTTGCGTCGGAGCGCGAACCGGCTTCGATGCCTGCCAATCTAGAGCAAACTGATGCGGTGGATGATGCAGAATCAATTCAAGCGACCTCTGTTGATACAGCAACACCAATGCAGACGACGACAGATGACATGCCGTCTCAATCTCAGCCTGCAGCAGTTGTGACGGTTGACCCTGACGATATTATTACCCCAGCCAGCGATGACGACGATGAGGATGATGACGTATATATCGATCGAGCGCAGTTCTTCGGCCGGTCGGCAGCGCGGCCGTTTGTTGCACCGCCAGATCGCGAGGCGACACCGGTAGATGATGTAGCATCTACAACAGATTCAGATACACCAGCATCTGCAGCAGAAACAGATAATGTAGCATCATCAATATCGAGCGACAACGTAGCGAGCGAGGAAACATCTGCTGCGGCTACAGAGAAAGAGACGCCAGCGACAATTGAGCAAATTGAGTCGGAGACGCCAACGATGCCGTACCAATTTGCAGGCGAAGACACCGAGGGTGATGACGAGGATGAAGCACTCGTTCGCCATCTCAATGAAGTGAATCAAGCACAAGATGATGAGACTGAGCCAGCGCAAACATCCGTCGTTGATGATCTTGATGATGCTTTTGCTCCGCAACCACTTGTTATCCCACCACCAACAGAGGAGGAGAGTGATGCTTCGCTACCCTCTGCCGAGGTGGTAGTGGAGCCAGCGGATGATGCGTATACGGCTAATAATGTACCTGTCGTCACACCACAGGATGAGCCAGATAATACAACCAGTGTGAGCGATACCGATGAGGCCAATGACGACCAGTTGCTCTATGCACCAGAAACATCTGCAAGCACAGATATGCCAGTAGCGCTGAGTGGTGATGATACCTCTGATAGTGAGGTAGTACAGCCGCTTGACCAGCCAGCATGGCCTGAGCTGCAATATGATGAATTGGGCAATATACCAGGTGTGCAAGCCTCTGATATAGACCACGCTACACCTGCGTGGCCAGAGGTGGCAACAGACAGTACGAGCGTTGCAGATGATAGCCAGACGGCAGCTCAGGTGGCTGATGCAGATATGCTGAGTGAGCACGTGTCATTTGGTGACGAGGGCATGCCCTGGCAGGATGAACTCGCCGCTTCATCTACTCAATCGCACGTCGATGATGTCGCTCCAGCAGAATTACTAACGGCCGAGCGCGCCATACCCGATGCAGCAGTGGCTAATGATAACCCATCGCCACAGCCAGAGGAGACGCGCACTGAGGATGCTATGCCAGAAGCTCACATCGATCGCCCATTGCCGCTGCTAAGTACGTATAATGAGCACCGAGCGACTCCTGAACCATACCTCGATACCCCATTGCCCGACTCGCACGAGGAAGCGAATGCTATTGATGCAACCGATGTCGCTCAGAATACGAATGACACCGCGCAAAGCACGGTAGCAACGCAATTGTCGGATACTCCTGATAGCCAACCGGAGCAGCTATACGCACCCACCACACCACTGTTTGCGCCGGCAGATGATGTCGTAGCCAAGGCGCAGCAGATTATTGCTGCTCGCCCTGAGATATCCACCAATGATGCACCAACACCTTCGCAAGAAGGAGAGGATACGCCAAAGAATGCGCCCGATGTTGTGCCAATTACGCTTTCTCAGCCAGTCGACCAACAGACTAAGCCATCGGTTGCCGATGCACCAGCTATGCATGCTGCAGACGAGACAGTATCAGCCGAGCCAAATGACGATCAAGCAGCCGCTCCAGCTATACAGCGTCCGCGTGGTCGCTTTATGGACATCGTGGGCGGAGCAGCCCCGGTTGCTGCAGCTGCCCAAACGGCTCGCCCACGGGTGCGCCGCCAGGGTGCGGTAGTTGAGCCGCTGACAAGTAGTGCACCAGTGGTGGGTATGGATATTCGCCCAGCACCTGGCCATGAGCCAGTGCAGCATTACACAGGAGCAGCATCGAGTCCTTCGGCAAGTGATGAGGCTAAAGCGTCTGATGTAGCAACGCCTGATGGAGCGCCATCCGCAGAGACACTCGACCTCCAGCCTGGCGATGAAAAGCCGCTAAGTTATACGCCATTCTTACCCGATGCTGAGACGAAAGTCGATAAGCGCCCACTGGGCGGTGCTGATACGCTGGTGGGTGATGCCCCAACATTAGCCGACACTGTCCCGATGGGGATGTACCATGATGAATCTGGCGCACTTGGCATGGCTCCGACTGATAATAACGAGCCAGCGGCACCGCCACATCTTTTTGCGCCGCATGATGAGCATGCCTCGGCTGAGCAATTCATCGATGCACTGACAGACACGAGCGAGAATGCGCCATCACTTTATCCGACGGATGATCACTACTCGCTATCCGAGCAAGACACGCCAGAGACTGCCACACCGGATGATGAGCCCACGTACCAGCTAGAGGATCACTATGGCGCCGACCGGTCGCTCTACCCGGATGAACCAGCCGACTCTCATGAGGCATCGGCTGATGGAGCAGGGCCGCAGTTTGCAGAAGATGAGATCGACCTGAGCTTGCCTGTGCCTGGCCCTGGTGAGCCAGATATCGACTACTACGGCGAAGCAGAGCGAGTCAAGGCTGAGCCAATGACGGTGGAGACTGAGTGGGATGATGAGCCAACCGCAAGCGACCAAGCGCACGTTAATACCATCGAAGAAGCAGCTGCCACCACCCAAAATGGTGATACCGCGCTCGCTCTCCACCAAGCACTCCAGGAAGAGAACGAAGGCAATGTCGTTGCACCAATTTACAGTGCTGAGGAATTTACCCGCGCACCAAAGAAGTCGCGCCGCCGCCCCGAGCAAGCTGCTGGCTGGATTTGGCTGCTGTGGATCGTCATGCTACTGGCGCTTGGTGCTGGTCTTGGCGCGGTTTATTATACGCTCTTTGGCTAGTGCTAGTGTGGCGGCATCCGGTATAATAGGCTACTATGGATATACTTGATGGATTGAACGATGCCCAGCGGTCGGCAGTGGTTGCATCTGATGGCCCAGTCTTGATTCTCGCAGGAGCGGGCAGCGGCAAGACAAAAACACTGACACACCGCATTGCCTACCTCCTGACTAAGCAGGGCATTTGGCCCAATGAGGTCTTGGCTGTTACTTTCACCAACAAAGCAGCTCGCGAGATGCGCCAGCGCCTCTGGCAGATTGCTGGGCGCACCCAGGCAAGCTCGCCTCACACACCACAAACCGACCAACCACCTCGCTCCTTTATGCCGTGGATGGGGACATTCCATGGTATTTGCGTGCGGATCTTGCGGCGTGATGGTGCGGCTATTAGCATTCCACCAAATTTCGTGATTTATGACGAAGACGACCGTCAAGGGCTCATCAAGCAAGCGATGAAGCAGCTCTCCATTGGTACGGACAAGCTCAAACCGCGTGCTGCCAGTGCAGCAATTAGCAAAGCCAAAAATCAACTCCTCTCGCCCAGTGACTATGCGGCCAGTGCGCGGTTTCCCTTCCAGCAGGCAGTGGCAGAGATCTACCAGCTGTATGAGCAGCTGCTGGCCGATGCAGGTGCGCTCGATTTTGATGACCTCTTGCTCGAGACGGTGCGTCTCCTACGTGACCACTCAGCGGTGCGTCAGCGCTACCAGTCGCAGTTTAAGCATATTCTCGTTGACGAATATCAGGACACGAATGCTGCGCAGTATCAGATTATCAAACTACTGGTAAACCCACGCCGCAATATCTGCGTGGTAGGAGATGACTGGCAGTCGATATATAGCTGGCGTGGCGCAGATTTTACGAATATTCTCAACTTCGAGCGCGACTTCCCGGGGGCGCTGGTGGTGAAGCTCGAGCAAAATTATCGCTCGACGGGCGCCATTCTCGAAGCCGCTGGCAATGTGATTAACAAAAATCAGCAGCGGACGGATAAAACCCTCTGGACGGCAGCAGGCCCAGGTGCACCAGTGCAAGTCCAAGCTGCCTATGATGAGGCAGAGGAGGCATATACCATTGCGAGCCAGATTGCTACGCAGGTGGCGACCGGTGAGCGCGACTATAGCGACTTTGCTGTCCTGTACCGCACCAATGCACAGAGCTATGCCTTTGAGCGAGCTTTCAACCAGCAGCGCGTGCCATACCAGTTGGTTGGTGGAGTGCGGTTTTATGACCGTAAGGAGATTAAGGATATCTTGGCCTATCTGCGCCTTATCTACCAGCCAAATGACCGTGTGAGTTTTAGCCGGATCGCTAATGTACCAACGCGGGGGATTGGAGCAACAAGCCTGGAGAAGTTCCTCATCTGGCAGGGCACTAGTGGGCTCGATATCATTAGTGCGCTGGTTAATGCCAGCCAGGCAGCGACACTGACGAAGCGGGCGCAGACTACCCTGACGCAGCTGGGTCAGTTGTTACGCGGCTTCCAAGCGCAGGTCGAGGCTGCGGCTGATCCAAGCCAATTGATTGATGATGTGATTACCAAGACGGGCTATCGCGACTATGTTCTTGATGGCTCGCCCCAGGCTGATGATCGCGAGGCCAACCTCAGCGCACTGCTGTCTGATGCGCGGGCCTTTGCCAGCATGCCAGACTTTCTTGAGGAAGTTGCGCTTATGTCTTCGGCCGATCAAGCGACGGGTGCGCACAGCGTGACGCTTATGACGCTCCACGCCGCCAAGGGGCTGGAGTTTCCGGTGGTGTATATGGTGGGGCTTGAGGATGGGCTATTTCCCAGTGCCAGGGCACTCGAAGAGGGGTCAGCCGCACTCGAAGAGGAGCGTCGTCTCTGTTATGTCGGGATGACACGCGCTCGGCAAGAGCTCTACATGAGCTATGCGCAGAGTCGTTTGCAATTTGGTAGCCGCAGCTACAACAGCCCATCACGCTTTCTCGATGATATGGGCATGAGCCTGTCGATGGTGCATACCGAACCAGCTACACCAGTGTACGACGACGCATTGGATGAGGTCATGCCGTATGAGGTTGGTGATATGGTACGGTCGCTCCAGTTTGGCGATGGTGAGGTGATCGACATTGATGGCATGGCAGTGAGTGTGCGCTTTGCAAATGGCTCTACCAAGAAGCTTAATGTGCAATATGCCCGCCTTGAGAAAATTACTCCCTAGAACTATCCGTCACCGGCCAAAAAATGCTATACTAAAAAAATGAAAAACACACTTGTAAAGCAGCTGCGCCGCCTCTTGCCCGCAGCGATGATCCACACTCTCGAAGAAGCGTATCGGCGGAGCCGCATTGCCCTAGTAGCAGCACGCTATGGCAACCCGGCGAGGCACCTGCGTGTCATTGCCGTGACGGGCACGAATGGTAAAACAACCACCGTTAATTACATCAATGAAATCCTTAAGGCGAGTGGCCGCCGCACCGCAATGTTCTCCACAGCGCTGATCGAGGTGGCAGGTCAGCGCCAGCTCAACGACCTCAATGCGACGGTTGGCTCCACCGCGCGGATGCAGCAGTTCTTTGCCGAGGCGAAGCGAGCCAACGTGGACTTTGTTGTGTTAGAAATTACCAGTCACGCACTTGATCAACATAAGCTTGATGGTGTGCCAATTGAAGTTGCAATCATGACCAACCTCACCCAAGACCATCTCGACTACCATAAGACGATGGAGCGCTATGCCGCCGCCAAGGGCAAACTCTTTGCCCGGAAGCCGCGCTTTATTGTGCTCAACCGTGATGACGAATGGTTTCCATTCTTTGATAAGTACACAGCGCGTGAGCAGAAGATTACCTATGGCCAAGATGCAGCTGCCACAGCTCGGATTACGCAGGCAGAGACCCGCAAAGAGGGTGGCAGTGCAACGGTGCTTCTTGATGGCGTGACAAAGCTACCACTGACAACACATCTCCCAGGGATATTTAATATTTACAACATGACGGCTGCAGCGGCTGCTTGCCAATTGCTGGGCGTCGCACCAACGGATATTGCCCAAGGCGTAGCTAACCTCACTGGTGTGCCAGGGCGCTTCGAGCGTGTGCCAGTGGATACGCCATATGATGTGGTAGTCGATTATGCCCACACCCCTGATGCACTCGAGAAGCTACTGGCCTCAGCACGGGCCATCACCAAGCAGCGTATTATCCTGGTCTTTGGCGCGACGGGTGATCGCGACAAGGCGAAGCGACCCATCATGGGTGAGATTGCTGCTCGCCTGGCCGATCAGATCATCGTTACCGACGAAGAGAGCTACAACGAAGAGCCAGCTGGCATTCGCCAGGCAATTCTGCGCGGCATTCACCAGGCTGGCGGGGCAAACCACACCAAGGAGATTGCCGACCGGCGTGAGGCTATTGCCCAGGCGCTCGCTATTGCTCAGGCGGGCGATACTATTCTTATCACTGGTATGGGCCACGAGCAATTTCGTATCATCAACGGCCAGCGCCAACCGTGGAATGACGCGGCAGTGGTGCGAAGTTTGGTTGCTGAGCATAAGTAGTAGCAGCATTCTGACCCCTGATATAGTGAGGTTTCGAGGAGAGTTCTTCCGGGCTATCCACTAGCTTTTTTACCCACATTTTGCTATACTACATCGTAGCGTATATTGCTACGCAGATTATGATACAGTCTATTCCATTTTTGAAATTTTTCTCGCCACGCAATCTTGCTATCGCTGGTATGGTTGCACTGGTTGGTATTGGCTTATGGCGGATTCCGTCCGTCCATGCAGCGTCGCGCCAGCCAGGTAGTGGCGAGCATATCATCACATTGCACGAAGGCACGGTTAAGCGCGGGTTCTACACCAAGGCGACTACCTTACGTGATGCGTTGCGTGAGGCAAATGTGCGACTTGATGACAAAGACCGCACCGAGCCCGAGCTTGATACACCGCTAGAGAGCGCCTCGTACGAAGTAAACATCTATCGAGCGCGGCCAGTGGTGATCCGCGATGGCGGGGCAGATACGAAGCTTATTACCGCTTATCGCACAGGCAAGCAGATTGCAGAGCAGGCGGGTATTCCACTGCACGATGAAGACCAAGCGGTGCTGGCTCGCTCGCGCGATATCATTGCTGATGGGGCGGCAGAGGTGATGACGATCCGCCGCGCAACGCCCTTTACCCTTGTATTTTATGGCAAAACCATCCAGGCATACACGATGGAGAAGACGGTCGGTGCAATGCTCAAGGCCAAGAAAATCACTCTAGGCGCTGATGATACGCTATCGGTGCCAGCTAGCGCACCACTAACGGCTGGTATGACGGTAGAGCTCTGGCGTAATGGCAAGCAGACGGTCACAGTAGAGGAAGAAGTTGACTTCAAGACGGAGGAGATTAAGGATGCCGACCGCGAGCGTGGCAAAAAAGAAGTCAAGACTGAGGGCAAAAAAGGCAAGAAGGCCGTGACATACGAGATTATTATGAAGAATGGCCGCGAAGAGTCGCGCAAGCAGCTCAGTAGTGTGGTAACGCAAGAGCCAGTCAACCGGGTCGAGATCGTTGGGACGAAGAAGAAGTCGGTCGATACTACCTTTAGTGGTGACTTTGCGGGGGCACTAGCGAAGCTACGTAGCTGCGAAGGGGGTTACACCTCCAACACTGGCAATGGTTATTACGGTGCGTATCAATTTGACATCAAGACCTGGGGTGGTTTTGGTGGCTATGCCAATGCAGCGGAAGCACCACCAGAGGTCCAAGACCAAAAAGCCTGGGAAACGTACCAGCGTCGTGGCTGGCAACCCTGGCCAACATGTAAGAATAAGATGGGGCTGCAAGACATCTACCGCTAGCAGCCTAGCTAAGAGAACGAGATGATTACGAAGAGCCTCTATCGTCTGTGGCAGCATCGTCAACCGATGATTGCCTGCTTGCTGGGGCTGAGTGTCATAAGCGGTCTTATCGTGGCAAGCTATGCTTCGGCTCAGAGCCCAGCAGCAGTGCCAGCTCGACTGGTTACTGTAGTGGATAATGGTCGAGAGCGTGCCGTCTACTCGACTGCTTCGTCTGTGCGGGAGCTCATCGCTACCTCGGGTATGAAGATTGATGCCTCGCACGACTCCGTCTCACCTCACCTTGATGCGTCGCTTGCGCAGGCAGCACCAACAGTGACAATCCAGCGTGCTCGGTTAGTCACTGTAATAGATGGTAAGAAGCGTTCTCGTGTGCTCACCGCAGCGCAAACGCCGCAGGATATTGCCAAGGCGGCCGGCATGGCGCTCTACCGCGAGGATACTACGACCTTCCAAACACCTGGTAATATTGCACTAGACGGGCCAAGTGAGATGATGACTATTCACCGCGCACCGACGCATACGGTGACGGTGGAGGAACCGATTGCATTTGCGACTGAGACGACCAAAGACAGGCAGCAGTTCATCGGTAGCAAAACAATCAAGCGAGCTGGCCAGCCAGGCATTCGCCGCTTGACCTATACAGTCGAGATGAAGGATGGCGCTGAAGTGCAACGCCGCCTAGCAGCGCAAACAGTGGTAAAGCAGCCGATTACGCAAGTAGAAGTAGTTGGGACGAAGCCTAAGAATCCATTGACGAAGAGCAAGGGTGCGCATCACTTTACTGACAGCAAAGGGGTGAGCCACCGCGAGACATACTACGATTTGCCGATGAACGTTGCCATGCGTAACTGTGGTGGCGGCACTTACACCATTCGCGGTGATGGGGCTAAGGTCGATAAAGACGGCTACATCCTCGTAGCGGCGAATTATAGCAACTACCCACGCTGCTCGGTGGTTGAAACAAGCATGGGCCCAGGCAAAGTGTACGATACCGGAAGCTTTGCCACCAAGCATCCGCATGGCTTCGACCTCGCGACGGATTGGACGAAGGCGGACGGGAAGTAGCGTCCACTAAATCGTTTGCTGCTTCGCTGACGGAAGTTTTTGCCTTGGTGTCACAGTACATTGGTTTGCATAATATTTTCCTACTTTAGCCACCATTTTTTCATGTTTTCCCCTCCCAACATATAGTACAAATCGATTTGTACTATAGTTACCCTGTTTTTCTCTGTTACAGCAGACTCTTTTTCTATTCTTTTATATATTTATATATAATAGGAGAGAAATCGATATGGATATATGGATGTATAGAGAGATATAGAGAATAGTGTAGATATATAGAAAGATAAATAAATAGAAATAGAGATAAGAATATAGATATAGAAATATAGAGAAAGAGAATTATAGAGATATATAGAGATAGGTATAGAAATAGATAGATATTAGATAAAGAAAGTTATAAAGATATAAATAGATAAAGAAGGAGAAGATAGAATATAAGAATTATGACAAAAAAGTTATGGCTATAGAAGGCGTCAGTCAGTTATGCAGAGCATACTATTGCTAACCCTGGTATAATACATACTATGGCATTACAAAATAAAAAATCTCTAGGGCAGCATTGGCTCAAAGACCCGGATATGCTAGCGGCGATTGCCGATGCAGCAGCACTGACCCCTGATGATACGGTGCTAGAGATTGGCCCAGGGCTTGGTACATTGACGAGCCGGCTTCTTGCCCGAGCGGGTAGAGTAATCGCGGTAGAGTACGATGCCGACCTCGCGCGCAAACTACCAGGGCAATTCCCCGGCAAGCAATTAACAGTCGTACATGAGGATATTCTGCAGTTTGACCTTAGCCAGCTTCCCGCTGGCTATGTCGTGGTAGCAAATGTGCCGTATTACATTACGAGCAAGATTGTCCAAAAGCTGCTGACAGCGGAGAATAAGCCGCGCCGCACAGTACTGCTGGTGCAGAAGGAGGTGGCTGAGCGAATTGCCGCTGAGCCCGGCGCAATGAGCCTATTGGGAGTGAGCGCTCAGCTCTATGCTGAGGCGAAGCAAGGCCCAGTGGTACCGCGCCAATTCTTTGTGCCACCGCCCAAGGTAGATTCGCAGGTAGTGGTGCTCGAGACGCGTGCTCAGCCTCTCGTGTCGCCAGCAGACGAAAAGGATTTCTTCCGCGTGGTGCGGGCGGGGTTTGTAGCTAAGCGCAAGAAGCTGCGCAGCGCACTTGCGGCGGGCCTTGCACTAGACAAGACAGAAGTGGAGACGATGCTGCAACACGCTGGTATATCGCCAGACTGGCGGGCAGAGGATGTGTCGATTGCCCAGTGGCTTGCTATTATGCAAGAGTGGCGCGCGCGATGATCCGGGCTGATCAGCCTACTTGCTTTCCATCAGAACTTTTCGTTAGCGTGTCATCGCGTAGTGATGGCACAATGCTTGACCGCACACTCAGTGAAATACATCACCCGCAGGTAGTAGCACACCGACAGGCCTTTTGCCAGGCGAGCGGGGTCGCATATACGGATGTGGTGTATCAGCGGGTTGTCTATGGCGCAGGCCGCAGCTATGACCAGCTCTGCGAGGTCGATAGCGCTGCGACGACTCGCCATACTGCCGAGATAGTGGCAGATGGCCTCGTGACGCGCTCACCTGGAGTGGGGCTATTGTTGCCAGTGGCTGATTGCGTGGCGACGGTGCTGTATGATCCGGTGCAACGGGTGCTCGCGCTATTGCACCTGGGGCGGCATTCGACACTCTCACCACTACTCGTGCGGACAATTGATCGCCTCGTCCACGAAGGCTCTCGGGCAGAGGATATCATTGTCTGGATGAGCCCGAGCGCGCAGCGGCAGAGCTATGTGATGCAGTATTTCGACCAAATGGCTGACCCAGCTTGGCAGCTCTTTTGCTCGCACGAAGCTGATGGTATCCATCTTGACTTGCAGGGCTTTAATGCTGCTGCGTGCCAGCGCGCGGGCATTGCGCCGCGCAATATCCACATCTCGCCTGTCGATACAGTAACAAGCCCCGACTACTTCTCGCACACAGCGGGTGACACTGGTGGGCGGTTTGCGGTGCTGGCAATGATGCGAGAAGATTAACGGCAATCTGCAGATAGCCGAATGCCAAACTCCTCCGCGGTATGATTGCGTCGGCTACTCCCATATACCTTGCAATATGTAATTACATCAGCTATTCTGTGATAAGAAAAGGGTTGCCTATCAATCGACCGTGGGTGGATACAAGAGAAGGAGTATGATCATGGGATGGTTCAAAAATTCGTTTGGCATTGGGGCTGGTGTAACGCTGGGAGATATGGCGGCTCAGACCGGTGTTGCTATGGCAGTTGATATTATTGATGGATCGACCAAGAAGCTACAGGACGACTACCGCATAGAGCATTTTAACCCAATTGTCCGCGACGATATTTCGCACATTATTGCACGTGGCGCGCTGAGTGAGATGTCATATCCCTTTCCTACCGAGCTCGATTCCAATGCGAAGGCCGCGCAGCAGCCAGGGGAGCGGAAGAGCTTCGTGCGGCGGCATAAGATCGCCGTCGGTATAACTGGTGCGCTTGTGCTGGTGGCGATATGCAACCCCAAGCAAAGCGCTATCGTATTGCTTATTGGGCTGTGGCTGCTGATTGTTGCCGTCGGCATCACCATATTCAAAAAAGCGAGCCGCACTGCCACAGGCATGATGGTTGGTGCGCTCAGTGCACCAAGGGAGCAACTTATCAAGGATGGCCAGCAGTATTGGCGTATTCGCGAATATGTGCGCCAAGCCCTGGCTGCATCTGAGCTCAGCCCACAAGATGCTGTACTAAAACTTAGTCGCACCCAACTTGGGCAACAATTCCCAGACACAGTGGAAGAGATCGAGGCAAACGCCTTTTACTATAAGCAAAAACTGCAGCAATAAGCGAATAAAAGGAGCAACCCATGCGCATTATCAAACGTCCAGCAACCACCATCCCCAAAGAATCTGCCCATGGCGGCAGTGGAGCACGCAAAGTCTATGTGTCGGCTGAGCATGCCACAAGCCCATATTGCGAGGCGATCACCCATGGTTGGCTGCCTGCAGGCGCGACCTTTGACTGGCATGACCACCCCGGTGTCGAGGAAACAATGATCGTCCTCAAAGGTAGTGGTGAGGTGTCTGACGCAGATGGCACATATGCCTACAACCCAGGCGACGTCTTTATCTTCCCGCCCGATACACAGCACAAGATCCACAACCCAGGGCCAGACGAACATGAGATGATATTTGTGCGCATTACAGGGAAGTAGCTATTTCCATACGATACAGGCAAGACCGAGTGTCGCTAGTACTGTCGCGAGGATCTTTTGTCGTGGGTGATCACGCTCACCAAGCAGTAATGCGCTGAGTATCATGATGATAATAACCCCGGTCCCAGAAATGAAACTCGTGATGCTCACCAGCCCTGTGCTAAGGGCGAGCACAAAACAATGTGCAGACAAAGCCCGAAATGTCATGAGCAGATAGGTCTTCTTTTGACAAAAGAGCTGACGATCAATCGGTCGTTTAAGTACCAGGACAATACCCCACAGAAGCGGTGTTGCGATATATGCCATAAGCGTCATATAGGTAACGTAGCCAACAGAAGTCACAAGCTTTTTCTCAACAATATTCAAACAGGCAATTGTCATAGCGCAGCTCACAGCCCACGCAACACCAGCTCGAGTAACCTTGTGTGATCCTCGCTGACGAATGATGAAGGCAGCCATGAAGATAAGCCCTCCACCAACAATTTGGAGAAACGAGACATATTCTCCAAGGAGAATGACACCAAGGATGGTCACAAAGAGCAGCCGTACATTGTACAAAACCGAATGAACACCCGCCTCGAGGCGCTGCAACGATAGCGTATTAGTAATATGGAGCGCTATAGTGAGACTTAACGCCAGACATAAGAGGAAAACTACCTCGCTAGTCATAGCACCGAGATGGAGTGGCACGAACCACGATACAATAATAATCGGGAGAGCAATACCTGTCTGCATGAGTGCAGCCTGCACCCAAGGATCGGCGCGTCGGCTCAGTGAGCGGCGCAGCACCAGATTGTACCCGACAAGCCCAACGAGATGGAGGATGAGAAAGCTGTACCACATAAGTTAGTGATGCCCCGGCCGATTTTTTAACTGCTTCAATGTTGTGTATAAATCCAGTGGTGTTGGTGTATGAGAGACGGCTATTGGTTCTTCTGGGATATTTCTGGGTTGCAGTTGTGCCGTGCGGATTTGTACAGTCATACTAGATATTATTGTAGCATCTTTAATTTTTATGCGTGAGGTATTCGCCCAGCTTATCACGCAGCTTTGCTGGCACAGAATGGCCTTTCTCTTGAAGCTTAGCGAGGATACGTGCCTGCTGTTCAGATGAATAATATACGGTTGGGCGTCGACCTTGCTCTTTGCGCGTTGTACCGGTCAGACTATCCTCGCCTTCAGGTTTTTCTTGATTAAGGGCGGCAATAGCTCGTCGCACGGTCATGTCGTGTACACCAAGTGCTCTGGCGAGTTGCGGGCAGGTCATTTCTTCTTCTCGTGGAGGGATGAGTGCATGAGTGTCGGCGTTGTGGGGACGAAAATGCTTTTGGAGGCTCAGAAGTTGTTTGGGTGTGATGAATGGGCGCATCGAATTGCCGCGTGGAGCGACAACGATCTCGCCAATCCTCTGGATAACTTGAGGATTCCTCAACGCTTTCTCGACCATATGCGGTGTTATACCAAGGTGGCGAGAAGCCTGGCCAACAGATATAAGTGGCTCTGGGCCATGATGATAGACGCCATGGAGCCAGTTGCTGTCCGTCTGGTCGGCAACGATACGCTGATGCACATCAGCAAGTGGGCTCGTGAGTGCATCATACATATACCAAGCAAAATGATGATCGGTCGATAGAGCAACACCACACGTCTCATCTTGCACGAGCTCAGCAAGATCGTGTTTTCTATACTCGTGCAATGGTTGATAGCTATTGCCCTGAGTCTGTGCGGCTTGTTCTACAGCTGGAGTATCAAAAACAAAAGCAACATCTGGATAGGTGATAACGGTGCGAGCAGGCTGGGTGTCATGTGGTTGGATGGTTGCAATAAAGCGAAGGAGTTGCTGCGATGCAGATGTTTCTTGAATTTGTTGCGATATATAGGCCTGTGCCGGGTCGTGAGTAGAAAGGCCGAGATCATTCTCAAGCAAAAAGCGTAGAAGTTTGTGTAAGTCGTTGAGCTTTTCTACTTGAGCAGTATGACTGTCAAATGTCTCGGGTAATTGTGCTGGTTGCTGGGGTTTTTCCATACGCATTACCATACTATAGCATAGGTAGTAGGAGTGTGTATCAAGCCTAAGTGCTTAGCGAACCGTCGCACCAAGCGATCGCCCCAGGTATGCTGCGACTTGCTCGGCTTGCTGAGGTGAGAGGTGGTAGCCTCGCTTGTGAGATGGCTGGCCATTTTGACGCCGTACGCGGTATTGCTCGAGCGCCATACCAAGAGATTCAATAGCGTGATTAATCGTCGCGTGCGTCACATGGAGCTGCTCAGCAACAGTCGTGCGGAGCAGATATCCCGCCGGTGCAGGAGTAAAGAGCCCTTTTCACGCGCCCAGCTCTCGATCTCTCGCTGGTCAGTGGGTGAATAGTGCTCGGGAGAGTAGGATGATGAGTGGTATTCCATAGTAGAGTAGTGTGTTATATAAAATAGATTGCAGCTTTGTCAATAACATGACTGAATGGTAGCACGTTATACCAAAACGTGGTACGATACGAGTACTCTTATCTTCCAAAGAGATATACCATAAGTAAAAATACGAGGTACTATGCAAGCAAACCAACCATCAGCTCATTCATCTGACAAGCCTAAGCCGATTGACGGCGCACGACTTGTCTCACTCATTAATGCACTTCGCAAACTCCCCTGGCCAATGACGTATGAGGTGTATGATAGTCTCATCCAAGAATTGGGTTGGCAGCTCGTCAAGCCACGTGAGCAAGAGCCGCAGACGGGGCACGAGCAGTGTATGCACTACGATGGTTATATGCCACTGCTTGCTACAATAGAAAATGACGTTGTAACGTCGGTGGCGAGTAGCCCAGTCATCGATGTAATTCACCAATTACCAGCAGACGCGTGTCGCACACTCTACGACGAATACTGCGCAGCTGGCACAGCGGCCTGGGGCTGGCCGACCGATGTACGACACACAGGTCATCTCACTGGTACGATGTGGAAGGGTTTTGCTCCACAAACACCAGCTTCGCGGGAGCACGTTAGTATTAGTCTCAATGAGGAAGACAAGACAATCATGTTTGTCCTTGTCAGCGAGCAAACTGGTGCACCGTCTGATGGTGCCCGCCGCCCGCGCACGATTCGTCCCTATCCGGGCCCTGATCCATTGCCGCGCCTGGAGAGTGAGCTGCATGAGGAGACATACTTCTCTCCAGAGCAATTCACTAGTTGGATCGACCGCATCCTCAGCCAACCATCACTGCGCTCTATCCAGCAGTTTGATACTACAATGCAGAGCCAAGGTTGGCAGCTTATGAAGCAAGAGGAAAATACCTGGTGGTATTATGATGGGCCGTTGCGTGTTATGGTGTCGAGCGAAGGTGGTGCTGTATCGATGGTCGTCGTATGGTTTGCTAATGGTTCACCCACAGCAGAGTGCCTCGACCTCTACCGCCAATACGTGCAGACCGGGCAAGCAGCCTGGGGTGAGCCAGGCGATGAGGTGGACGAAGCTGAGCATGCTGCAGAAGGTCTGGCTATCTCGACCATCTGGACAACCGACCAGGACGACACCATTACCCTGATGCAGAGCACGGATAAGCTCTATGTGCTGATTACTGTTGCTACTCGGTCGTAGGGTGTTCCATGATACTATAAAGGCACCTCATAAGATATAGACAGTAGTACAAGGATAATATATGAAGAAAAAACAATCATCGCAAATACGAAAAAAGCCTCCAGTAGCGTCATTGGAGAGTTCCACAGCGCTTATCGAGTGGATTGATGCGATTAGAGCTATGCCATGGTCATCAGCTTGGTCTGAGATAGCGACACTGGCCTCTTCGTATGGATGGAAGGTAAAGCTGGATGATGAAAGAAGTGAAGATCATTCGCTTGTTTTTGAAGATGATACCGGTCATACAGTCATCGTTCAATGTAATGACGACGAAAGCCGCTATAGTATCACGCGTACTGTCGCTCAAGCAAAGAACAAACGGTTACAGCGCAAATACTACGACGAATACCTCCAAGCGGCCCATGCTGCATGGGGCAAGCCAAAAGAATATACCGATTACGGCAAATGGGGCCAATATGCACCGCGTGAGCCAGTGACGTATCAGTGGCGATTCTTTCCTATTAAAGATGAGATTTCTTGTGTCAGAGATATCGATATCATACAGCAAATATGCACGATTGATTTTAGCCCAGTAGACACAAAAGCAAAGCAGTGGGACATCAAGGTATCGTTGCATGTTGAGAGGAATCTCTCCACGCAGCAGTCACCACCGTACATGACAGGGCGTGGCTGGGTGGTAGCACTGAGCTGGCTCGCAGCATTGCCATGGCCATTGTTTGAATATGAGCTTGAAGCTATTCAAGCATCATTGGGATGGCATTGGTATAGAGATACAACGTATGATGATTGGCACGGTAATGTCCTTGTTAAAGACACGGTAGGGAATGAGGATCAAGTCGGCGGAAAACGGCTGGTACGTGATCTAATTCTTGAGTATCGCTTACCTGGTGACGCAAGAAAAAATGAGATACGAGGTCTGCTCATCGAATATTACCAAGCAGCAACCAATGTATGGGGTATTGCAACACCCCAACAGTCATCATTTGACTCATCACTATGCTGGCAATGGAAGTTGCCAACTGGTGTGACCATCACACTTGGTATGCGACCTGCAACTCCTGATGATTATGACCAAGGGCTGCCGTCGAGCTATGTTTTGTACACAATCATCGCCACAGATACAAAGCAGCATAATCGAACAAACAATCCATATGGTGTTATGCCGCCTCCAGCAGTACCTCCAGCGCCAGTCACGGCTCACCAAGCATGGGATATCTTTGAAGAGGAGTTATATAAAACATTACGTCAGTTAATTGAGCAGCCGCGTCACTACGCGTTGCTATTTGATAGCGATGAAACAGAGCTCCAGTGGAAGAATAATATCATTACACTTGCCAGCCAGGGGATTAACAACGCAACGGCGATGGTAATTAGTATAAGTGGCCTTCCGTATGAGACAGAAAAAAGCCAGCTACAAGCGTGCGGTTTTGTTGAGGATATTGAGAGGTACTGCTTGGAATGTCGATTGCCACAATCTGCTACCAAAGAGCAGCTACGTGCGGCGGCCCATGGGTGTGTAGTTTGGCTACGTGATAGCCAGGGTGTAAGCGATCCAAGCCGCCTTCTGGTGTGGACAGTACACACCCCAGAGATTGAGAGGGATAGCTGGTGGCTGTGGCGAAAGGACACAATTGATCCTGGCTATCTCTACAGCGCAAATGATGACTTGCAACAAGCTGGCGTGCGTAGTGTCAATTTGCACCCTGATAATGAAGCGATCTATCGTCAATATAGTAAGAAGTTCTGCGCACTTAATCGAGACCAACTGCTAAGGAACTATGGTCTCTCAGATCATCTCGAAGACGAGGTTATGAAGTGGCTTTACGGGATAGGGTCGCTATCATGGCCTATGACGAAGCATGAGGCGCTTGATGCTATTCGACAGGAGCTTGACTGGGAGATAGATGCGCAGCCAGGATGTATCAATAACGTTATCCACCTTGTGTCTCCAGCGCAGCACCGTCGAAGTATTATTTGTGAAGACAAGCGGAATGTGATGAACTTTTCCGTTGATGGGCTATCACCTGCTGAGGCGCAGGCGTTCTATGCTTACTGTACTGAGTATGGCGCGACTGTCTGGGGTGGAGTAGATTCATCGTACAGTACACCCCGGCAAAATATGCTCACATGGTGCCATCATTATGTGAAGGATAAGCAGATTATTCGTGAGTCTTGCAGGCTGTGGCATAGTAAAACAGAACAGCAGCAGAGTGTCTCCATAACACTTGACATACAACAGGTTGCACCAGCGCACGACCATGAGTACATGACTCCGCGTAGTTTTATCAACGTCATGAACTGGTTTGATGAATTGACTAAGTCGTCAGTTCAGCTCAACTTTGAAGCGGTGAGCAACGTATTTGGTTGGCGCAATGATCGGATTACCGAGTCAAGCCAGGTTGGTGTGCTTGCCGCGATCGATTGGCCAGATGAAGATAACCCTGATGAATATACCCTTTCGTTTACCTTCCAGTTGCCAGATGGTATGAGTACTGATGATGTCCATACACTATGGCAGACGTATGTTGAGGCGGGTAATCGCGCATGGGGCACGGCGCAGCTGCAACGAGATGGTGACATCGCGCAATGGATTATGCCATCTCGGGATATGCCATCGTATAAGCGTCTGACGCTTGGCATCAGGCCAGCCACCGAAGCAGATCATAAAAGGCAGCTGTTCTCGGAGTCTATCTTATATGCAACGTTTGAGGTTGTGTGGTATGAGTGGCATAATCCAGCGTTAGATACAACGCTCGCAAGCGACACATCGCTAACTGCTGACTTTGTCTACCCAACATGGGAGGCGTTTGAGGATGCGTTATATCAGACACTGCAGTCGTTTTGCACTCAGCCGCGGCAGTATGCCACAATGGTAGATGATGCAATGGAAAGCTGGAAACAACGGACTGCCATACAATTGAAAGGCCTAGGGGTGGTTGATGACGCGCATGTAGTCATCTCATTTGATGGATGTACAAGACGAACTGGCTTTACTCAACTAACAAATGATGAGCAACAACAATTATGCGCACTTGGATTCAGAAAAGGTAAGTATGACTGGGAGTGCCACGTGCCAAGAGCCGCTTCCGACCAAGCACTACGTGCAGCAGCCCATGGTTGCGTCGTACGTTTACGCGATATAAGCGGCATTACGTCGCCAGTCGACATGCTTAATTGGACGTGGCAACTGCCACAGCTTGAGTCTGCAAACCGTCAACTTGCTACTGCTCAGCTCGATACCGGCCAACCGTATATGATCAATTTTGATCTTGCCCGTCTTGGGGTGCAGCAGCATAACGCACAAGGTGCGCCTGATTTTCGCACATACTGGCTCATGAAAAAGCAGTTCGATGCCAAGATGCAGGTATATCCCACCCCAGAGCAATATGCTGCTCAAGTCAATCGTATTTTGAGCCAGGTGTGGCCGCTATCCATGGAGCAGTTTGATGACGCGATGCGACAGCAGGGCTGGCGGATAATGAGCATAATGCCCCATATGAAGGCGGTACGGTGGTATCATGATGGGGTGCTGTCGATGCAAGTGTCTAGTCATAAGGGTACTGTCACTCAGGTAACGATATGTTTTGCAAGTCAATTACCCGTCATGGATTGTCTCGGCCTTTATCGTTGCTACGCGCAGGCTGGGCGCGCAGCGTGGGGTGAACCAGTCGATGGTGATAATGTAGGTGAGATTGAACACATCACAAAGGATATACGTATCTCAACCACCTGGAGAACTGACATGGGCGATACAATCACCCTTGTGCAGCGTGCGGATCAGCTTGATGCGTCAATTGATATTGCCAAGCGGCAGCAGCCCAAGACACCCTAACTCGCCCCATGCTATAATACCCCTATGACCAAACAACACGCCTACATCACCACTGCTATTCCTTATGTCAACGGTAAGCCGCATATTGGCAATGCGCTCGACTATCTCCTGGCCGATATCTGGGCGCGCTATCAGAAGCAAAATGGCCACGAGGTACGCTTCCAAGTTGGCACAGACGAACACGGCAATAAAATCGCTGCCAAGGCTCAGGCGAATGGGCTCGACCCGCAGAGCTATGTGGACAGCATGTATGGCAACTTCAAGGTCTTGATGGAGGCAGTTGGCGCAGAATACACTGACTTTATCCGCACGACCGACCCACACCACGTTGCAGCAGTGCAATACATCTGGCAGCGGCTTGCTCAGGCAGGGCTGATCTACAAGCACACCTATGAGGGCTGGTATTGCGTGGGGCATGAGGCATTCTTTACCGACAAGGAAGTCCACGAGACGAATGGTATATGTCCTGATCACCAAACGCCGTATGAGCGCGTCTCAGAGGAGAACTACTACCTCAAAGCGAGTGCCTTTACCGAGCAGATTCGCCAAGCTATTACTGAGGGACGGATGAAGATCGTGCCCGAGTTCCGCAAAAATGAGTTCCTCGAGCTTATCAAAAATGGTGTCCAAGATGTCTCAATTAGCCGCCCACGCAAAACACTCAGCTGGGGTGTGCCAGTGCCAGGCGACGACAGCCAGGTGATGTACGTCTGGCTCGATGCCTTGGCCAATTACATTACAGTGCTAGGCTATCCGGATAGGGCAGAGTGGCAGGCATATTGGCCAGCTGATGTGCAGGTGATTGGCAAGGATATCTTGCGCTTCCACGCAGGAATCTGGCCCGCTATGTTGCTCGGGCTCGGCCTCCCACTACCTAAGACACTACTCGTCCACGGCTTTGTCCATGTTGGGGGTAGCAAGATGAGCAAAACAGTCGGCAATGTGGTCGACCCAATGGAGATTATCCAGAGCTATGGGGCTGATGCCTTCCGCTACTTCTTTGCCCGCCATATTCCTACCCAAGACGATGGGGACTTTACTTGGGAGAAATTTGAGAAGGCATACAACGGTGAGCTCGGTAACGACCTCGGCAACCTTGTGCAGCGGGTGGCAGCCATGCTGACGCGCTACCAAGCAGGAGTGATTGGCGATGCGCCGCAAGCCGAGCACGATATGACCATTTACCGCGACATGATGCAGCGGCTGGAGTTCGACAAAGCACTCGATGAAGTATGGAGTTCCGTCCGCAGCCTCAACCAATATCTTGAGCGGGTCAAGCCATGGGAAATCGCCAAGCGCCGCGCGACCGACCACGATGCCGAGTCGCACCTGAGTGAAGTCTTAGCCTATGCGGCCAGTACGTTGCTGCAGATTGCCGATGAGCTTGTGCCATTCATGCCTACTACTGCTCGGGCTGTCCACACTATCTTTGGCACTGGTGTCGTGCCAGCCGACGTCCCACCGCTGTTCCCGAAGCGCTATATTCACACTCCCGACCCACGAGCTCGCGCCGCCTCATAAAACAAAGGAGTAAGCTATGACAAGTAACACGACACATACTCTTGGCAGCACACCACCCATGCCGCGTCTCATCGACTCGCACTGCCACCTACACGATAGCGAGTTCTACGACGATGCAGCGCGCGAGGCAGCCTATCAGCAGGCGGTTCAGGCCGGCATTGCCATGATCTGCGTCGGGACGGATGTGCGCAGCTCGCGTCAGGCAGTGCAGTTTGCCATGGCACACGACCACTGCTATGCAGCGGTGGGTATTCATCCCCATGATGCTGAGGCAGCGGGCGAGGCAGGCATTGCCGCCATCCGCGAGCTTCTCGCTGAGAAGCCACTCCGGCAGGGCCGGCCCGTCATCGTCGGGGTGGGGGAGATTGGCCTGGATTATTTTTATGACAATAGCGCCCGCCCAGCGCAGCAGCAGTGCCTCCAGGCGCAGCTGCAGCTCGCGGCGGAGTTCCAGCTGCCCGTTAGCTTCCACGTACGTGACGAGAAGCAAGCTCATGGCGCGGTATGGCAGGACTTTTGGCCTATCTACGATGCCCAGCCAGTGCGCGGCGTTTTGCACAGCTTTACCGATACCCAAGCTCAGCTTGAGCAGGGCCGTGCTCGCGGCTTATCTATTGGCGTCAATGGCATCAGCACCTTCACAAAGGACAGTGCTCAGCAGCAGCTCTACACCGATCTCCCACTCGATGCAATACTGCTTGAGACCGATGCTCCCTTCTTGACTCCGATACCCTTCCGTGGTAGAATCAACCTACCGGCTTATGTGGAGGAGGTAGCCCGTGACCAAGCAGCCAAGAAGGGTTTGCCCATCGCACGCGTCGCCGCCACCACAACGGCAAATGTACGAAGGTTATTTCATATATGAGCGGTGAGAGTTTCTTTCCAATAGATCACACAACAAAACAAGAGCCCGTCAGTCAGGGCGATGTGACGCAGGAGTCAAAACCCCAAGGCGATGAGAATCGCTCTGGTATTATGTCGTATGATGATCTCGTGGCAAAGCGGCGGGCGAATGAAATTGCATCGGCATTAGCTGGTGTTTCTGCTGCTTTGAATGAACATAATGGCACGACAAGGGATGAGAATAAGGGCAAGACAGTATCCCCAGAAGCAATTTATCGTGAGAATATACTCTATACTGCACGAGTGACGCGTCTAGTCTTGATGATGCGTAGGGATGTTCTCGCGACGAGAGGAAGTAATGAAGCAGATGACTATCTAACACAAGAGGCAGAAGACGCGGCTGATGTTCTAGGCCATGGTAACTCTGGAACGCTGAACGGTGGTTTTGACCCATCCAAATGGAATGCTGCAATTAATGATAGTGATGAATATAGTGACGACAATGCACCTAGTGAGCCAGCATCGCCATATTCAGGAAGGCAAGATTATCCAGCAAATGGGAACGGCAACAGTGATGATCCGATAGATCTATCGCAGTACGCAGTAAGACGAGCACGTCGTGAAGCACCTGCACCTACTAACAGTTCTAGTAGCTATTACTACCCTGAGGAGCACGCTGCCTAGTGAGAAAGCCAAGCTCACTCCTTGGTAAAGCCTATGCGCTGCTGGCGGGTGATACCAGCGTTGGTAAGTCGAAGAAGCGGCTCTTTAAGCGCTATACCGAGCGCGAGCTCATCACGCTGGAGAGTGAGATTGGGGCGGAGCTGTTTGGCCCGGTCGAGAAGGGTCGGCATCGAGAGTTCTTTTGCCTGGATACAAAGACGTGGATCTGGCACGAAGAATGGACAGACGAGAAGCGCCACATCCAGACCAATACTATCCGCTACGAAATTAATGACCAAGGTATTCTCAAAGTGCAAGAAGGGGCGCGCTATAGTTACTTAGTTGGCGATGAGCTGCGCAACTTCGTCATGGCGACGCGCCTCTATTATGAGCGGGTGGCGCGCGAGATATACCGCGTTGACCCCAATACTGGCCAGCGTTTCGCTGATCCGGACTAGAGTGCTATACTAATTGGAGTGAAACCAGAGATGATATATTGCGACCACGCAGCGGCCACGCCGATGGATGAGCGTGTTTTGGCGGCGATGCAGCCCTACTTTGCTGAGCAGTTTTTTAACCCATCCAGCCCCTACGCACCAGCAGTAGCGGTGCGGCAGGCCTATCGCCAAGCAAAGCACCGCCTTGCGGTGGCGCTGGGCGGCAAGCCAGATGAGATTATTATGACGGCTGGTGCAACAGAGTCGATCAACCTCATGTTTGCTGGCGTACACGGCCATGTCGTAACGGCAAATATTGAGCACCATGCCGTGTTAGCAGCAGCGCACCAGCATGATGTGACGGTGGTGAAAGCGAACCCAAAGGGCGTAGTGACGCCCGAGGCGATAGCCCAGGCGATTCGTCCAGAGACGATACTTATCAGTGTTGCTTTGGCCAACAATGAGCTGGGGACGATTCAGCCGTTGCGGGCGATCGCCGCAGTGGTAGCGCACGAGCGCCAGCGGCGGCTCGAGGCGGGTGAGTCAACGCCGCTCTACCTCCACAGTGATGCCTCGCAAGGGGCAGGCCAGCTCGATATTAATGTGGCGCGTCTTGGCGTGGATGCACTAACGCTTAATGCAGGCAAGATATATGGCCCTAAGCAAGTTGGCCTCTTGTGGCTGGCTAGCCAAGTGCGGCTTGATCCGCTCATCGTTGGCGGTGGGCAAGAGCGTGGCCTGCGCAGTGGGACAGAGAATGTGGCCGGTGCGGTCGGCTTTGCAACGGCGCTTGAATATGCCCAAGCACACCGCAAATCCGAAGCGCAGCGCCTTGAACGTTTGCGTAATAGCATGCAGCGAACTCTGTGCGAGCATATCCCCACAGCAGTTGTCTCGGGTGATATGAAGCATCGCTTGGCGGGTCATCTGCATATCTCGTTCCCGGGGGTAGATGCCGAGCGGCTCATTTTCTTACTTGAGCGCGATGGTGTGCTCGTGGCGACTGGCAGCGCCTGTGCGGCTAATAAGGGTTTGCGCAGCCATGTCCTCACCGCGATTGGCCTGCCGCCAGAGGTAGCCGACGGAAGTCTACGCATTAGCTTGGGGCGGCTCTCGACCGAGGAGAATTGCCAGCGCGCGGCGCAGTCTATCATTGCAGCGGTGCAGCACGAGCAGCAGCGGATGAAGGGGGCGCGGCGGTGAAGTTATTACGCTGGCTTGCCGGGATATTCATTGCCCTGATGCTTCTCGTTTGGCTTGGTGGGCGCTGGCTGACGCGCGACGACCTTGCCACGTGCCAAGCAGCCCCGAGTGGTGCTGAGCAGTGCCAGGCTGCTGATGCTATTGTGGCAGTGAGTGGTGGCGATACCCAGGCTCGCACCGCCGAAGCGATTCGCCTCTACCAAAATGGATGGGCACGCTTCATTGTCTTCTCAGGTGCTGCCGCCGATAAGACTGGCCCCAGCAACGCCGAGGCAATGCGCCGCCAAGCCATGGCGGCCGGTGTGCCCGACCGTGCCATCCTCACCGAGGAACTAAGCGAAACCACCCGCCAAAATGCCAAAAAAACTGGCCAGCTCCTCCGTCAAAAGAATATCGACTCCATCATTCTTGTCACCAGTGCCTACCACTCGCGCCGCGTTGCACTGGAGTTTGGCCAGTATGTGCCGCATATCGCTATGCGCAGCCACCCTGTAGCTACCGACAAACAATGGTCAGACACCTGGTGGCTTACGCCAAGTGGTTGGCAGCTAACGATCGAAGAGCTGGTAAAAATAGGCTGGTTCAAGGCGGTGCAACCATGACGCAGCGCGTCTTTGTCGGGATGAGTGGTGGAGTGGACAGCAGTCTCACCGCAGCACTGCTGGTTGAGCAGGGCTACAACGTGACCGGTGTGTATATGAAAAACTGGAGCCAAGACCTACCTGGTATGCAGTGCCCCTGGGCGGAAGACTTGGCCGACGCCAAGCGGGTCGCAGTGCAGCTGGGTATCGACTTTATCGTTTTTGATTTTGAGCACGACTACAAACACAAGGTGGTAGACTACATGCTAGCCGAGTATCAAGCTGGGCGCACGCCTAACCCCGATATTATGTGCAATCAAGAGATTAAGTTTCGGCTCTTTCTCGATACGGCGCGCGAGCGTGGGGCTAACCTCATTGCTACTGGCCATTATGCGCAAACCGGTGGCGCATGTGCAGAGGATGACAGCGCGGCGACTGGTCAGGAACATTCATTCCAGCCTGATCGCCTCTACCGCGCAACCGACGCGGCCAAAGACCAGACCTACTTCCTCTACCGCGTGACGAGTGATGCACTCCAGCATACACTCTTCCCGCTTGGTGGCTATACGAAGCAGCAGGTGCGGCACATGGCCAGTGAGCGTGGCCTCTGGACAGCGCGCAAGCAGGAATCGATGGGAGTGTGCTTTGTTGGTAATGTCGGCATGCGAGACTTCCTAAGTCAGTATGTATCCACTCGCCCGGGCGATATTATCGACAAGCAAACAGGGGCAGTGCTAGGCCAGCACGATGGTGCGATCTTTTACACCCTGGGTCAGCGCCATGGATTGGATGTCGGCGGCGGCTTGCCCTATTACGTCGTCGGTAAGGACATGGCAGCAAATGTGGTATACGTGAGTCGCAATATGAATGACGAAGCAATGTGGCGTCATGATGTGCTGGTGGGCGATTTGCACTGGATTCATGGTGCACCAGCGGCGAGCGACCAGCTGACCGTCCGCCTGCGCCACCGTGGCCAGCTGAGGCCATGCACGCTGCAATATGACTCAGCCCAGGCTCAAGCGACTCTCCACCTCAGTGACCCCGAGCGGGCCGTGGCAGCCGGCCAGTCAGCCGTGATCTACCGCGGGACAGAGTGTCTTGGCGGAGGGATTGTCGTCGATTCCGTGGCTTTATAGCTGCTTTATTACCTCAATAATGAGTGAAAACAGAGAGGCTATTCTGCAAGGCATGCATTCTCCCTTTAAGTATCAGGAAATATGTCGCACGACCATTCAGAAGTAACTCTGTTGACAACCCAAACAGCAGTTTCGTATACTGACACTTATAGACAACCATAAGGGGGATTATTATGAGGGTAAAACACATTCACTCTCGGATGAGAGTTATTGCTGCGGCGGCAGTCGTCGTTGGTGGCATTGGGCTTGTGGGGCCGCAGCTTGTGGCGCATCAGGCGTATGCTGATGCTGACACTACCGCACCAGTCTTTACGCCAGCCAAGCCAGAGAAGCTCGTGGCGCGAGCAGGCCGCTCAATTGCCGATGCTGTGCGTACTGTGGCAGCGAATGATGGGGCGGACGGAACAGGTGTTAATAGCGATGGTGTGGTTATCGACGCAAAAAACCTTGACCTTGCAAACCCAAAACCAGGCACATATACAATCACTTACCGTGCGGTCGATAATGCCAATAATAAAGCAGAGGTAACGCGCGAGGTAGAGGTCACAACTACTGAAAAGCTCGAAGCGAAGCTAGCTGAGCCGATGGTGCTGGATGGCTACAGCCCACACACCAGGGCGGAGGCAATATCCAAACAGGTTATTGCCCGTGCCGTGGTGGCTGATGAGACATCTCCTCAGGCTGTGATCGACAAAGCATTGCAAGAGCTTCAGCAAGCAATCGATGACCTCCGCGTCGACCACACCGACTACGACAAAGCCAAGCAAGAGCTTGCTGCTGCGCCAGCCTACGTCGCAGCAGACAAGGACGTTGCTGCAGCAGCGACAGAGGCAGATCGCCTCGCAAATCTCAAAGCAACCACAACGCCAGAGCTTACCAAAGCAACGAAGGCGCTCACCACTGCTATAGCTACAGCTATCCAGGAGGATCAAGCACGCCAAAAGACAGCCACGCAAGCCGTTGATGCACTCGAAGCTAAGCCGGATCTTGCATTGCTTGCAACAACCCAAGCAGTGGTCGATACTGTCAAAGATAATGCAGTCAAGGCGGCACTGCAGCGGCGGGTTGATGCAATCCGCACTGCGCTGCAACCACAACAGCCACGGCAAGCTGCCGCCGCACCAAAGACGGCAGCCCACACGCCCGAGCAGGCACATCCTGTAGCAGCTGCGCTTGCCGACACGGGTGCCAACCTCTGGCTCCTCGGCGGGGCAGGGACTGCTCTCATTGGTGGGGCGATTGGCCTGTGGCGTCATCGCAACAAGCTTTTTAAGCGTGAGAAATAAGTACGATCGCGCAAAAATCGGCTCTTGAATGAGTCGATTTTTGTATAGTAGTGTTTCAAGTGGCATCACGCTTCGTTATGGAGAGCTTTTATAATCACACCACCAAAGATGCACGAGGTAGTGTGTCCGTGCTATAATACCCCCTATGAATGCTCAAGATATCCGCAACAAATACCTCGAATTTTATGCCAAGCAGCAGCACGCCATTATTAAGCGGGCCCCGCTCATCCTAACCGACGACCCGACAACACTCTTTACTGGTGCGGGCATGCAACCGATGATCCCATACCTGCTGGGCGAGACACACCCACAGGGCAAGCGCATCGCCGACTCGCAGACGTGCTTGCGTGCTCAAGACATTGACGATATTGGCGATAATCGCCACACTACCTTCTTTGAGATGCTCGGTAACTGGAGCCTGGGCGACTACTTTAAGAAAGAGCAAATTACCTGGATGTGGACATTCCTCACCGAGGAAGTAGGGCTTGACCCGAATCGCCTGTATGTAACGTGTTTCATTGGTGCGCCCGAGTACAATATTGCCAAAGACACCGAAGCAGCCGAGCTGTGGCGGCAGAAATTTGCCGAGAAGGGGATCGAAGCCAAGAGTGCCGATATCGGCAGCGAAGAGCACGGCGCGGCCCGTGGCATCCAGCCAGGTGAGCGCATCTTCTACTATGACGGCAGCAAAAACTGGTGGAGTCGCAACGGCGGACCGGAGACGACACCAGTCGGTGACCCATGCGGGCCCGACAGTGAGATGTTTTATGAGTTTGATTTCATTGAGCACGACCCGAAGTTTGGTGAGCATTGCCACCCTAACTGCGACTGCGGGCGCTTTATGGAGATCGGCAACAACGTCTTTATGGCGTACAAGAAGGTAGCCGAGGGGCAGTTTGTCCCGCTGGATAAGCCGAATATCGACCATGGCTCTGGCCTGGAGCGCATTGCGGCTGCGGCCAATAACGACCCTGATGTCTTTAAGATTAGCCTGATGTGGCCTATTATCAGCAAGCTTGAGCAGCTTAGTGGCAAGAGCTACACCTCGCATACCGAGAGTATGCGGGTGATTGCTGACCACCTGCGAGCGGCTACCTTCATGGCGGTGGATGGCTGCATCCCAAGCAACAAGGAGCAAGGCTATGTGATGCGCCGCCTCTTACGACGAGCTATCCGCTACAGCTTCGACCTTGGCATTGAGCAGAACTTTCTTGAAGCAGTGGTGCCGGTGATTGCCGACCTATACGAGGCAGACTTCCCAGAGGTCAAAGCAGCGCGCAAGCAGATCATCGCCGTGCTCGCCAAGGAAGAAAAAGCCTTCCGGCAGACGCTCCGTAAGGGGCTCAAACAGATGCAGCAGTATGTCGCAGATGGCCTGACTGGTGCGGAGTTATTTACGCTATATGATACCTTTGGCTTCCCGGTAGAGCTCAGTACAGAGGAGGCATACAAGCAGGGGATTGCGCTCTCTGAGGACTGGCGAGCAGAATTTGACGCCAAAATGGCCGAGCAGCGCCAGCGCTCCAAGACGGCGCGCAAAGGGCAATTTAGTGGCGGGCTGGAAGGTCACGACCCAATTCATCTTAAGTATCACACGGCAACACACCTGCTCGGGGCGGCGCTGCGCACGGTATTGAAAGCGCCAGATCTGCAGCAGCATGGCAGCAATATCACCGCTCAACGCCTGCGCTTCGACTTCAACCACGATAAGCTTACCCCAGAGGAGAAGCAAGCGGTGGAAGACCAAGTCAATGCCTGGATCGAGGCAGACTTGCCGGTGAGCTTTGCCGTGTACCCAACCGATGAAGCACTGAAGCTCGGTGCAATCGGTGCCTTTGGCGAGCGCTACGGCGACACCGTCAAGGTCTATTCCATCGGCGAAGGTGATGACCGCGTGAGCTTCGAAGTGTGCGGGGGGCCACACGTTGCGCACACTGGCGTCTTGGCCGAAGATGGCATGCGCTTCAAGATCACCAAGGAAGAGTCGAGCTCAGCCGGTATCCGCCGGATCAAAGCGGTTTTGCGGTAGTGCTGCTAGCAGATAACCAGGAATAGACAATACAACACCAGTAACATACTTGCTGGTGTTGTTGTGTTGGTATTAATAACACCTACAAGGGTGCAGAAGAGAGGGTGCGCCCTACTGGAGAGCACAGCGCTCGGCGACCATACCCTCCGTTAGCTGGGTAATAGCGTTACTTAGCTGTGCGATATCTTTTGGCTCGACGTATGTGCGGCGGCGCTGTGACGCAGTTTCGCTGGATTCATAAGAACAGGTGAGTGTAGTACCAAGTTGGTCGCTCTCAATCTCGCATGTGACTGGTGTATCGATCCCATCACAGACATAAGGTACTGTGTATACGGTCGAGATGCCTAGTATTAATTCGCCAATTCGGCGTGCAGTCAAGACAAAGCACATACTTGATGATTGCTCGCTATTACCATCGCGGTAGCTTACACTGTGGTACACCTGAGAAGGGTCGGCCGTAGGGAGGACCGCTTTGTCAAGAAGGGTCTGGAGGTCGGCAGCAGTTGTGTCGCGGTTGGTTGCATACCATCTAAATAACTCCGAATCATGGTCAAGCGGGCGCGAGCGGTCGAGTAAGCGTGCCACGTGGTTGTGGGTGATAGGTATCTAGCTGGGGTCGGTCCGGCTATACCAGTATTGCCGATTATCCGCCAGTGTTAGTGCAAAAGAATGATGCTTATCGGGGTCGGCAAAGGCGAGCTGGCCAGTGGTCAGGCCAGTGGCATCAGCTGTGAGGTCAACGGCCAATGTACCACCTTCGTTATAGCACCCAAAGGGAGCTTGGTAGGCTATCGTTGTTTCGTCGGGCATGGCATGGTGCGCTTCAAGCGCTGCGACCGTTTTGTACAGGTGACGGCCAAGCAGGGTGAGCTCGGTTGGCTCGTAGTTCTCAAGTGGAAAGATGCCGATAGACACGGCATCGACTGGCTCGCGATTGGTCATAGTGAGCGTATTGTACAGTGGTTACCTCTGTTTTGTCAAGAATGTGCTACCACTGTATGATTTTTCTGCAATGTTTCTTAATAACGACGCTTGCAGTGCTCGGTACAAAATGAATCATTTCATCATAAATTCGCCAATAATCACCGTTTAGGGCTAGCAGGCAGGCCTGTATATGGTATATAATAGAGATGATTATGGTTTTCGATCGATTTCTTACCCGAGCAGATAACAGCGCTAGCGAATGCCTCGTTGGTCTTGATATTGGGACAGAGTACGTCAAGGCGCTGCTTGCCCGGGTGAATGGTGAGGAGATTGAGATCATTGGTGTGGGGCGCAAGCACCAAGACCGCAGCGATATGCACTCGGGTGCGATTGCCGACATTGCCGCAGTCGTGCGCAACTGCGAAGATGCTCTGGCTCAAGCCGAGTCTGAGGCTGGCATACAGGCCCGCCGCGCAGTGATTGGCATTGCTGGCGAGCTTGTGAAGGGTGTGACGAACACCATCCGCTACCGCCGGCCACAGCCCGACCGCCCATTGGACGAGACCGAAATGGAATTCATCATCGAGAAGGTGCAAGACCGAGCTGCCATCAAGGCGCAGCGGCAGATCGCTCTCGAGACAGGCAACCAAGATGTGGAGGTAAAGCTCGTCAACTCTGCACTTGTCAGTATTCATATTGATGGCTACAAGGTCAGTAACCCGATTAGTTTTCAAGGTAAGGATGTAGCGGTGCAGATCTACACTGCTTTTGCTCCTATGGTGCACATTGGTGCGCTCGAGCGCGTAGCTGATGAGCTAGCGCTCGATCTCGTGGCAGTAGCAGCCGAGCCCTTTGCGGTGAGCCGGAGCGTACTGGGTACAGACGCGAATAGCTCATTTACGGCTATTCTTGCCGACGTTGGTGGCGGTACGACAGATATTGCTGTAGTAAATGATGGTGGCGTAGAAGGGACGCGGATGTTTGGTATTGGTGGACGCAGCTTTACCAATACGATTGCCAACGAGTGCGCCATTAGCTACAGCGAGGCCGAGAAGCTTAAGGTTGCGACCAATCACGAGCAGATGAAACAAGAGCTTAAGCAGCATTTTGATACTGCAATTGATAAAACCCTCGATGTCTGGCTGGCAGGAGTCGATCTTGCTCTTAGCGAATTTAGCTCGGTCGATCACTTACCCAACCGTATTTTGCTCTGTGGTGGTGGAGCAAGCCTCAAGCCACTAGTGAAAGCTCTCGAGACGCGCGATTGGTATACCGACCTCCCCTTTACACGCCGGCCAGTGGTGCAGCATATTAAGCCCAGTGACGTCTCCGGCGTGGTCGACCTGACGAACAAGGTCAGCGACCACTCATTTATCACCGCGATGGGCCTCCTGCGCGTGGGCTATGATACGATGATTGGGGCAAGCGAAACAGAAACACTACGCAATAAATTGAATAAAATGTTGAGGATCTAAATGCAAAAAGATGTCATTTATATCGATACCGAGGACGACATTACCGCCATCATTGGCAAGGTGAAGGACTCCTCGCAAAAAATCGTCGCACTTGTGCCACCCAAGCGGATTGGTGCTATGCAGAGCGCTGTCAACCTCAAGCTCGTCCAGCGCGCTGCTGAGCAAGCAGGTAAGCGGCTCGTCATTATCACTGGCAACCAAGCGCTCTCAACTTTGGCGGCTTCAGCAAGTATCCCCACGGCGCGGACATTACAAAGCCGGCCGGAGATGGCTGAGATCCCAGCGCTCGAGGTCGATGACGAAGATGTCATTGATGGTAGTGAGCTAGAACCAGACGACCCTGAGCCAGTAACGCCTGCTACCCCTGTGTCAGCTCGTCCTGCCACCCGCTCGGCTGCTCGCAAGACGCCAGATGACGACGACAAAACAGCTGATACGTCGGCTGCCTCAGACCTCAAGAAGAAGGTGAAGGTACCGGATTTCAACAAAATGCGCAAGAAGCTCTTGATCGGTGGTGCGGCACTCGTTGTCCTGATTGTTTTCTTGGTGTGGGCGATTTTCTTCGCGCCACATGCGACCATCACTATCAAGGCTCGTACCTCTGATCTGCCGCTCAGCACCCGCGTTACGATTGGCGATTCGCTTGGCTCAAACCTGCAAGAAGGGACAATCAAGACAACAACCAAGACAACGCGCAAAACCATCTCAATCGACTTCACTGCCACTGGCAAGGAAGATGTTGGCGCAAAGGCAACGGGGACGGTGCGCTTTACGCCGGCTTCGTTTGACGTCTTGCGCAATGGAGCGACGATCGACGCTGGGACGACTATCACGTCCGAGAATGGTATGCAGTATAAGACGACGTCGTCGGTGGTATTCGACTCTAACGCGTCGGGTGGCGACCTCATGCGTGGCCGCACAACAGAGGTCACCGCGGTAGAGAGTGGCACGAAGTACAATGGTGCATCGGGCTCGGCCAAGGGGCCTTCTGGCTTCTCCGTCTCCTTTACGCGTGATACTTCTGGTGGCACAGACAAGACGATTACCACAGTGCAGCGCAGTGATATTGAGCAGGCGAGGAATAGACTCCATAGCTCACTCGATAGCAATGGTGCTAAGCGCGAGCTTGCCTCACAGTTTAATAGCGACAGCTATATCATTCTGAATGATACCTTCAAGCAAAACGACAGCGACATCCAACCGAACGTCAAGGTGGGTGGTGAAGCAACTGACGGCAAAGCTCAGCTGACTGGTGCGGTAGAGTACTCCCTCTCGGCGATAGAGAAGCGCGAGGCCAGCATCTTCCTTGACGCGTATTTTAAGCAGCAGATCGATGGCAAGGCCAACCAGCAAGTCCATAGCAACGGCGTCAATAAGCTCTCGGTGACTAATGTTTCGGCTAATGGTAATGCCTACAATGCGACTATCACGACCAACGGCAAAATCGGTCCCAAGGTGGACGAGTCGGAGCTCAAAGACTATGCCAAGGGTAAGCGCTATGCTGAGATTCGCTCTCATGTTGAGAAGATCGAGGGGGTAAGTTCGGCCGATGTATCGTTCTCACCATTCTGGGTGCAATCAGCGCCAAATGACACGAATCGGATAAAGGTGGTATTTGACCTCAATGAACAATAAACGAACATACTTAGCCCTTGATGTCGGCGAACGGCGGATTGGTGTTGCAATTGCTGATCCATCTGTGCGAATTGCCGTCGCATATGATACGATTGAAGTGGATGGTAGTGAACTTGAGCAGATCACTCAGCTGATTATGAGTGAGCGTGTTGGGGTGGTTGTCGTCGGCTATCCGCGCAATCAATCGGGCGAGCCTACGGCTCAAACCGCTTATGTTGAGCGGTTTGCGACTCAGTTGACAGATATCGCGCCGCGCTTGGCATTTCAAGATGAGTCGCTCACCAGCGTACAGGCTGAGGAGTATCTTCGTGCTCAAGGAAAGCCGTATAGCAAGGGTGCTATCGATGCTGTCGCTGCCAGTATTATTTTGCAAGATTATTTGGAGACGCACTATGACTGATTTTCGCCGCCAGCCAGGCCGAGGCTTCCAGGTAGGGGACTCAAACTCACCAATGTCGCCGCCACCAGCAGAACGCATCACGCCGCGGTCAGGGCGCTCAGCTGCTGCAGCGGGTGCTTCAGGGCGATCTGCGTCACCATATATGCGCCGCTCAGAGCCACATCGCCCAATGGTGGGGCAGCAACAGCCACAATCGACACAATCTATCCAGCCACAACCAGCACCGTCTCCTGCGCCGCAGCAGGCGTATGACCCCTACGCGTGGGTGAGTAGGCCGCAACCTCAACCACAATCACAACCAGCACCTCAGCCACAGCCCTACCGCGCACCAGCGCCGTCTCGCGACACGTACGCAGTGCCAGTCCAGCAGCCAGCGCCGCAATCTCAGCCTCAACCAACCACCATTCCAGTGGACGATTTTGCTGACGATACGCTGCCTTCTGGGCTTGATGATGATAGCTTCTACGGCTTCGATGACGACCAGCCGCCGCAGCCTGCACCAGAGCCGCAGCGAGGGAGTCTACTTGGCAATGACGGTGTTTCGCCACTCTTTGCCGATGATGCACCAAAAGGTCGGACGATTGGCTCTCAAAAAAAATCCCCACGCTACAATACTGAGCGGCCACATCATGGGCGTCGCCGCTGGCTATGGTGGCTCAGTGGCATTGGGCTGCTAATGTTGCTCATCCTTGCAGCGGGGTATTGGTGGTATCATCAAAATCTGCAGCCGGTCGACCGGACCGACACCACGACCAAGACGATAACGATTGGTGAGGGCGACACGTTCAAGACTGTTGCTGCTACTCTGAAAGAGCAGGGGCTGATTCGTGATGTTCGCGCCTTTGATATCTACACCCGCCTGTCGGGCTCGCGCAATCAACTCCATACTGGCGTATGTCAGTTTAGCCCTGCGCAGTCGTTGCCTGAGATCGCGACAAAGCTCTCGCAGGGGTGTCATGATAATCGTGTTGTCACATTCTTACCAGGTGGCACTGTGGTCGATTCGCGCTACAAGCCGCAAGGCCAAGATGCCACCACGGCACTCAAGCGGGCTGGCTACAGCGAGGAATCGATCAAAGCTGCACTCGCTAAGACATACGACAGTCCACTCTTTGCCAATAAGCCAGCTGGCACTTCGCTCGAGGGCTATATCTTTGGTGACACCTATTCCGTGCCAGCTAATCAAGGTCCAGAAGCGGCTCTTAAGGCAGCCTTCGCGCATATGTACGAGCAGATTCAGAATAATGGCTTGGTTGACAAATTTGCAGCCCAAAAGCTCAATCTCTACCAAGCTATCACCCTCGCCTCCATCATCCAGCGCGAGATGGGGTGTGGCGGCGCGAGCCAAGATTGCTATCAGATCCAGCGGCAGATTGCCCAGGTCTTTTACAAGAGGTTGCGCGAGAATAAGGTGCTGGGCTCGGACGTGACCTTCATCTATGGGGCAGATATCGCCGGCGTTAGCCCCAATGTCAATCTCGATTCGCCATACAATACACGCATCAAGCCAGGCTTGCCACCTGGGCCAATTGCCACGCCTGGCCTTGGCGCACTCAAAGCAGTGGCCGATCCAGCACCTGGTAGCTATGAGTTCTTCCTCGCTGGTGATGATGGCAATGTCTACTTCGCCAATACCGATGCCGAGCACCAGGCCAACATCAAGCAGCACTGCAAGAAGCTTTGCTCGGAGTTATAAAGCTTAGGTTGCAGAGCTGCGCTTGTTCTTGTATATATTCTTCCTCATGTAGGAGGGTAAGAATGGGCTATCTCGTAGGTAATCATGTTGTATTATAGCAAGAATATGTTATAATAATCGGTTTGAGTTGCCTAAAGCAGTGTAGTGGACGACCAATGGCCGCTAAATGGCAAGCGCTATTGAGGATAAGTTTCGTGCTCTAGCATAGATATGCAAACAAAATACTCTCACATACTATTGTTAGGCCAAAACTGTTGCAATTTTCACAAAATATCATCTCCCACCACTGTGGTAAGCCATTGACTAAACTACAACCGCGTAGTAGAATGGATGGTAGCCAGTCGGGGAGTGAGGATACTGGGAATGCAAGAGAGGGAAATTACTCTACCAATGGCCTGCCTTTAAATGTCGTACGAGCACCGAAATCAATTTTTTTAATATCATAATAAAATCGGTCGACATGTGTGCTCCGTTCTCTTGCATAAGAGAAGAAAGACAGAGTGAGGTAGCAGCGCGCTAGTAATAGATGCGCAGGAGAACGATCATTCGTCAACAACAAGCAGCCGAGCAGGCTTCACAACTCGAACTTTCGCCTATTACCGTGCGGAGTCGGCGTCCGCGACCACTGTATAAGTCATTATCGCCGGTACGGACATCGGCCTATGTGGGGGTTTTTGTCCTAGTACTTTCACTCGTTGCTATGAGCTACCAGCCAATTTTGGCAGAAAACACCGCTCTAGCCAGCGCTGCGCCCGTTAGTGCAACACGCCAGACGGCAGCAACGCCATCGGCAGATGGGGTAGATCAGCTCGTTGCAACCAATGTTGCTACGTCGATTGCTGAGAGCACAAACCTGCCTGTCACCAACAACGTCGCCAACCTCTCGCAGTCGATTGCTGCAGAGAACTCGTTTATCCAAACGAGCGCCACGACGATCAACAAGCCGCAGATTGTTCAGCCAACAGCCGATAACCGCACTATTAAGAAATACACGACAGTTGCAGGCGATAGTGTGCCAAGCCTTGCTGATAAGTTCAAAATTAGCACGCAGACTATCAAATGGGTCAACAAGCTCACCAGTGATGCCCTTGAGCCAGGCAAAGAGCTGACAATCTTGCCAGTCAACGGCATCCTCTATACTGTTAAGGATGGTGATACGCTTGATAGCATTGCTGCTAAATACAAAGCAGATAAGAACCAGCTCACTCTCTACAACGACCTTGAGCTGACTTCTACCCCTGCTAAGGGTTCGCAGCTTATCATCCCTGATGGCTCATTGCCAACAGAGGAACAGCCAGGCTACGTAGCGCCACGCTTGGGTGCTGCTGCTCGCGCAGCCAGCGCAACAACTGGTACAAACAGCTACAATGGCACTGGTGCCTACGGTGGTGCTGCTGGTACAGCTCATGCCTGGACAGGCGGTGGCGACGGTGGTGGCTACGCCTGGGGTAACTGTACTTTCTATGCCTACGAGCGCCGTCTTGAGCTCGGCCGGCCAATCGGCCGCCAGTGGGGTAATGCTGCTACCTGGGCTAGCTTCGCCCGCGCATCTGGCTACGGTGTCGGCACAACGCCAGCCGTTGGTGCAGTGATGCAAAATGGTGGTGGGTATGGCCACGTTGCTATCGTCGAGAGTGTTAACCCTGGTGTTTCGGTCACCATCAGTGAGATGAACGGCTTCCGCTGGGGTGGTGGATTCAACCGCGTTGGCTTTGGTAACATCCCATGGAACGAAGCAGTCGGTGGTCGCTACCAGTACATCTACTAGTTCGATACGCTAAGCATTATAAACACCTCTGTTGCCGCAGAGGTGTTTTTGGTATACTTAATAGTATATGTTTGTAGATACAGCAAAGGTAACAGTAGTAGCGGGTCGCGGTGGCGACGGTGCGGTGAGCTTTCGACATGAAATATATGTAGACAAAGGTGGACCTGATGGCGGAGATGGCGGTCGTGGTGGTGATGTTGTATTTGTTGCAACAGAACAGCTCAATACCTTGCTCAAGTTTCGCTACAAACCAGAGCTCAAGGCAGAGCCTGGTGTTGCAGGTGGTAAGAAGAATATGGCAGGCCGATCTGGCAAGCCACTGGTTGTCAAAGTGCCAGTAGGGACACTAGTAAAGCGAGATGGTGTGGTAATCGCTGACCTCGCCGAGGCAGGGCAAGAGGCCGTCATTGCCAAGGGTGGCGATGGTGGCTTTGGTAATGCGCATTTTAAATCTAGTGTGCGTCAAACGCCGCGCATGGCCGAGCTGGGCGAGGCAGGGGAGAGTTTTGAAGCGGAACTGGAACTGAAGTTACTGGCTGATGTTGGTTTGGTAGGTTTTCCTAATGCTGGTAAATCAACCTTCCTTAGCGTGGTGAGTAATGCTCGCCCGGAGATTGCGAATTATGAATTTACGACACTCACGCCTAACCTTGGTGTAGCCGATATTGATGATGGATCTATCTTAATCGCCGATATTCCTGGCTTGATTGAGGGAGCGAGCGAAGGTAAGGGTCTAGGCGATGCCTTCTTGCGGCACGTCGAGCGGACGGCTGTGCTTCTCCATCTTGTTGATGTGTATAGCAATGATGTAGCCGAGCGCTACCAAGCGATTCGTCACGAGCTGCAGCAATACAGCACCGAGCTCGCTCAGCGGCCAGAGGTCGTGGTGCTAACGAAGTGTGATGGGCTCGATGACGATATCGTCCAGATGCAAATAGATAGCTTGCGTCAGGTAGTTGACAAAGCAACGCCTATTTTTGCAATTTCCTCGATTGCACATCAAGGAGTCGTTGATGTGCTGCGAGCTTTGCGCCAGATAGTAATAGCGGCGCGGGCGGCCGAGGCGGCAGCTGAAGAGGACGACGATTTTGCTGATGGTGAAGAGCTTGCGACCATTACGCTCGGTAGCCAAGCTAAGGCCGATGCCTGGGCAGTGCAGCAATTGCAGGGGTATGCGGCGCAGCAGTGTGCCGAGGCGGCAGTAGAGAGCGGCCTCACCAACCCACGAGAGAATGGCGAGATGCCGCGTGTTTTTGCCGTGTCTGGCCAAAAGCTCGAGAAATTCGCTCGTCGCACGAACTTCGCCCAGTTTGAGGCAGTTAATCGCCTGCGTGATATCATGAAGCGCCTTGGCGTCACACACGAGCTCATCCGTCAAGGAGCAGAGGGCGACAGCATCGTGCATATTGGCGATAGCCAGCCGTTCCCGCTGGTGGAGCAATAAGAGCCCTACAGTTGTCCTATTATATAGCTGACTACTGTTGTTACTGCGCTAACAATGTAGCCAGATACTACACCAAGAATGAAAGTTACCCATTTAAATGAACGATCACTGAGGAAGTATGCATACTCTCCATAGCGATGTCTGTATTCTTGCGCAATATAACGAAGTTCTGTGAGAGTATCTAAGCTGCTTCGAATACTTCCTTCAATTTCTTCACGCTTATAAAATAAATGACAATCTATATCTCTGATATGTTTGCTGTCTGGATATTTCCACGCTTTGCTTTCTCGTGTGTAATATTCTTCGTACTCTCTACTTATGTCTTCCATTCCTTGAAGCATTCGTGGGTGTGCTCGCCGCCATTTAAATCGAAAAATATTCCAACATGTAAAAATGTCTTGCTTTGCTCGTCTTGCAAGGCGTAGATTGCCTTCCATGCACATATCAACATCTGGAGTGTGTCTACCAAGGGATCGAAATTGCTTAATTTCTTGAATAAGCTCCTTGTTTAGGTTTTGTAGTTTTTTGAATTCTTTAATTAAATCTGCATTTTCCTGCACGATAAATAGACCTTAAATAGTTATTAACTACTAATATAATGTATTATACACAGACATACAGCGTAAATAATGCGTTTATGGTATTTAATATAATAAACCAAATTCTAACGGGCAGTAAGTCATCATATTTATAATTTGCTATACTATACCTATGGCACAAACATTCTTTTTCTACGACCTTGAGACGAGTGGCTTCCGGGCGCAGACGGATCGGATTATGCAGTTTGCCGGGCAGCGGACAGATATGGATTTGCAACCAATTGGCGAGCCATATAACTTCCTCGTGACGCTCAGCGACGATACCTTGCCAAGCCCTGATGCCCTGATGGTGACTGGCATCACGCCGCAGAAGACGCTAGAGGAGGGCTATAGCGAGGCAGAGTGTGCGCGGATGGTGAGCGAGGAGATCTTCACACCAGGGACGATCGCTGTGGGGTTCAACAATGTGCGCTTTGACGATGAGTTTATCCGCCATCTGCTGTGGCGGAACTTTTATGATCCATATGAGTGGAGCTGGAAGGATGAGCGGAGCCGCTGGGATATACTCGATGTCGTGCGACTGACGCGGGCGCTGCGGCCAGATGGCATTGAATGGCCGATGGATGAGAATGGCCAGCCTACCAACCGCCTGGAACTCATTACTAAAGCTAATGGCATTGCACACGATAATGCACACGACGCCTTCGCTGATGTGGCAGCTCTGATAGAAGTAACGAAGCTAGTGAAGCGCGCTCAGCCTCAGCTCTTTGACTATCTTCTTGCGATGCGCGATAAGAGGGCAGTGCAGCGGCTCGTCAATCTCGAGACCAAGCAGCCCTTCGTCTATACTAGTGGCCGCTACGACAAGCAACACGCCAAGACGACCGTCGCCTTTCCGCTGGCACCAGCACCCAATAGCAATGTCTTGGTCTATGACCTGCGCTACGACCCAACGCCGTTTGTGAACCTAAGCCAGCAGGAACTTGCCAAGAAAATCTTTGCCACCTGGGAAGAGCGCCAAGCCGATGGCTTTATAGCGCTACCTGTCAAACCATTGCAATACAACCGTTGCCCAGCCGTTGCACCACTTGGTGTGCTAGAGCAGGGCGATGGCTGGAGTAAGATCCATCTCGAGGCGGCCACTGTGGCGCACCACCGCGACACCCTTCTCCACCATCCCGACTTTGCTGAGAAGCTCCGCACACTCTACGAAAAAAAGCGTGAGTACAAAAAATCGACCGACCCCGAAGGGCAGCTCTACGACAGCTTCGTCTCGGACGCAGATAAGACGCACATCGCTGCAGTGCGCAATGCCGATACCAAGGCACTGGCAGACTTCCACCCAGCCTTTCGTGATGAGCGCCTGCCTGAGCTGCTACTCCACTACAAGGCGCGTAGCTTCCCGCAGAGCCTCAGTGATGATGAGCAAGCCCAGTGGGAGCAATGGCGGAGCACCCACCTGCAGGCGCAGCTGCCGAGCTTTATGGCGTCGTTGCAGCGCTTGGCCAAGGCAGGTACGGCAGATGAGTTTATATTGCAGGAGCTACAGCTGTGGCTCGAGGCAGTGATGCCAGTGGGTGAGTAGAAAAGCCCAAGTGTTAAGAATCTCTTTTCTTTCCATTAGTTCTCTACCATTTCATTCGAGTAGGTAAGAAGCTTGGTTATCATAACAAGCTTTTAGCTTTGAACCTGAGCAGTCATTCGTCAGTGAATGCCGACTCTTGTAATATTCTTGAGGAGAAAGCGGCGGGGAAGAGAGCTACGAAAATTGGTAGGCAGCTCTTTGTGGATTCAATAGAAGAAGCGTTATATAACGATAAATTTTAAGACGCTCAATTGCGAGAGCGCAGATATTAGCGAGCCTACCGAAGATACTGGCAGTGTGGGCAAATCCCCTGAATGTTGAGCGTGCGAGGGCTTGGCGAGGTGATGGTGATAAATAAACACCCCAGCCATCCCCTGGGGTGTTTTGCGTTGAAGCTTACAACGAGCCTGAGCTTATTTTTTGATAAGCTTGAGGATAACCAGCAGCACAACTGCACCAAAGAAGGCGGTCAGCAGGCTAGCGAAATTAAAGCCGGTCAGCACATCGGCACTGCCGCCCATCAGGCTTACCAGCCAGCCACCGAGCATTGCGCCGATGATACCAACGATGATGTTGGTCAGTGCGCCTGAGTCTTCACCTTTATTTACCACCTTGGATGCCAGCCAGCCGGCAAGACCACCGATGATGAGCCATACGAGTATAGTCATAGTTGATTGTCTCCTTATCAATAGTATTATCGTATTAGTATAACATGCTTGGGGAGTAAAAGCTACTAGGACGCCTGCGGGCTAAAGGTAACTCGCCCGTCAGCTGCCCTCGCTACCACCGCCATACCTTCGTGGATGCGCCCATCGATAAGCTCTAGCGCCAGCGGGTCAAGAATACGCTTTTGCACCAAGCGCTTCAGCGGCCGGGCACCAAAGCTCGGGTCGTAGCCATCCCGGGCCAGCATATCACGGACGCTCTCGTCAAACGCCAGCGTGATATCGCGGCTGTCTTTGACGTGGCGGGCAACGCGCTCGAGTTGCACGTCAACGATGGCCCGCATGGCTTGCTCATGAATACGGTCAAAGATCACGATATCGTCGATGCGGTTGAGGAATTCTGGGCGGAAATGACGGCGCAGTACCTCGAGCATTTTATTGTCCAGCACAGACAGGTCATCACCAGTAAAGTCCATAATCATCTGCGAGCCAACGTTGCTCGTCATGATGATAATGGTGTTACTGAAGTCGATCGTCCGGCCTTGGCCATCAGTCAGACGACCATCGTCTAATACCTGTAAGAGCACATTAAAGACGTCGGGGTGGGCCTTCTCGATTTCGTCAAACAGTACCACGCTGTAGGGGCGGCGGCGCACCGCTTCGGTCAGTTGGCCACCTTGGTCGTAACCAACATAGCCTGGTGGCGAGCCAATCAGGCGGGCTACGGCGTGACGCTCCATGTATTCGCTCATATCGATGCGGATCATGGCGTGCTCGTCGTCGAATAATTCGCGGCACAGGCTGCGGGCTACCTCTGTTTTGCCAACCCCAGTTGGGCCAAGGAAGAGGAAGGAACCAATCGGCCGGTTGGTATCGGCAAGACCAGCGCGTGAGCGGCGAATAGCGCTTGCCACAGCAGCCACGGCGCGGTCTTGGCCAATAACCTGGCGGCCGATTGAGTCTTCGAGTTTGGTTAATTTACTCGATTCGCTTTCCATCAGCCGCTCTACGGGAATACCCGTCCAGCGTGCTACCACGCTGGCGATATCATCAGGCGTGACTTCTTCGCGCAGTAAGCGGTCGGCCGGTGGAATGGCGGCCAGCTCTTGGCGAGCATTCGCTAGCTTTTTCTCTAGCTCTGGCATGTCGCCGTATTTGATGCGGCTTGCAGTTGCTAGGTCCGCATCACGCTCGGCAATTTCAAGACGTGAACGCAGATTATCCATTTTTTCGGTAGCAGTGTTAACAGTCTGGAGGATATCCTTTTCGTGCTGCCATTTGCTGTCAATCGCTTTGGCCTGAGCTCGGAGGTCAGCGATCTGCTGCTTGATTTCCTCTTTGCGGGCTTTCGCGTGGTCGGATTTATCCTTTTTGAGTGCAGCCTCTTCAATCTCCAGCTGCAAGCGGCGGTTATTGAGCCGATCGAGACTAATCGGCACACTCTCGAGCTGCATCTTGAGAGCGCTGGTCGCTTCATCCAGCAGGTCAACCGCCTTATCAGGCAAAAAACGATCAGGCAAGTAGCGGGTAGAGAGCCGTGCCGCCGCTACGATCGCATCATCAGCAATCTTGACGCCGTGGTGGACTTCGTACTTTTCCTTGAGGCCGCGCAAGATAGCGATGGTGTCGTCAAAGCTTGGCTCACCGACATAGACTGGCTGAAAGCGCCGTTCCAGCGCCGCGTCTTTCTCAACATATTGGCGGTACTCAGCCAGCGTGGTGGCACCAATCATATGGAGTTTACCACGCGCCAGGGCAGGTTTGAGCATATTGCCGGCGTCCATACTGCCTTCGCCTTTGCCAGCGCCGACCATGGTGTGAATTTCATCGACGAAGAGAATGATCTCGCCGGCAGCCTCCTCAACCTCTTTTAACACACCCTTGAGACGCTCTTCAAATTGGCCACGGAAGCTGGCGCCCGCCAGTAAGCTCGAAATCTCCAGGCTAATCAGCCGCTTGTCTTTCAGCGACGCCGGTACGTTGCCCTTGACGATACGCTGTGCGAGTGCCTCAACGATGGCCGTTTTGCCCACACCCGGCTCACCGATCAGCACCGGGTTATTTTTGGTGCGCCGGCTGAGGATCTGCATAGTGCGGCGAATCTCTTCATCCCGGCCAATCACTGGGTCGAGTTTACCTTCGCGCGCCAGGGCAGTGAGGTCGGTACCGAACTGCTCGAGGGGCTTTTTGTTATCTTGTTGGTTCATGGTTGGTGGCATATATCCCTCCTTGTAGTTATGTAGTGCGGGCAACAGAACGCCCGGTGAGTTACTTAAAAACGAGTGGCCGATCGCGCTGGGTATCAGCCACGTGGCCTATCGGTATAGTAACAAATTAGCACTCTCGGTGCAAGAGTGCTAACTAACGCGAGTTTTGATAGGTACACGTGACTTGCTTAGCACTGCTTTCTTAGCGTCAGGTGCGTATACTCATAAGAGTAATAAAAGACATTGATAGTTCCGGCAACTCACCCCTCTGAGTGAGATCAAAAGGAGATAGCAGCAATTAGTCTCCATTCTTTTGTGTATAATAGACGCCATGGCAAACATATATTTTACTCGGGCAATTCAGCCGGAGAATAACCAACCCCATTTCTTAGCCAAAGCACTTATTGTTGATGCGACTGGCAAAATTCTCGTCCTTGAGCGTAGTAATACACACCCGCTCTTTCCGCACGGTGCCGACCTGCCTGGTGGTATAGTCGAGCCTGGTGAGACACCACTAGAGGCAGCCCGGCGGGAGATAGAAGAAGAGACTGGCCTTGGCTTTGTGCCGAGCCAGCTGAGTGTGGCCTTCGAGCATGTACTGCCGCACCCTGATGGCCAGCGGCTGAGCTATATGTGTTATGCGGCACTCGTTGATGGCGATGCTCCAGAAATTACCCTCAGCTGGGAGCACAGTAGCTACCAATGGCTCACACCAGATGACCTGATGCAGCAGCCCATTACGCCGCAAACCGACTATCCCTTTGCGGCGGCGGTGCATTATATCAGCTCATTGCGACACTATGTGCAGCAGGAGCGGCCAGAGCTGGTGTAGCCGGTAATGATTGAGAGCCACGCAGCAGCGCGATAATTTCGCTCGTGCCTCAGCTTCGTCTGTTGGATAAAATAACAGAGGTGTGGGCTTTGAGTGCTACGCAATGACAATAAATCAGTAACAACGGAGGAGTAATATGGAACGAACAAAAAATGACAAACCTGCCATTGCCGTCGACCTTGATGATGTCGTCTTTCCGTGTGCTGAAGGGCTGGTGGCAGCATATAACGAGCATTATGGTACCAACTTTCGGCCCAATATGCCACAATCGACCTGGGACGTACCACAAGAAGAAGTGCAAGAGCGATTTAATGGATTGCAGCTGGGGACGACACCAGGCATGGCGAAGCCTGATTGGTTTGAGGAGATGCAAGTCCCAGACAGAGAGACGATTGAGGCGTTGCGAAGACTGGCGGCCACGTATCGACTCTATGCAGTCTCGGCTCGGCATTATGGTTTAGCAGCTGTGACACAGCAGAGTATCGAAAAGTACTTGCCTGGTGTCTTTGAGCAGGTTATTTTGACGCGGCGGCCAGTCGAAACTGAGAATGGCATCAAGATAATGACCGACTCCAAGACAGAGATATACCGGCAGTACAATATGAAGATTGCGATTGATGACTCGCCACATCACCTCGAGCGTGGCCTTGAGGGGGATGATGCGCCGCTTGGCTTGGCGATTTTGTTTGGCGAACGGCCATGGCACCCAGGCGCTACAATCGACGATCCGCGCGCTATTGAGTGCCACACCTGGGCGGAGGCGGAAGAGGCTATTGCCTGGTATTTCGCTCGGTAAATTTGAGTGAGAAACATCTGGCTATGGATAATACACTGGTTGCCTTGCAATCTGTGCGTAGGATGGGCTACTATATTTTCTATGAATTTAACGATGAAACTAACGAAACTCTTGAGGGCTCTCTGGCCAGCGTTTCTCTGCGCGGTGGTGTGGCAGCTGCTGCAGTTTGCCCCAGCAGATCAGTGGTGGTGGTTGCAAAAAGCAATGAGCCCACTCACAACGATGATGATTTTTCTTGCAGTTTGGCGCTATAGCGATCGGCGGCAGCCAACAACGTGGCTCCTTCTTGTAGCACTTGTGCTGTTTGCTGTGGCCGACTCGCTGGTGGCGTTCTTGCCCTTCTCGCATCTTATCGTTGGGCTGGGGGTGTCTTTGTTGGCGTATCTGGTGCTCTGTGTTATAAATTTGTGGCGTCTCATCTTTGCCCTTGCGAAGGGAGCTGCCAGGCGCATAAATTGGGCATTGCTGCTAGCTACCTTCATGGGTAATGCAATAATGGTATATTCGACACTGTACAATGTGTTGCCGCGTGTAGAAAGCCCGCTCCTTGCTGGAGCAATAAAAGTGTATGCTGCTGTACTTATGGTGCTGATGACGAGTGGGGCAGCGGCAGCTCTGACAGACTATCGGCTACGGTGGAGCGTGGGTAGCTGTAATGGGACAATACTTGCTGCCTCGGAGTCGGCCCTTGCGCTGCAGCTCTTTGGTAAAGCATCTGAAGCATGGATTATCTATAGTATTATGCCATTGTATTGGTGTGGTCTCGTCTCCTATGTTGCAGCAAGCCGACCAAAGAAGGAGCGGCTTACATCGCGAGTGTAGTGCTCCAAAGATGTGGAGAGGCTCAGTTGGCCGTCTAGTATCTCGCCAGTATACATGCTACAATAAGACGATATGTCGGAGCAAATACGGATTATTGGGGCGCGCCAGAATAACCTCAAAGATGTCAGTGTGACCATTCCACGCGATCAGTTTGTGGTGGTGACGGGCCTGAGTGGTAGCGGTAAGTCGAGCCTCGTCTTTGACACGATCTACGCTGAGGGACAGCGCCGCTATGTGGAGAGCTTGAGCAGCTACGCGCGGCAGTTTCTTGGTATTATGGATAAGCCCGACGTCGACTCCATTGATGGCCTAAGCCCCAGTATTAGCATCGACCAAAAGTCGACGAGCCGCAACCCGCGCTCCACTGTCGCTACAGTGACGGAGATCTACGACTATTTGCGCCTGCTCTTTGCTCGGGTGGGGGTGCCGCATTGCCCAGCTCTTATGCCCGATGGCACGCGCTGTGGTAAGCCTGTTCAGCGCCGGACAGCTCAGTCTATTATCGACGAAATTATGAAACTTCCTGAGGGGAGCAAGCTCATGTTACTGGCGCCGATCGTGAGCCAAAAGAAAGGGGAATTTGCCCACATCCCCGAGCAGTACATGCGCAGTGGCTTTGCGCGGGCTCGGGTAGATGGCGTGGTGTATGCGCTCGATGAGTTCCCAGAACTACAGAAGAGCTATAAGCATGATATTGAACTGGTGGTCGATCGTGTCGTGATGGCACCAACGATGGTGAGCCGCATCTCGCAGTCGGTTGAGCAAGCGCTGGAGCTCGCGAGCGGTGTGGTGCAAGTGCTGGATGCCACGAGTGGCGAGATCACCACCTATAGCCAGCGCTATGCCTGTATGGATCACCCAGGCGAGGATATCCCTGAGCTTGAGCCGCGGCTCTTTAGCTTTAATGCGCCGCAGGGAGCGTGTCCGGTTTGCACGGGCCTCGGTACACGTCTGGAGGTTGACCCAGAGCTCATCCTTAACCCCAATCTGACGATTGCCGAGGGAGCGATTCGCCCCTTCAACCGCTTTAATGCCGAAGCGTGGTACATGAAGCGTCTCGCCGCGGTGGCTGAGGAGCACGGTTTTAGCTTGCACGTGCCCGTCAAGGAGCTAAGTGATGATGTTGTGCAGAAAGTGCTGTATGGCACAGGCAAGCAAAAATACCGGATTCACCTCAGTGGTAATCGCTATTATGACTCGACGTACGAAGGGGTCATCCCCAACCTCGAGCGTCGCCATCGCGAGACCGATAGTGAGTTTATGCGCAAAGATATCGAGCGCTTCATGCGGGAGCGTAAGTGTACGGCCTGCAAGGGTGCGCGGCTCAAACCAGTGGTGCTGGCAGTGACAGTCGATGGCCTCTCCATTATGGATATTTGCAATCTCGACGTCGCCAATGCGTTGGATATGATAGGCCAGCTGGAATTTACTGCGGAACAGCAGCACATCGTTAAGCTTGTTGTCAAAGAAATCATGGCGCGGCTGGGCTTTATGAACAATGTCGGGCTAAATTACCTCGAACTGGGGCGGGCAGCCAACACACTCAGCGGTGGTGAGGCGCAACGTATCCGCCTCGCCACGCAGATCGGTAGTGGCCTGCAGGGGGTGCTGTATGTGCTGGATGAGCCATCGATTGGCCTCCATCAACGTGACAACGATCGTCTTATCCAGACGCTCAAGAATCTACGCGACCTAGGTAATACCGTGCTTGTGGTAGAGCACGACGAAGATACAATTGCGGCGGCTGACTATCTGGTGGATGTTGGGCCAGGTGCTGGCGTGCACGGTGGGGAGATCGTGGCATGTGGCACGCCAGCAGAGGTAGCACGCATGCCGCAGAGCATTACTGGTCGGTATCTGTCTGGTGCGGAGAAGATTCCAGTGCCAGCCCAGCGTCGCCCAATTGAGCAGGGGCGTGCACTGATAATCCGCGGGGCACGCGAGAATAATCTCAAGAATATTGACGTGACCATCCCACTTGGTGTCCTCACGCTGGTGACAGGGGTGAGTGGCAGTGGTAAGTCGACGCTCGTCAATAGCATTCTCGCGAGCGAGCTTACTGCTCGCTTGCATCGCGCCCAAGCAGTGCCAGGTGCACACGATACAATCGATGGGGTCGAGCAGCTCGATAAAGCAATTGTCATCGACCAGTCGGCAATTGGCCGCACTCCGCGCTCCAACCCTGCTACCTATACCGGTGTCTTTACACAGATTCGCGAGCTTTTTGCGGGCACACCTGAGGCAAATATCCGCGGCTACAAGCCAGGGCGCTTTAGCTTCAATGTTAAAGGCGGGCGCTGCGAGCATTGTCAGGGTGATGGCGTTATTAAGATTGAGATGCACTTCTTGCCGGATGTCTATATTCAATGCCCTGAGTGTCATGGTAAACGCTATAATCGTGAGGCGCTTGAGATCACCTACAAAGGTAAGACGATTAGCGACGTCCTGGATATGACGGTCGAGCAAGCCTGTGAGTTCTTCGCTAATATTCCTGCGATAGCTCGCAAGTTGACGACGATCAACGAAGTGGGCCTTGGCTACATTAAGCTCGGCCAGCCTGCCACGACCTTTAGCGGTGGCGAGGCGCAGCGTATCAAGCTTGCTACCGAGCTGAGCCGGCGCACGACTGGCAAGACACTCTACATTCTCGATGAGCCGACCACTGGCCTGCACACGGCCGACGTCAAGAAGTTACTCGAAATTCTCCAGCGACTTGTAGCGGGCGGCAACAGCATGGTTATCATTGAGCATAATCTTGAGATTATCAAATGCGCCGACCATATCATCGACATGGGCCCCGAAGGCGGGCAGGGTGGCGGCACCGTCATCGCCAGTGGTACGCCTGAGGAAGTCGCGCATAACCCAGCATCGTTTACGGGGAAGTATTTGCGGCCGCTCTTGGGCTAATTCCAAAGGATAAAAACATATAGGTGTTACTGCGACAAGAGGAGTTTGTTTGTCTTAGAGTAGGCCTAGTTCGCGGCAATAGTTGCTATTGTGTTTTTCATCACTAACGCGCGGTGGAAGAAGCTTCGTGATGCTTCTGGCGTATGATTCGCCGCCGTCAGAGTCCGGTTGCTCATGACGCGTCACGGCTCCATCCTGATAATAGAATTTCCATACATCGCAAAACCCTGATGGGTGATCGTGCTTCTTCTCACGGCAACTCACGCCAGCGTAGATTACTTCGCTATTGTGAGCAAAAACGTACGTTTTGCACGTTTCGCCCTGGCGGATCTGCGCCAGATAGCGTTCGGTGATTTGGCGTGCCGGTGCGTCGTTGCCATACGTCAGGCCATCCGTCCACCACCAATAGACTGCGAATCCACCTGTAACCAGTGCCAGAAGCAGTACAAGGAGAATGAGTCGTTTGATGCGAATGCGCGGGAGAAATGGTAGCTTCATAACTATACAATACCGCTCAGTAAGGGATAATACAAATTTGCTTGCTATCAGTAATCGGCAACAGTATCCGCGCTATGACCCTTGAGGCATGATAGGATAGTGAGAGTAATATATACGTATAAAACCAAGGCAGAGTATATCCACTATGAGATCAAAACAGTCACAACCTGATAAGCAATCATATCGCACCGCTATCCTCCGCTATGCCCAGCGCGATCAAGCGATGCGCCAACAGTACTTAGCCGGTGGCGGGGCGTGGGATGCATCGCTCGATGCTGACTCGACTAAATTTTTGCGTACGATTGTGGCGGCAATTGGTTGGCCAACAATACGTATGGTGGGCAGTAAGGCTTCGACCGCGGCGTGGTTGTTACTACAGCATTCGCCAGATATCGACTTTATGGAGTATTGTCTTGAGCTAATGAAGGCAGCGCCACGTGGCGAGGTCGCGCTGCGCGATATAGCCTTCCTCGAGGATCGGGTGTGTTTGCTGCGTGGTCGGCCACTGATATATGGCTCGCAGTTTCAGGGGCGGGGCAAGACACTTCGTCTCTACCCAGTCGAAGACACTGAGCGGCTTGATGAGCGCCGTGCAGCGATGGGTCTGTCACCATTCGCAGAGTATGAAAAGCAGATTCGTCAGATGTATGGCGATGAGCCGCCGGCTGCCAGATAAGAGGTATAGGGCAAAAATATCGGATAGTCGAACAAGACAAAATAAAAAAGCCAGCTACTCATACGCTGACTCTTTACACAAATAGTGTGCTAAATAAATGTACAGAGGTTATTTCTTCGTTCGCTTGCCCTTACTGAACAGCACAGAGAGCTGATACTTGAGCTTATCACGGGTTGATTGTTGCTTAAGTGCATGGATGACCATCGGTGCAACGGAAATAAGGATGATAATAATTGCGGCGACCTCAATATTAACCCCAGCCCCAGTAAGAATTTCGCCTGCAAAGTAGCCAAGATAAGTGAAGATGGCGGCCCATAGCGCACCCCCGACGATATTAAACAAGAGGAACGTATTGTAGTGCATCTTGCTGGCACCAGCGACAATTGGGGCAAAGGTGCGCACGATGGGTACAAAGCGCGCCAGGACGATGGTGAGTGAGCCATGCTTTTGGTAAAATTGCTCGGCTTGCTCGAGATACTTTTTCTTAAAAAAGCGCGAGTTGGGCTTGAGAAAAAGCTTGCGCCCAACTTTGTGACCAAAGGCATAGCCGGTGCTATCGCCAAGGATTGCCATAAGAGCGATCGCTGCAACGAAGAGGTGAATATTGAGTGGGTGGCCAAACAGGCGAAGGATCTCTTGATTCACCATATAACCTGCCGTAAAGAGGAGGCTGTCCCCTGGCAAGACAAAGCCGATCAAAAGGCCAGACTCTGCATAGACTACAAGTAAAACCGCGGCAATGCCGAGGCCAGTAATTGCATGTATAAGTGATTCCATCGCGCTTTAGTATACCATACTTTGCTTGGGGAAGGGAGTTATTTGCTGCTTTTGGCCCACCTGGCATAAAAATGCTATACTAAAGAGGCAATATTACTTAACTCCGGAAACATATCCGAAAGGAGAACTATGGGAGATAAGATAACACTAAGGATCGAGACGCGATCAATTCACGGCAAGAAAGTTCGCCAATTGCGCCGCCAGGGCATAACGCCAGCGGTGGTGTATGGTGCTGGTATGGAGGCTGCTGATGTGCAAGCACCGAGCGGTGAGGTGGCAAAGGTTGTGGCCGCAGCTGGCCGCCACACACCGATTCATTTGACAGGGGTCAAGCGACGGATTGCGCTTATCAAGAGTATCGATTACGACCCAACACGAGTGGGCGCGATTCGCCATATTGCCCTGCATGCGGTGCGGGCAGACGAGCCGGTCACGGCAGAGGTACCAGTGCGCCTTATTGGTATGGGTGAGTCTGAGGCTGAGAAGAATGGGCTGGTCGTGCTGCAAGCAATTGAGAAGGTTGAGGTGAAGGCCTTGCCGATGGACTTGCCTGAGGCGCTTGATGTGTCGGTGCTTGGCCTGGCCAGCGAAGGTGACCGCGTGACGGTGGGCGATATTACACTACCTGAGGGTGTTGAACTAGTCGAGCATGACGATGGCCGTGAAGGCACTGCCGATGACGACGTGACGGTGAAGGATCTCGTCATTGCGAGCGCCTACGAGCCAAGTGTCCTTGCTGCCGCCAACGAAGCCGCCGCTGGTGCTGCCGAAAGCGCGGATGCGGAGGATGTTGCAGCCGAGCAGGGTAGCGACGATGCAGCAGCGTAGCACCTAGCAAGTGATCCTCAGCCAAGTAGCACTTGCAAGAGCGATCAATCATAAAAGAAACCAGCCACGTGAGGTTGGTTTCTTGTTATTCGTCGATGCTAATCAGTACCTTCTATACCGCGAGGAATCCGCCATCCACCACAATTTCCGCTCCATTAACATACTGGCTCATTGGCGTACCAAGCCACAGTGCAGTACAAGCAACGTCGTCGGGCTGGCCCAGATTCTTGGCGGGAAGGCGGAGATTGTAGGTGAGGCCGGTCTTAATGATGGAGAAGTCGAGCTTCTTGAGCGCCGCAAGCCCCATCTTCTGAGCACCTGGTGTGCTGATGCCGCCCGGCAAAATAGTATTGACTCTCCAGCCACTCCGCCCAAAGTCTTTGACGAGCCCACGGCTCAGCGCAAGGACGCTGGCTTTGCTCATGGCGTAGAGCGTCATGTCGTAGGTCATACCTTTGAGGGCTTCGATGGAGCTGATATTGATGATAGTACCTGGCGCTGTGCGGCGAGCAATCATTTCTTGACACATGGTGAGCACTGCCCGGGTGTTGATCTGCATTGTCTTGTCGAAGGTTGCCTGGTCGATATTAGCGAGCTTGACTGGCGCAAAAATACCGGCGTTGTTGATGAGGATGTCTGGCGTTGGGGTGATATCGCGCCACAGCGCGGTGATAGCACTGTTGTCGGAGAGGTCGACGATGTGCGTTGTGACAGCAGCGTCAAATTGCTCGCGCAGCTCGGTAGCAGTCTGCTGCAATGCGTCGGCATCGCGATCAATGAGCTGGAGGGCAGCACCAGCCTCGGCATAGCGCCATGCGATTGCCTTGCCAATGCCCATCGCGGCACCAGTGATGAGCACCGTCTTGCTGGTCAGTTTCAGTAATTCATGCAGGGGAGTTGGATATGTTGTCATGCTATTAGTATAGCATAACCAGTATGAATCGGGTGTAGTATCTATTGCAAGAGTTTCATACCTTAGGCTTTGAAGCCCTATGTTAGCAGTATACGAGGTGATATTTCTTTGAGCGGATTGGCTTCTCAAGACAAACACTAGAAGCAAAGGGAGTCCGCACTGAGCAGATAGGGTTTGGAAAATAATCGAAGAAAAGCATTGTCTTTTTATTGTAAATGAATTACAATAGCTGCATGGAGCAAGCAGTGCAACGCCGGACGACGAAATATACCGATCGAGTGATCGCGATTCTTCGCCAGCTGCAGCATGCCACCAACGCCGAGATTGCGGCCGCGTTACGCCACGACTACCCCCGTGTCAGCGCGACCACCGTGCATCGCATTACCCAGCGGTTGCAGGCGGATGGGGTGATTGGCCTTGCACCAGCAACGGCGCACGGCTGCCTGCGCTACGATAGCAATCCTGCACCGCATGACCACTTTGTCTGCAGCTCCTGCGACGGCCTGCACGATATCACCATCGCGCCAGCGCTGCGGCGTGAGCTTGCGCGGCAGGTAGCAGACTGCCTTGTCGATGGGCCGCTCATCATTACTGGCACATGCCACCCCTGTCATCACGATAATCATAATTCATAAGGAGAAAAATCATGGCACTATACAATACCACTACCAAGCAAGAATTTGAGGAGCATGCTCTTCAGAGCGAGCGGCCAGTGCTGGTCGACTTTTGGGCACCGTGGTGCCCACCGTGCCGCGCAATGGCACCACTGCTTGAGCAGATTGCTGAAGAGACTGAGTTCGACGTTGTCAAGGTCGATACCGAAGCAAGCCAAGATAATGCAGCGCTTGCCTTGCAGCACCAAGTGCAGAGTATCCCCAACATGAAGATCTTCAAGAGCGGTGCTGTGGTGGCAGAGCTAGTCGGCATGAAGCCAAAGCAAGTACTGATCGACGCTCTGCAACAAGCAGACGCCTAAATAATTTACCCTCTAACAGACTTCCTCCTTAGGACCGGCACAGATGTGTTGGTCCTTTTGTTATGGAGCGTCACTGCTTTCGCTCGTGAGGAACCCACCACTCTGTCGCGACCATAACCGTGCATATATACCACCTCTTGCCAGTAACTTGTCATGGCTGATAATAGTATATCTAAAAGCAAAAGTATTGTTTCGCTTGTTGAATCATACATGCTCCAATATCTCCTTGGCCAATGATGCGGTTTACGTCATTGATATCAACAAGGGTATGCGCAATGATATCACCACCAGGATCGTGAGTAAACTCGCCAATTTTCTCGAGCTTTGTATAGACACGAAACTGGTATACGCGCATGCCGTTTGGCTCAAGACAGCACTGGTATCCGAGTGGTTGCCATTCAATAACGCGCATGTTGCATTCTTCTACCATCTCTCGTGTGATGGTTTGCTCAATTGTCTCTCCAGATTCAGTTTTGCCGCCAGGGAGATTATAGCTCTTCTTGATCGCGTTATAGACGAGCGGAACAGAACCAGCTAAATCACCGATCGTATAGACTTGTTGCCAGGGGAGATCGGGTATAACAGATTTTTGTCGTATAGTACACCAAGAAACAAAAATGGTTTTGCCGCCATACTGAAAGGAAGATGATATATCGTACACCGTAGACAAAACTATATTACGAAACGGAAAAAGATAAAATAGCTTTTGATAGCTACTTTCGTGTATACTATGCACTAAAGAATGCGTCAAGAAAAAACACTCCTACCAATCTGTCAAGCGGGCGATCCGGTGCTGCGTGAGAAAGCGAGGCACGTGAGCCGCGAGGAAATCACGACGCCAGCAGTGCAGCAGCTTATTGCAAATATTAAGCACACCGTGGCGGAGAGAGATTATGGGGTTGGGTTGGCTGCACCCCAAGTGGGGCAGGCCTTGGCGCTGAGCGTGATTGCTATCAAGCCAACGCCAAATCGCCCAGACCGCGAGCCATTTGAGCAAGTTATTATCAATCCATCATACACCGGCATTGGCCAGACAATGGGTATGTGGGAGGGCTGCGCCAGTGGTGATGAGGGGCGGCTCTTTGCACAGGTGCAGCGCTACCAACAGATCAATGCTCAGTGGGATGATGAGTGGGGCGAGCATCATACTGCGGTACTGGATGGCTTTGTTGCTCATGTCTTTCAACACGAGGCCGACCACTGTCAGGGTATACTTTTCTTTGACAGAGTGACAAATACGACGACCTACATGACGGCAGCAGAGTATCGCAAGCGCATCGTGCGGCGGTAAGCTGCATTTAAGCTTCGCTCATTTCCTCTCAAGATCAGTGACTATTCGCCAAAAACGATTGCTTAACTTGCTGGTAGGCATCGCGGAACGGCACGCCTTTTTCCACCAATTCATTGATTTTGGCAACAGTATAGAGCTCATCGGTCATTGCCTCAGCCAACTGTTCGGTGTTAGCCTCCAGCTCGCTGACACAGAGTGCCAGAACTTCCAGCGTGTCGAGTGCTGACGTAAAGGCATCCATGGTGATTTTTTTGGTCAGCTGTAAGTCACGGTGATAACCGCTGCCAGCGCCTGTCGAAATAGCTTGCAGCTGCAAGGCGTAGTTTGGATAAGCGTGAGCAGTGGCACGCATGATCTCGAAGACGTCATAGTTACGCTTGTGAGGCATGATGGACGAGCCCGTGGTCATGGTGACGGGCAGCTTGAAATAGTTAAACTCCTGCGAGGTAAATAGCAACATGTCTTCAGCAAATTTGCCAGCAAAGACCATGATTGGGTTGAGCGCCTGCACGGCAATCAGTTCAAAAACGCCGCGCGACAGGCCACAGTACATTGGATTTTCCTGTACTTTGGCGAAGCCTAGTTCGCTCGTTGTCATCTGGCGGTCAAGTGGTAGGGTAACGCCAAAACCAGCAGCACTACCCAGCGGGTTTTGGTCGATGGTGGCAATGCTGTGTGCGACCAATTGCTGGAGGTCATGAAACGCATCGTGATATGAGCCAAGCCACATACTAACCGTGGTCGGCATGGCTTTTTGGGTGTGGGTGTAGCCAGGCATTTCAGTCTGGCCAATGGCAGTAATTTTGCCAGCATAGGCCTGGGCGACTGTCTCCAATTTTTCGGCCACTGCTGCAAGCTCTGTTTTGATAAATAGTCGCATCATTACCAAGGCTTGGTCGTTGCGGCTTCGGCCAGTATGAACCTTTTTGCCAATTTGTCCGAGTTTTTCTGTCAGGTACAGCTCAATGGCAGTGTGACCATCTTCGTGCTCGCTAGTGAGAGTGAAAGCACCAGTTTTCCATTCGTTGAATAGCTCATCCAAGGCAGCTGCCAATTGCTGATATTCGTCACTGGTCAACACGCCAATTTTTTCCAGCATGTGGGCGTGTGCTTTGGTGGCAGTGATATCGTGACCGAGTAAATACTGGTCTAATGTTTGATCGTCGCCAACGGTGTATGACTCGACCAATGGATGGAGTGAGCCAGTTGCGGTTGATTGCCATAGTTTACTTGCCATATGAGTATGCTCCTTCAGCTGTTCGCTGACTTAATGAATATAATTCAATGAATCCGGCGGACGAATTCTGGTTGAATGCGGCGTTGGAATCAAAGGTTGCAAGATTGATATCAAACAATGAATGTGGTGAGTCTACACTGACGACGGTGATGGTGCCTTTGTACAGGCGGACTGTCACCGTGCCAGTGACTTTTTGGTTCTGATCATCAATATAGGCATTGATGTGATGGACGGCTGGCTCGTACCACTGCGCTGCGTAAGTGAGGTAGGCCCATTTTTTGTCCATTTCGGCTTTGAGTTCATTTTCAACGCGGGTCGAGACCAATTGCTCAAGCTTTTGATGGGCAGCAATCAAGATGGCAGCACCAGGGTTTTCATAGACACCACGCACCTTCAGCCCGACCAGCCGATCTTCAATGAGGGTTGACACACCCACGCCGTGTTTGCGGCCGAGTTGGTTGCAGTGCTGGATGAGCGCTTGAAGTGAAAAGTGATGATTATCGACAGCGACAGGCACGCCTTTGATGAATTCAATGGTAATATCCTCGGCTTCGTCCGGCGTATATTTGATGGTTGAGCACCAATTGAGAATGGCGTGATAATTTGGTTTGAGCGATGGTGATTCGATTTCGCCACCTTCGCTGGTGATACCCCACATGTTTTCATCGGTCGAATAAGGCGATTCCTGAGTATGTGGCACGGGGATGTTGTGTTTCTTGGCATAGGCAAGCTCTTCCTCTCGGCCCATACTCCACTCACGTACTGGTGCTAAGATCTTGAGTTTAGGGTTGAGCGTGGTGATGTAGGTTTCGAAGCGAACTTGGTCGTTGCCTTTGCCGGTAGCGCCGTGCGCGATGACGGTGCAGTTGTATTTTTCGGCATATTCGACGGCTAATTGCGAGATGATGATGCGCCCCAGTGGCGTGCAGAGGGCATAGCCACCTTGGTAATCAGCATTGGCTTTGATGGCCAGTGATAGTAGCTCATCAGCGAAGCGATCGCGAGCATCAACCGTGATGGTTTCTATAGCGCCGAGCATCTTGGCCTTTTCGGCGATGGCGTCGAGATCGTCAACCGTCTGGCCAATGTTGACCGTTAGGGTGATGACGTTGCAGTTGTACTTTTCTTGGAGCCACTTAAGCATGACGGAGGTGTCGAGGCCTCCCGAATAGAGCAAGAGGCACGTATCAAACTCGCCATTTGTCGCCTCATGGCTGGCAACCTTGGTGTAGTGAGGTGTGTCGTGATTCATATTCTTCCTTTCTATAATAATTAAAAAGAGCCGCTCGGATGAGGGCTCTTTCGTTGGTTTTATACTATACGACTAATTAGCCCTCTGAGTCAGAGCGGCGACGACGAGCAACGATAACGATGTTGTGTCGATATGTCATACTAACACCATAGCATACCGCGCATATTTTTCACAATACTTTTCATATAAAATTGCGATGCGCTACAATAGTCATATACATTGGTATGACGAGGGGATAAAATCGTGCAGCAATATAACAAAGAAGCGCCTAGTATAGGCGTATGAGTGGACGAGCAGTGAATATTCTCCTCGTTGAAGACGAACCAGCCCTCCGAGCTGGTACTGAGCAGTTCCTCGTGCAGCGTGGCTTTACGGTGATAACGGCGACCAGCGGCGAGGAGGCGCTGGATAAGTTCGCTGGGGCGGATGTGATTATTCTCGACATTATGCTGCCGGGGATGAGTGGCATCGAGACGCTGCATCAAATTCGCCAGACCAGCGACATGCCGGTACTGATGTTGACGGCGCTGCATGATGAGCCGACTCAAGTTGCGAGTTTTGACGAGCTGGCGGACGATTATATGAATAAGCCATTTTCGCTGGTGATTTTGGAAAAGCGGATTAGGGCGCTGCTGCGTCGCCAACAACAACCCACCAAAACCTTGTGGCGTCGCGGCCTGGCTTCGGTGGATTTTGCAGCCTATCAGGGATTTTATGATGATGCTGACGCGCACCTCAAGCCCAAGGAAGTGCAGCTGCTCAAACTATTGGTGGATAATCCAAACATGGTCTGGAGTCGGCAGGCTATCATTGATAAATTGTGGCGTGATGATGAGGTGCCGTTCGACCGAGTGATTGACGTTTACATCAAAAACCTGCGCAAGAAATTGCACCTGGACTGCATCATCACGGTGAAGGGAGTGGGCTATCGCTATGAAGAATCTTAAATTATTCCCCAAAACATTTTTGGTGTCAATTGGCCTATTCGCGGCGTTGATCATCCTGGTGCATGCGCTGGTCTACACCTTGATGCCGCAATTTTATCTGCAACAAAAAGAGCGCGAGGCGGCGGACAATCTCACGGCGCTCGTGGCTGAATTACGCGGTAAATCGACTGAGGAAATGCGCCGTCTCAGCCAGGAGTTCGCTCAGGTGAAAAATGTTAATATCACGCTGACAATTGACGGGCGTGATCAGTATTTTCAAGGTTTTCAGTCGATCAACATTGTGACAGACAGCGGCAAATCGGTCGATACCAGCGTGGTGAAAATCGCTGATGGACAAACGGTCGATCCGCGCTCGGTGATTTTGCGACAGGGCAGCGCGGTGAACAACCAAGGCCAAACGATAGCCGTCAAGCTGCTGGCCGACGTGGCGCCCGTCACTCAGGCCAAACTCGCTACCCTGCAGGTATTGCCATATACCATGCTTGGCTCGCTGTTGGTGGCGCTACTGTTTTCGTACATCTACAGCCGTTTTGTGACGCGGCCGATTCGCCAGATGGCGGCGGTGACCACGACCATGCAGCGACTGGAAAAGGACGCGCACTACCCGGTAAATAGCCGTGATGAAATCGGCGTGCTGGGGCGAAATATTAATGAACTCTATCAAAATCTGTGGCAGACGATACGCTCGCTCGAGCATGAAAATAAGCGGATCACCCAGTTAGAAAAGGAAAAAATCGCTTTCCTGCGCGCGGCCTCGCACGAGCTAAAAACGCCGCTCGCAGCCCTCCGGATTATGCTTGAGAATATGCAACTGAACATTGGCGAATATAAAAATCGCGATCAGTACCTGGCGGAATCGGTAGCGCAGGTTGACCGCTTGGCGGCAATGGTGAATGACGTCTTGCGTTCTGGCAGCGTTGCCGAGCAGGCTTTGCGCCAAGAGGAGCGGCTGAGGGTCGATAAGCTGATTACCGAGGTGGTTGCCGATTATACACTGCTGGCAAAAACGCGCGGCATGACTTTTGTGGTTAACACGCAGCCTGCGACTATCAACGCGAACCGTGACATGATGCGCCACGTCATCTCGAATCTGGTGTCAAATGCGGTGCGCCACGGCGACGCGGGAAGCGTGATAAAAATTACTTGTAGCCAGCACGAACTGGCTATTGAAAACGTCTGCAAACCGCTCACTAAGCAGCAGCTCCAGCATGTCTTTGATCCGTTTTATCGCACGTCTGGTAGCGCGACGCAGCACGCTAATAGTAGTGGCATTGGCCTCTACACGGTGAAAATGCTGCTCGATGCCAAAGGTCTGGACTACAGCTTTGCACCACACGGGCAGGGCATGCGGTTTGTAATCACATTATCCTAAGGACGGGTGGGTGCGCTTTGTGAGTGTGCTCGCACAAATCGCCGGTAGTTAATTGAACATAAGTGCTATAATTTAGATGACATATTAGTAATATGTAACGGATAATAAAAATCATGGATGGATTCATTCTAGTGGCAATAAAATTGCTGATTGGCTTTTTTGCCCTGACGGTAATAATTAATCTTTCAGGCAAGGGTAATTTGTCGCCATCATCTGCTAGCGATCAGGTGCAGAACTATGTGCTCGGTGGCATCATTGGCGGGGTTATTTATAATAATGAAATCCAAATACTGGATTACATCGGTATTTTGTGTATATGGTGCGCCCTAGTGCTGACATTGAAATGGGTCAAGCAGCATAATGTGAGGGCAAAGCAGCTCATAGATGGCAAGGCATTAATTATTATTGATAATGGAAAAATCAATATTGAAAATTGCAAGAAAGTTGGCTTGAGCGCTCATGACGTATCTTTTAAACTACGAACGCAGAATATCTATTTGACAAAAAAGGTAAAAAGAGCCGTCGTGGAGCAAGACGGTGAATTGATTATCACGCAGGAAGGGGAAGAAAATCCAAAGTTCCCACTCATAACAGACGGGCAGCTGCAGACTGATATTCTACAGGTAATTGGCAAGGACGAAACGTGGCTGCTAAAAGAAATGAAAAAGCAGGGACTGCAGGCGTATAGCGATGTGTTTTTGGGAGAGTATGTGGACGGCAAGCTGATCCTGACGGCTTATTGATAAAACGTATTGACCCGCACCCCTAGATAACTAGTCTCATTTGTTCTGATACAATAACATATCATGACTACGCATCAATTAAAATTAGCCACCGAGCCCTTTAACGCTATCGCCTCTGGCAATAAGACCATCGAATCGCGACTATACGATGACAAGCGCCAGAAGATTCAAATAGGCGACCAAATAGTTTTTACCAATCGAGATAATCCGAGTCAAACTGCCACTGTTAAAGTAGTCGGTTTGCTGCGCTACGCAACCTTTCATGATCTATTTTCGCATAATGATCCGCGGAAGTTTGGTGGTGAGAGTGTTGAATGGTTAGAGAATCAAATTAACGAGTTTTATTCTATGGAAGACCAGCGATTACATGGGGTAGTAGGCATTGAGTTTATACTAATATGATGGCCTACGATAGTTGTATTATGTGATTGAGGCTATATCGCTCGCCCATTTCACACTCCCTTCACATACCCTTGCTACACTGGCATAGAACCAAGAAAGGAGATCTATGTC